>NZ_JBITIE010000002.1:0-416548 GCF_044458665.1 Streptomyces sp. NPDC050422
GCGTTCGTCCTGAGCCAGGATCAAACTCTCCGTGAATGTTTTCCCGTAATCGGGTAGACACCACGAGAGCGGAACGACCGAGTCGGAATATGACCAGTCGTCCACTGAATCCTCGCTGTGTGCATTGCCTACCAGGCCAGAGACCCGTTAGGACTTTTCAAAGGAACCTCGAACCTGCCGAAACAGGTCGGGGTATCAACAAATATGGCGTTGACTTTTGGCACGCTGTTGAGTTCTCAAGGAACGGACGCTTCCTTTGTACTCACCCGCAGAACATTTTCTGGGGCTTTCCTCCGGGCGCTTCCCTTCGGTCTTGCGTTTCCGACTCTATCAGATCCTTTCGGGCCTGATTCCCAGTCAGCGGGTTTTGTCTTTCCGGCTGTTGGGCCGTTCCGACGTCCAAACTCTAGCGAATTTTCCCGGCGACTCATAATCGAGTCTTCGTACATCAATTTCGGCATGCCGAAATTGATCCCGAGTGGGAGATCGTGTGGAGAGTGGGTTGCCGCATTCGCGGCGGATTGTTGTCCAAGAACCGTTCCGGCTCGGGGACAACTCGAAGAACCTTACGGATCCCGGCGGGTCGTGTCAACCCCCTCTTGCGGCCACTCCCGCAGGGTCTGCGGCAGGCAGTTTCACCCCAGGTCGGTGAGGCGGCCGCCGGCGTCCGGCTGGGCGTGCTCGACGCGGCGCAGGAGGCGGATCAGCATCTCGCCGAGGACTCCACGTTCGTCGCCCGAGAGGTCCTGGAGCAGGTCCTCCTCGAAGTGTGTGGCCATCCGCATCGCCTCGAGCCACTTCGTGCGACCCTCGTCCGTCAGTTCGACGATGACCCGCACCCGGTTGTTCTCGTCGCGGTCGCGGGTCACGAGTCCCTCGCCCGCCATGCGGTCGATGCGGTGCGTCATCGCGGCCGGGGTGAGACCGAGTCGCTTGGCCAGCTCTCCGGGGCCCAGCCGGTAGGGGGCGCCGGACAGGACGAGGGTCTTGAGGACCTCCCACTCGGCGTTGCTGATCCCCAGGGCGGCGACCTGCCGGCCGTACGCCACGTTCATCCGGCGGTTCAGCCTCCCCAGGGCCGAGACGACCTGCTCGACCTGTGGGTCCAGGTCGCGGAACTCGCGCTGGTAGGCGGCGATCTGCTCGTCGAGGCTCGGCTCCTGGAGCTCGGGCTCGGTGGTGTCAGACATGGCGGGCAGTATGGCACGCCCTTCGTAGCCGTCGAAGTCCTTCGGTCTGTATTGTTGACGTTCTAACTTTAGTGCTAAAGTCTTCGGGTTCGAGTCGTTCACGTCGTTCGATGACGTGGTTCCGAGACCTTGAGGTAGGTGAGTGTGACCAGGGAAATGGGTGCAGCACTGCGGCGGATCCAGCTGGGGAGCGCGCTGAGCGCGTTCGGGCTGGGCTTCACCGTTCCGTATCTGTACGTCTACGTGGCGCAGGTGCGGGATCTGGGTGCCGGTACGGCGGGAGTCGTACTGGCGGTCTTCGCCATGGCAGCGCTCGCCGTCCTACCGTTCACCGGCCGGGCCATCGACCGGCGCGGGCCGCTGCCCGTCCTGGTCATCGCCTCGGTCGTCGCCTCCCTGGGCGCCGCAGCGCTGGGGTACTCCTCGGGCGTCACCGCCGCCGTCCTGTCGGCAGCGGTGCTCGGCGCGGGTACCGCCGTCATGCAGCCGGCGCTCGCCACGATGCTCGTCCGATGCTCCGATACGTCCACCCGCACCCGCGCCTTCGCGATGCAGTTCTTCCTGCAGAACCTGGGGCTCGGCATCGGTGGTCTGGTCGGTGGGCTGATCGTGGACACGAGCCGGGCCTCGTCCTTCACGATGCTGTTCCTGATCGAAGCGGTGATGTTCCTCGTGCTCGGTGCCATCGCGGCGACCGTGCGGATGCCGCGTACCCCTGCCGCCGTGAAGGAAGCGACGGCCGACGGGTCCGCTCCGCGCGGTGGGCTGCGGGTGCTGCTCTCGCACCGGGCCATGGTGCAGCTGTGCGTGCTGGGCTTCGTGGTGTTCTTCGCCTGCTACGGACAGTTCGAGTCCGGCCTCGCGGCGTACGGCACCGAGGCCGCCGGGATCCAGCCCTCGACGCTCGGGATCGCCCTGGCCGCCAACACCGCCGTCATCGTGGTGGCCCAGTTCGTGGTGCTGCGCATGGTGGAGCGTCGCAAGCGCAGCCGGGTCATCGCCTCGGTCGGCCTGATCTGGGCGTTCGCCTGGATCGTGGCGGGCTACGCGGGTCTCGGGCACGGCAGCCAGACCATGGCGACCGCCGCGATGATCTCCACGTACGCGCTGTTCGGGCTCGGCGAGGCGATGCTGTCGCCGACCGTCGCGCCGCTGGTCGCCGACCTGGCGCCGGAGTCGATGGTCGGTCAGTACAACTCCGCGTTCGCGCTCTGCAAGCAGCTGGCGCTGGCGGTCGGCCCTGCCGTGGGTGGTCCGATGGGGGCCTCGCTGCACGGGCCGTACATCGTGACGTTCGTCCTGTTCTCGCTGGGCATCACGGTGCTCGCGCTGCGGCTCGGCCGACGGCTCACCCCCGTACAGGACCAGCCTTCGCTCGCGGCCGTGCCGTCGCGGGTGGTGGCCGTGTCGTTGCCGGAGAACGCTTCGGCCGAGGGGCCGGCGGCGGTCGCCGCCGGGCACTGACGGGCCGGCTCCGGTCCGCTACTGCGGCAGGGCGAACTCGCACCAGACCGCCTTGCCGCCGCCGGGTGTGCGGCGACTGCCCCACGACGTGGCGATCGACGCGACGATGGAGATGCCCCGGCCCGCCTCGTCCCCCGGTGCGGCGCGGCGCCGACGCGGCAGGTGGTCGTCGCCGTCGGTCACCTCGATGATCAGCCTGCGGTCCGTGCGCCGCAGGCCCAGGCGCATCGGCGGCGTCCCGTGCTGCAGGGAGTTGGCCACCAGCTCACCGGCGGCGAGGACACCCAGGTCGCACAGTTCCATCGGGAAGCGCCACGACGTCAGCACGCCTGTCGCGAAGGCGCGGGCGCGCGGGGCCGCCTCGATGCCGCCGAGCAGATCGAGCGAGGCGTTGTGGAACAGCTCCGCCGTCGCTCCTGTGCGGGCGGGGTGCTGGACCACCAGTACCGCTACGTCGTCGTCATGTTCCGCGGTGATGTTGAGAGAACGCATCAGGCGGTCGCAGACCACCTGTGGCGCCCCCTTCGCGCCGGACAGTGCCCGCTCCAGCGCGGCGACGCCCACGTCGATGTCCTCGCTGCGGCGCTCGACCAGGCCGTCCGTATAGAGGACGGCGGTGGAGCCGGGCGGCAGCGCGATCGTGCCCGAGGTGTGGATCCAGCCGCCGGTGCCGAGCGGGGGGCCGGTCGGGTCCTCGGCGCGGTGGACCGTGCCGTCCTCGTCGCGCACGAGGATCGGGAGGTGGCCTGCGGAGGAGTAGACGAGCAGGCCCTCGTTGGGGTCGTGGACGGCGTAGGCGCAGGTCGCGATCTGGCTGGCGTCGATCTCCGCCGCGAGTCCGTCGAGTAGCTGGAGCACCTCGTGCGGGGGGAGGTCGAGACGGGCGTAGGCGCGTACTGCGGTGCGCAGCTGGCCCATCACCGCGGCGGCGCGTACCCCGCGGCCCATCACGTCCCCGATGACGAGTGCGGTGCGGCCCGCGCCGAGGGTGATGACGTCGTACCAGTCGCCGCCGACCGCGGCGTCCGTGCCGCCCGGCTGGTAGGTGGCGGCGATCCGCAGGTCGTCGGGCTGTTCCAGCTCCTGCGGGAGCAGCGAGCGCTGAAGGGTGACGGCCGTTTCACGGTGCCGGCTCTCGCTGGTGCGCAGCCGCTCGGCCGCTTCGGCGTGGTCGGTGACGTCCGCGGCGTACACGAGAACGCCGCCCTCGTGTCCCTGGGCCATGTCGCGCCGCACGGGGGTGCAGGTGACCGTGTACGAGTTGCCGCTGCCGGCCTTGCGGGACTTGACCGTGCGCGGCGTGCCGCTGCGCAGGACCTGGTCCATCAGGGGGAGCAGGCTGAGCTCGGTGAGCTCGGGCATCGCCTCGGCCGCGGGGGCACCGCAGGGGCGGGGGCCGAACGCCGCCTCGTAGGCGTCGTTGACGTACTCGATGCGGTGGTCGGGTCCGTGCACCAGGGCGACGAGGGCGGGCAGCCGGCCGAGGATGTCGCGGGCGGAGAGGTTTTCCAGGGCGGGTGCGGCGGCGGGCGGGGTGCCGGGGCCGTCGGGAGCGCCGTCCGGAGGGCCCGCTCCGGTGTCGGCCCGGTCGTACTCGGCGCGGGCCGCCGGTACGGGACTGCGGTCCTCCCGGGCGGCTCGACGCTGCGTACCGGGTAGGCGGGCGCTCCAACGCGTGAAGTTCACGGAATCCATTGCCTCGTGTGTCGGTCTGGTCCGCTCGGGCGGGCTGCTTCCTCTGCCGGGGCGTCACAAGTATGCGGTGGCGGTCTGTTGCCCCTGGGACGGTCTTCCTCGATGGTCACTGTCGGTCGCTGCCGGCCGGGTCACTCTGTGCAGATGTGAGCCCACCTATGGTCACACGTCCAGTGTGTCGGACCCTACTGACAGTCGCCGTCGTCCGGGCCGGGGCGTCTGCCTGCGGCGATCTCGAACTCGGCCCGGGGGTGCTCCAGTGAGCCCAGGGAGACGATCTCGCGCTTGAAGAGTCCGGCGAGGGTCCATTCGGCCAGGACCTTGGCCTTCCGGTTGAACGTCGGGACGCGGCTCAGGTGGTACATACGGTGCATCAGCCAGGCCGGATACCCCTTGAGCCGACGTCCGTAGACGTGCGCGACGCCCTTGTGGAGGCCCAGGGAGGCGACGGATCCGGCGTAGCTGTGGCGGTACTCCTTGAGCGGGCGGCCGTCGATCGCCGCGACGAGGTTGTCGGCGAGGACCTTGGCCTGGCGGACCGCGTGCTGGGCGTTGGGGGCCGTCTCCTTGCCCGGTTCGGTTGCGGTCAGGTCGGGGACGGCGGCGGCGTCGCCGGCGGCCCAGGCGTGGTCGGTCGCCTCGACGGTGAGCCGGGCGGTGCAGACGAGCCTGCCGCGTGCGTTCAGGGGGAGGTCGGTGGCGGCGAGCAGCGGGGCGGGCTTCACTCCGGCGGTCCACACGAGCGTGCGGGTCGGGAAGCGGGAGCCGTCGCTGAGCACGGCGATCCGGTCCTCGCAGGACTCCAGGCGGGTGTCGAGGCGTACGTCGATGTTGCGGCCGCGCAGTTCCCGGACCGCGTACCTGCCCATCGACTCCCCGACCTCGGGGAGGATGCGGCCGGTGGCTTCGACGAGGATCCACTTCAGGTCCTCGGCCTTGATGTTGTGGTAGTACCGCGAGGTGTAGCGGGCCATGTCCTCCAGCTCGGCGAGCGCCTCCACTCCCGCGTAGCCGCCGCCGACGAAGACGAAGGTGAGGGCGGCGTCGCGGATGGCGGGGTCGCGGGTGGCGGACGCGATGTCCATCTGCTCGATCACGTGGTTGCGCAGCCCGATGGCCTCCTCGATGGTCTTGAAGCCGACGCCGTGCTCGGCGAGGCCGGGGACCGGGAGGGTGCGCGAGACGGATCCGGGGGCGAGGACGAGCTCGTCGTACGGGATCTCGACGGCGCCGGTTCCGTCCTCGCCCGTGGCGAGGGTGGTGACGGTGGCGGTGCGCTTGGCGTGATCGATGCGGCGGGCCTCTCCGACGACGATGGTGCAGTGCGCCAGGACCCTGCGCAGTGGCACGACGACATGGCGCGGCGAGATGGAACCGGCGGCGGCCTCGGGGAGGAACGGCTGATACGTCATATAGGGGTCGGGGGTGAGGACGACGATCTCCGCCTCACCGCTTCTCAGTCTCTGCTTCAGCTTCCGTTGGAGACGCAGCGCTGTGTACATCCCGACATAGCCCCCACCGACGACGAGAATGCGCACACCCGGCGGGGGGCCGGGGGGTGTTCCCCCAGAATCTGAAGCCATCACCACCCCATGACGCAACGTGCGCAGGAGTTTGTCCACAGCCTCGGCAAATTGTGTGACCGGAGGTTCTGTAGGGGCCGCGGTGGGCGACCGTGCCGTATATACGGAAGTCCCGCAGGTCAGAGGTTATGGAGAGGGCTGTGGGAGGGGTGCCGGTGGGTGACCGGCCGGTCCGTGCTCCGCGCGGACGGCGCTCCCGGCGGGCTGCCCCCTTCTGAATTGACCCTGGCTCAACTATGTTCGTATGTCGTCGGGGTGTCGGACGGTGACCATCGATCCACCCCTGACTGACACGGCGGGAGTCTCCGGGGGGAGACGTCATAACCGGGGGAACAGTTATGCATATTCAGGAATCGCATTGGCCGACTGCTGCGGTCACGTCCGAAGGAAACGGACGGATCGGGGCAGTCGGCACAGTGAGCGGTGTCGGGGCCGGCGGGACCACCGCGGCGTCGGGGACCGTGAGCACGCTGGGCGACCGGGCCGGCGGAGCCGGCACGCACGGGCGCTCGGCACCGCTGCGTGTGGACGCGCAGCGCAATCTGGAACACGTGTTGCGGGCCGCGCGCGAGGTGTTCGGCGAGCTGGGGTACGGCGCTCCGATGGAGGACGTGGCGCGCCGCGCCAGGGTCGGTGTCGGCACGGTGTACCGGCGCTTCCCCAGCAAGGACGTGCTGGTGCGCCGGATAGCCGAGGAGGAGACCGCGCGGCTGACCGACCAGGCCCGTTCCGCGCTGGGTCAGGAGGAGGAGCCGTGGTCGGCGCTGTCGCGCTTCCTGCGGACGTCGGTGGCCTCGGGCGCCGGGCGGTTGCTGCCTCCGCAGATACTGCGGGTCGGCGTCGAGGTCGACGAGTCAGCGGTGGTCGGCGACGCGGGTGCCGTACGGGCCTCGGAAGCGGCGCCGGGCGACGCGTGGGACGAGCCCCGGGTGCCCCAGCAGCGCCAGGAAACCGGTCAGGCTCCGGTCCAGGCCGGTCTGCGGGTGGCCGAGCACCCTTCCGGACCGGCGGACGTGAGCGAGGACCTCGGTGCCGGGGCGGCCGATCTGCTGGAGGTCGTGGGACGACTGGTCGACCGGGCGCGGGCTTCCGGGGAGCTGCGCCGCGATGTGACGGTGGCCGATGTGCTGCTGGTCATCGCGACGGCGGCGCCCTCGCTTCCCGACGCGGACCAGCAGGCGGCGGCCTCGGCCCGGCTGCTGGACATCCTGTTGGAGGGACTGCGCTCGCGCCCCGCGTGAGCTCGGCCCGGAGGCCGCAGGGGGCGAGGGTCGGAGAGGAAGAGGCGGGACGCGGCAGGTCCGGGCCGGCTGGGCCGAGCCGCGCTGCTGCCCCTGCCCGGATGGGGCACGGTCGGCTGGGGGCTGTTCGGATGGCCGCTTCCTTGTGGGCTGCTTCCGGCTGACTCGTCGCGTTCCGTCCCCACTGCACCGTCAACACATCCAGTTGCTCCTTCCCCGAATGGGTGTCGACTAGTGCTCGCCTTCGGGAAAACTCCCCGGATGAGTGGTTGGCGGGGCTGAAGGGCCGCTGTTCCTGCGCTCTGTGGCACGCTTGCCCGGTATTCGGGCCGAAAGCGCATACGGGGGCGTCCGCGATGAGCGGTGACGGGCAGCAGGAAGAGCCGCTCGACGGTGTGTCCATCTCCGGCGGCGGTACGGAGGCGGGCGCACCGCCCGGACATCAGGTGCCGAGCCAGGCCGGGCGCCGGCGCTCGGAGCCCGGGGAAGAGGGCGGCGGTACCGTCCTGCCCGGACCGTGGCCGCCCGCTCCCGTCGAGAACCCGGCGGGTACCGGCACGGACGCGATCGATCCCGCGGCCGCGGTGCCCATGCAGCGGGCGCCCCGCAGCACGGCCGCGGGGGACGCCCCCTCCGACGCCCGCTTGATCCAGCAGATGCGGGAGGGCGACGGCCTCGCGTACGAGGAGTTGTTCCGCCGCCACTCCGATGCGGTGCGCCGCTATGCGCGTACCTGCTGCCGGGACGCGCACACCGCGGACGACCTGACGGCTGAGGTCTTCGCCAGGACCCTGCAGGCGGTACGGGGCGGCAAGGGTCCGGAGGAGGCCGTGCGGGCCTATCTGATGACGGCGGTCCGGCACGTCGCCGCCGCATGGACGAAGACCGCGAAGCGAGAGCACCTGGTCGACGACTTCGCGGTGTTCGCGGCGCAGGCGTCGCGCACCTCGGAGGTGTCGGACGCGGACACGCTCGATCTCGGTGCCGACGTGATGGCGATGCACGAGGCCGAGCAGACGATGGCGATGCAGGCGTTCCGCAGTCTCCCGGAGCGCTGGCAGGCCGTCCTGTGGCACACCACCGTCGAGGAGGAGTCGCCCAGTGACATCGCCCCGCTGTTCGGACTGACGGCCAACGCCACGTCGGTGCTGGCCAGCCGCGCCCGTGAAGGGCTCAAGCAGGCCTATCTGCAAGCCCATGTGAGCCAGGCGCTCACCTCCGGCGGCGACTGTGCGCGCTACGCCGACCGGCTCGGCGCGTACGCCCGCGGAGGCCTGCGGATGCGGGCCGAGCGCGGCCTGCGCGGACATCTGGACGAGTGCGCGAAGTGCCGGCTCGCGGCGGGCGAGTTGGCCCATGTCAACGCCGGGATCCCCGCGCTGCTGCCGGTCGCGGTCATCGGCTGGTTCGCCGCCGGATACGCGCTCAAGGCCGCCGGGATCGTGGCAGGTGGCGCTGCCGGTGCCGCCGGTGCGGGAGCCGCCGCCGCGGCGACCGGCGGAAGCTCGTCCGCCGGTTCTGCCGGGGGCGCCGCGGCTTCCGAGGGGCTCGGTGCGCCGGCGAAGGCCGGTATCGCGGCGGCGGTCGCCGTCGCGGCCGCGGCCGGGCTCGTGTGGGCGCTGGTAGGCGACGATCAGCCGCGCCCCGAGGCGAAGCCGGTCGCCAGGCCCCCGGTCGTGGCGCCCGCCGTGCCTACTCCCACACCCCCGAAGCCGACACCGATGCCTCCAGCGCCCGCGCCCGTGCCACCGGCGCCCGCACCGCCGGAACCCACGCCCACATCCACTCCGACGCCCACCCCGACGCCCACCCCGGCGCCCACCCCGACGCCGCCCCCGAAGCCCACTCCGGCCCCCACCCCTCCGCCGCCCACGCCCACGCCCCCGGCGCCGACTCCGCCGCCGCCCGCACCGGCCCCGGAGGTGTACCAGGTCAGCGAGCTGGACTACACGCTGCTCGGTGACCACACCGGGCCCGAGGTCGTGCTCGAGGAGAGCAGTTGGGTCTGGCAGCGTTCCGATATGTCGATCGGCGGCACTCAGTACGCGCACGGGGTGACCGTCCACAGCCGTTCCTCGGTCTACATCCAGCTGAACCGCCCGTGCACGCGCTACGAGGCGATGGTCGGCGTGGACGACCTGACCATGGGGCTCGGCTCGGTGCGGTTCTCGGTGTTCAACGGCGACGGGGCACGGCTCTGGCAGTCCCCCGTGATGAACGGTGACGACCCGGCCGTGCCCGTGAGCGTCGGCATCGAGGGTCAGGAGCGGATCCGGCTCGTCGTGGAGCCGACGACCCCGTTCGGCGGCGTGGCCCTCGCCGACTGGGCCGAATCGCGCATCAGCTGCCGCTGAGCGATCGGCCGGGAGCCTTCCCGTACGGCCTCCGTCGTCACGGCAGGTCCGCGGTGACGCTCTCCAGCAGAGTGATGACTCCGTCGATGGTCAGCCCGACGCCCGCGACGCGCTCCTGCTCGTAACGGACGGCACCCAGTTCCTTGCGGGCCAGTTGCTCGGCCGCGTCGACCTCGGCCTGCTCGGCCGGGGTCCTGGGTCCGGACAGCCGCCAGCCCTCGGCGGCGGCGAGGACGCTCGCGGCTGCCGCGTGAGCGCCCACCTTCGGCAGCACGGTCACCACGCCGTCCGCCAGGTATCCGGTGACGATCTCGGCGCACCGCGCGTCCCTCGCCGCGACCAGGGCCGCCGCCAGCCCGCGCAGCCCGGCGACGGGGCCTCCCGCGGGCTCGGGTTCCTCCACGGAGATGCGGGCCGACAGCCCCTCCAGCGCCACGGTGAAGTGCGAAGGCGGGCCACCACGCCCGGTCTCCCCCTGGGCGGCGACGAGCGCGTGCCGAGCGGCCGCCACATCGCCGCGGTGGAACGCCATGGTGGCCCGGAGGTAATGGATGTACGCGGCGGCGTCGTGCACCTGGTGACTCTCCGCCTCGGCCTCCGAGCGGTCCAGCCCCTCGGCGGCGGCGGCAAGGTCGCCCGTGCGGTAGGAGAGTTCGGCGAGCCGGGCGAGCAGGAACGGGGCCTCGGCGTGTGCCCCGACCTCGCGGGCGAGCAGCAGCGCCTCCTCATAGGCCGCACGTGCCTCGTCGTAGCGCCCACGCATCATGCCCGCCT
Organism: Streptomyces sp. NPDC050422; assembly: GCF_044458665.1. Lineage (NCBI taxonomy): Bacteria > Bacillati > Actinomycetota > Actinomycetes > Kitasatosporales > Streptomycetaceae > Streptomyces > Streptomyces sp. NPDC050422. The sequence continues at coordinate 10,302 of NZ_JBITIE010000002.1, forward strand.
CCGCTGCGGCGCTCGCGACCTGGGCGCGCATCCAGCGGTCGCCGATGCGGCGGCTCAGCACGCGCAGTTCGGCGAGGTCGTCGTCGATCCCTGGCATGCCACCGGGCATGTCGACGATCATGTGGGTGCGGAACATCAGGGTGATTCCGTACTCCCACTCGCCCCCGTGGACACGGGCGTTGTCGACAGCCGCGTCGATCTTCCGCCGTACGTCTTCCGCCGTTCCGGTGAGGAACGAGGTCATCGGCCAGAGCAGCCCGGGGAACCGGGCGCCCCGCGGCCCGGAGGCGGCGAACACGTCGGCCACCCGGCTCACGAACGCGTGGAGCCGCGCGTCGTCCTGGTCCGTCTCGGTCGACCCACGCTCCGCCGCGTAGAAGAACCACAGGATGTGAAGGTTCATCCGGTCCCAGTACCGGGCGTCCGTGTCGTCTGCGGGGTCCTGGCCGAGCGCCAGGACCTTCACGGTCCAGGCGAGGCCCTCGGGGCGGTAGTTGCGCAGCCACCAGAACCAGGCCAGGCCCAGCACCAGCCGTGTCGCGTCCTGTTCGCGGGGGAGGGCGGCGTCCGTGGTGCGGTGCAGGGCGGCGCGGATGTTGTCGAGGTCCGTCTCCAGGCGCTGGATCCAGGGGAGCTGGTCTCCGGAGCGCAGACGCGGTTCGGCCTCCTCGACGAGCGCGGTGAAGTACGCGGTGTGCGCGCGTCCGGCTGCGGCCCGTATCTCCGGGGTCTCGGCTATGCGCTCGACGGCGTACTCGTGAATGGTCTCCAGGAGCCGATAGCGCATCGTGCCGTCCGCGGCCGGGGCGGCGACGACCAGGGACTTGTCGACGAGGGCGCCGATCAGGTCGGCGGTGCCGGCGGAGGCGTGCGGGCCGGGGCGGGCCGGTGGGCTGATGACGGCTTCGGCGGCGGTCAGGTCCCAGCCGCCCGCGAAGACGGAGACCTGGCGCAGGGCGGTGCGTTCGTCCTCGTCGAGGAGGTCCCAGGACCAGTCGACGACAGCTCGCAGGGTCTGCTGGCGGGGCAGCACGGTCCGGCTGCCGCCCGTCAACAGGCGGAACCGGTCGTCGAGCCGGTCCGCGATCTGACGCGGCCCGAGCAACCGCAGTCGGGCAGCCGCGAGTTCGATGGCGAGGGGAAGGCCGTCCAGGCGGCGGCAGATTTCGGCTACGGCTTCCGCATCATGCGCTGGTTCGTGTTCGGGGTCGAATCCAGGGCGTACGGCCCTGGCGCGCTCGGTGAACAGACGGTGGGCGGGGTCGGCGGGCAGCGGGTCGACCGGTCGTACGGACTCGCCGGGGACGCCGAGCGGTTCGCGGCTGGTCGCGAGGACGCGCAGGTGTGGGCAGCGGGTCAGCAGGGTCTCGGCCAGCGCGGCGGCCGCCCCGATGACGTGCTCGCAGTTGTCGAGGATGAGGAGGACGGGCCGGGCGCGCGAACCGAGGCGGTCGATGAGCAGGTCGACCGGGTCGGCGCGGGGGAAGGGCCCGTCGTGGGTGCTGTCCCGCAGCAGCGTCGTCTCGCGCAGCCCGAGCGCGGACAGCACGGCTCCCGGGACGGCGTCGGGGTCCTCCACCGGAGCGAGTTCGGCGAGCCAGACGTCTCGCGGAGCGGCGGCGGCCTGGCTCTCGCGCGCGGCGGACTCCTCGGCGAGGCGGGTCTTGCCCGAGCCTCCGGGGCCGGTGAGCGTGACCAGCCGGGACCGGATCAGGTCGTCCCGGATGGCACGGAGCTCGGGTTCACGGCCCACGAAGGAGGTGAGCCGGGGGCGAAGGTTGCCCCGGGGCGGTTTCACGTGAAACGTGCCGGTCGGGGCGGGAGTGGCCGGTGCGGGGGCGAGCAGTTCGCGGTGGAGGGCGGCCAGTTCCGGCCCGGGGTCGGTTCCGAGGCCGTCGGCGAGGGTGCGGCGCGCGTCCTCGTACGCGGCGAGCGCGTCGGCCTGCCGGCCGTCGGCGCGGAGGGCGCGGATGAGCTGGGCCCGGAAGCGTTCGTCGTACGGGTGGGCGGCGGTCAGCTCCGTCAGTTCGGCGACGAGGGCGGCGGGGGCGGCGGCGGCATGGGCATCGGCGGCGGCATCGGGATCGGGCGCGGTTCCGGCCGCCCGCTGCGCCTGGGGCACCGCACTGCGCAGGTCGGCCTCGATCCGGCGCTCCAGTGTGGCGAGGCGGTGGGCCTCCGGACGAAGGGCGTGGCCGTGGTCCCCGTCGGGCAGGTCGGCGAGGGCGGGGCCACGCCAGAGGGCGAGTGCGGTACGCAGGGTGCGGGCGGCATCGGCCGAGGCGCCGGCCTCCAGCTCGGCCCCGCCCTGCCGGGCCAGCCGCTCGAACACGTACAGGTCGACGTCGTCCGGCCGGGCGGCGAGGCGGTAGCCGCCGGGGCTGCTGGTCAGCGCATCCTTGCCCAGCACCCGGCGCAGCCGCCCGACGAGGGCCTGGAGCGCGGCGGTGGCGTCCGCCGGGGGCTCGTCCGCCCAGACGTCGTCCACGAGCTCGCCAACGGGTACGGCGCGGTCCGGCCGCAGAGCGAGGGCGGCCAGCAGGGCGCGCAGACGCGTACCGCCGAGGGGCAGCGCCGCGCCACGCTCGTCTCGCGCCTCCGTGACGCCCAGGATCAGATACCGCACCCCGCCATTGTGTCCCGATGCTCGGACAACGGGGCGTCGGATGCCGCACCACGACGCGTAATGCGGGAAGCCGCCGCGGGAGACCGGGCGCGGGGAGCGGACGCAGGAAGCGGGAGCCCCCGTGCAGGAGACCGGACGCGGGAAGCGGATGCCGGGGCCGGGCCGTGGGAGGCCGCCGCGGACCAGGGCCTGTCCGGCGGCTCAGGGTCGGCCAGGGTGCGGCTCTGGTGCGGTACATCGCAAGGCGCCGGAGCGTTTTCATAGCGCAGCTATCCGGACGTCTCGGCAACGCGGCAAGGTGCTGTGTCAGACCCGCCACCCCGGCCCTGATCCGCCGGACAGGCCTACGCGGCAAGGTGCCGTGCCGGACGCCGCCACCCCGGCGCTGACCCGCCGGACAGGCCAACGCGGCAAGGTGCCGTGCCGGACGCCGCCACCCCGGCCCTGACCCGCCGGACAGGCCAACGCGGCAAGGTGCCGTGCCGGACGCCGCCACCCCGGCCCTGATCGCCGGACACGCCCTAGCCCTGCAGCGACCGTCGGGCCGGGGCCACTCCGCCGGCGACCGCGCGCTGCCGTGGTGCCGCCGTCCCCGTCCAGCAGGTGCCGCGCCGCGACACGAGGCGGCGCAGCCACAGTTCCGTGGAGGCGAGGTCGGCCAGGCCGTCCAGGGGGAGGGGCTCCCCCTCGGAGGCCGCGCGCAGGGCCTTGCGTACGACGCGGGCCTCGACCAGACCCGCGTCGGCGAGCAGCGGGGCGTCGAACAGGGCGATCAGTTCGGGCAGCGAGGCGCGCAGGCCGGTACGGGTGACGGCGGTCGACGTGGCCTGGGACGGGGTGCCCCAGCCGGGCGGCAGATCGTGGATGCCCGCACCCGCCAGGACCCTGCGCAGGATCGCCGCGCGGGCGCCCGGCTGGACCCGGAGGGATTCGGGGAGCGCGCGGGCGGCGCGTACGACCTGGTTGTCCAGGAAGGGGGCGTGCAGCCGCTGGCTGCGGATCTCGGCGGCCTGTTCCAGGATCCGGTGGCCGGCCGCGTGCCGGGCCAGGGAGGCTCTGGCCCGGGCCTCGCCGGGTCGCTGGACGGAGGTGGGACGGATCGCCGCCTCCTGGAGACGGACCGATACTTCAGCCAGCGCCTCTCCGGTGAGCCACCGGGCGGCCGGTCCCGGACGGGACCAGGCCAGTGCGGCGAGCGAGGCGTCGGCGGGGGTGTCGAGGTCGGGGGTGAGGCGGTTGGCGTCGGGCAGGCGGCCGGCCGCCGCTTCGAGACCGGTGCGGTAGGACGTACGGGCCAGGCGCCGGGCCGCCCTGTAGACGGTCAGCGGCACGAACAGGGAGTGCGCGGACGGTCCTTCCGCCCTGGCGAGCGCGGCGACCGGGCGCACCAGATGGCGCCTCCTGCGGTCGATCAGCAGATCGGCGAGACGGGCCGGGTGGGCGTCGAGCACCTGCCGGGCACCGTCGCCGACGAAGTGGTCGGCGCTGCCCGCGGAGAGGCGGCGGCGGTGGCGTTCGACGAGGACGAGGGAGGGGGCCGGCTCGTCGGTGAGCGGGCCGTTCTCCAGGTCGGCGTAGGGCAGGGCCTCTTCGCCGGCGGCGACCACGACGTGGTGCAGCCTCGGGTTGGCGGCGATGACGCGGGCACGTTCGAGCTCGTCCTCGTGCGCGCGGGTCGTCAGGTCGTTGAAGGTGACGGCGAGCAGTCGCTCCCCCGCTCCCGTGCCGTGGCCCAGGATCGTGCCGGGCAGGCCGGGGAGCCCGGCGGCGAGCAGGGCGAGCGTCGCCGAGGCGCTGCCCCCGGAGAGGTCGGAGCCGATTCCGGGCACGGGTGCGCCCCTGGCGGCACGGCGTTCGGCTGGGCCCATGCCGGGGACGGGGCCGGGGTCGGGCGGCAGGGTCTCCGGGGCGTGGCGCGGGGCCAGGAGTCTGGCGCGTACCGCTTCGACGAGGGCGTCGCGTACCCCGTCGACGGCGCTCACCGGGTCGAGTTCGGGCGCGGCCACGGCGAGGGAGGCCACCGCCTCGTACCCCGTGATCTCCCGCGAGCCCTCGCGGAGGATCAGCGCGTGACCGGGCGGGATGCGCTTCACCCCCTCGTACGGGGTGCCGTCGCGCAGCGCCTCCGGGGTTTCGGGGCAGGCGAGCAGGGCGGCGAGGTGGCCGATGTCCAGCTGTGCCTCGATGAGGTCGGCGAGGGGGAGCGCGGCGGTGGCGTAGGCCGTGCCGCCGGCCCAGGGCGTGTAGAAGACCGGGCGGGCTCCGGCGAGGTCGCCGGCCACGGTGATCCGTCGGCCTATCTGGACGACGGCCGTGTAACTGCCGGTCCATGCGGTGAGGTGGCGCAGGGCCCCGCCGCGGGCGGCGAGCAGACCGACGCGCAGTTGTTCGTCGGTGGCACCGCAGCAGCCGAGGACGGCGAGCCGTGCGGTGGGGGCGCCCTCGGCGGTGTCCACCCGGACCGTTCGGATCTCGTCGGGCCGCCAGTCGCCCACTGCCCAGAGCGGATCCGGGTCCCCCCACAGGAGTTGGGAGCCCACGGGGTGCATCGTGCGCCCCTCGTCACTGCCGCCGACCGCTCCGGCCGTGCCGAAGCTCGCGGCGATACTGCTCCAACCCACCAACCAACGCATCGCCGCCTCCACAGGCTGTGGACAAATCGGCGCAGCAGGGCAGTATCGGGAGAACTCCGGTAACGCGCGGCGCCGTTGCGGACATGCTGCCACGACAACGGCGCGCAGGAGTGGCTACGGAGGGCGCACGTCGTGAGCGCATGCGCCCCTGGCAAAGGCCGGAGGGCGGCCGCCGGACCTGGCGTTCCGTGAACGGCCCGCGCGCGTCGGCCCCGACGGCAACGGAGTTACGGATTCCGCGCGTTGCCTTCCCCTCGCCCGCCCCGGACTCCGCGCGCCGCACTTCCCGCCCGTGTCACGGATCGCGCGCGTCGCCTTCCCCGTGCGCGCACCGGAGCAACGGCCCGGATCCGGCCACGGCCCACACCCCGCCGGGGCGGTTTCCGGGGTGTCCGCGAAACCGTCGGCCCAACCTCGTCCGACCGGCGATATCCAGCCATTCTCAGGAGGTGTGGGAACCGGTCCGTCAGCACGTCGTGGACATGTATGCACCAGTTCAGACTGGTTCGTTCCGAACCGCATCCAGACCTGCGAGCCTCCCGGTCCGAGCCCGGAAGGGCTCGGCAGTCGCTCCGGGGCCCGCCTCGACGGCCGGCGCCACACCGGCTCCACGCTCGGTCCGGGAGGCGCGGTCCGCCCCCCGGACCGGTCCGCCGCCTGCGGGGAATGAGGCGACGGTCTTCCCCCAGCCCGCTGTGTCCAGTGCAGCGGGCCGACCCACGCAGCACCCATGCAAGCGCTCCCGCAGGAACCGGGCCAGAGCGCACGGCCGGGCGCACGGCCACACGCCAGGAGCACGCGGAGAGACCCCTCACGGAGCTCCGGCGAGGGCCGCCGAGGCGGTACGGACAGGGCGCCGGACGCGCCCCGGCGCTCGGGTCCGGGCTGGTCGGGCGGAGGAGACCGGCCGGCGACGCGCACCTCTTCCCGCTCCCCGCCCGCCCCGTCCGGGACTCCCGGCCGCCCCGCCCGGGAGCGGTCCCGCCAATCTCCGTACAGGGTGCAGGCGGACCCCACACCCTCTCCCCCGAGCCCTCTCCTTTCCTCCGCCCTTCCTCCGCTATTCCTTCGCGTGGCGTCCGCCCCCCGTTCGCCCATGCCGCCCCTTCGGCCCCTCACGCCGTTCGGTTCCCCGTCGCCCCCCGCGTGTGGCCGGTACGGACAACAATCCCGCCATACGGACGTCTGGCCCTTAACGGTAGGGATGCGGCGAACTACGCTGGGTTTACTGATGTTCTCAGCAGGGCGGCATATTCCTCGGGGCTCGGCCAAATGCGTGTGCGGCCGGAGTGCCGGGGTCCGTCCCTGGGGAGAACCCGGTACGAATGCCGCGCGCCGCATCGGTGACGCGGCTGCCGTCTGTGTGTCGAGGGGTGGCGCATGTCCAGGGAGCAACGCGGACCGAACGAGAAGCTCGGAACCGTTCTCGCCCTCGCGGGAATCAGCAACGCCGGGCTCGCCCGGCGGGTCAACGACCTCGGGGCGCAGCGCGGACTGACACTTCGGTACGACAAGACCTCGGTGGCCCGGTGGGTCTCCAAGGGCATGGTGCCGCAGGGTGCCGCGCCCCATCTCATCGCCGCGGCGATCGGCGCCAAGCTCGGCCGGCCTGTCCCGCTGCACGAGATCGGGCTGGCCGACGCCGACCCGGCGCCGGAGGTCGGGCTGGCGTTCCCCCGCGATGTAGGTGAGGCGGTCCGTTCGGCGACCGAGCTGTACCGGCTGGATCTGGCCGGGCGACGAGCGGGCAGTGGCGGGATCTGGCAGTCGCTGGCGGGTTCGTTCTCGGTGAGTGCGTACGCGACCCCGGCGTCCCGCTGGCTGATATCCCCCGCCGACCCGTCGGTGGCACGCGCCTCGACGACGGCTGTGGCGGCGATCCTCGGTAAACACAGCACGCAGGGCGCACAGGGCGCAGCAGGGGCGCAAGGGGCATCGAGCGCGCGGGGTGTTCCCCTTCCGCCCGGCTCCCTCGGGCCGGAGGGCGGCTCGGGCTCCGGCCCGGCGCAGGACGCGTCGAAGCAGTCGACGGCAACGGCTCCCGGGCACCGCGCGGCCGCCGGGCCCGGCACCTCCCTCATGACCGGCCACGGCACGACGCCGGCTCCCGGGCACGGGCTGTCGATCCCCGTGCAGCCGGGCCCGGACTCCGCGCACTCCGCGCCCGACGTGTCGCCGCTGCGGGTCGGCCACAGCGATGTGTCCAAACTGCGGGAGGCCGCCCAGGACGCACGCCGCTGGGACTCCAAGTACGGCGGCGGGGACTGGCGTTCGTCCATGGTCCCGGAGTGTTTACGGGTCGACGCGGCACCGCTGCTGCTGGGTTCGTACAGCGACGAGGTCGGCCGGGCGCTCTTCGGCGCGGCGGCCGAACTGACCAGGCTCGCCGGGTGGATGGCCTTCGACACCGGTCAGCAGGAGGCTGCCCAGCGCTACTACATCCAGGCGCTGCGGCTGGCACGGGCCGCGGCCGACGTACCCCTCGGCGGCTATGTTCTCGCGTCCATGTCGCTTCAGGCGACCTATCGCGGCTTCGCCGACGAGGGCGTCGACCTCGCTCAGGCGGCGGTCGAGCGCAACCGCGGTCTCGCGACGGCACGCACCATGAGCTTCTTCCGCCTGGTCGAAGCCCGCGCCCATGCGAAGGCGAACGACGCACCGGCCGCCGGGGCCGCGCTGAAGGCGGCCGAGGGGTGGCTGGAGCGTTCCCGGGACGGCGACGCGGACCCGTCGTGGCTGGGCTTCTACTCGTACGACCGGTTCGCGGCCGACGCCGCGGAGTGCCACCTCGACCTGAAGGCGCCGCGACAGGTGCGGCGCTTCACCGAACAGGCGCTGTCCAGACCCACCGAGGAGTTCGTCCGCTCGCACGGTCTGCGGCTCGTCGTCTCGGCCGTCGCCGAGCTGGAGTCGGGAAACCTGGACGCGGCCTGCGCGGCGGGTACCCGGGCCGTCGAGGTGGCGGGCCGCATCTCGTCGGCCCGGACCACCGAGTACGTGCGCGACCTGCTGCACCGGCTGGAGCCCTACGGGGACGAGCCGCGCGTCGTCGAGCTGCGGGAGCGCGCCCGTCCGCTGCTGGTCGCCCCCGCGTAGCCGCGCCCGGCGCGGGCCCGCGTGCCGGGTCCGCGTCCCGGCCGGGCCCGCACGGGATGCGCCACGCTGTGCCCGCACTGGTTTGAGTGCGTTGTCAGTGGGTCAGTGCACTATCGGGTTGGGAGGTGGCGTGATGATGACGCACGCGGCGTACGACTGCGATGTGCTGGTGATCGGCGGCGGGATCGTCGGCCTGTCGGCCGCGTATGCGATCACACGGACCGCACCGGGCACGCGGGTGATGGTGCTGGAGAAGGAGTGGGGCCCGGCGCGCCACCAGACCGGGCGCAACAGCGGAGTGATCCACAGCGGCATCTACTACACCCCGGGCTCGCTGAAGGCGCGGTACGCGGTGCGCGGCGCGGCCGAGATGGTCGACTTCTGCCGGGAGCACGGCATCGCGCACGCCGTGACCGGCAAGCTGATCGTCGCGACCGGCCGCTCCGAGCTCCCCCGGCTGCACTCGCTGGTACAGCGCGGCCGGGAGCACGGGCTGCCGGTGCGCGAGCTGGGGCCCGCGCAGATCGCCGAGTACGAACCGCGGGTGCGGGGCCTCGCCGCGATCCGGGTGGGCACGACGGGTGTGTGCGACTTCGGCGCGGTCGCCGAGCGGTTCGCCACCGAGGTGCGGGGCGGCGGCGGCCTGATCAGGTTCGGCGCCGAGGTCACCGAGATCGACCGGCGGCCGTGGGGCGTCGCGGTGCGGACGGCGGACGGCCTGGTGGTGCGGGCCCGGGTGCTGGTCAACTGCGCGGGGCTGCACTGCGACCACGTGGCGCGGCTGGCGGGCGACGACCCGGGGATGCGCATCGTGCCGTTCCGGGGGGAGTACTACGAGCTGGCCCGGCCCGAGCTGGTGCGTGGCCTGGTCTATCCGGTGCCGGACCCGGCGTTCCCGTTCCTCGGCGTCCATCTGACCCGGGGCCACGACGGCAGCGTCCACGTCGGGCCGAACGCGGTACCGGCCCTGGCCCGCGAGGGATACGGCTGGCCTGTCGTACGCCCCCGTGAGCTGCTGGACACGATGAGCTGGCCGGGCTCCTGGCGGATGGCCCGCCGGCACTGGAGATACGGGGCGGGCGAGGTGCACCGCTCGCTGTCGAAGCACGCGTTCACGGCGGCCGTGCGGCGCCTCCTGCCCGACGTGACGGAGGCCGACCTGCGCCCCGCCCCGGCCGGGGTCAGGGCCCAGGCCGTGCTGCGGGACGGCACACTCGTGGACGACTTCCTGATCCGCGAGGCCCCGCACACCGTGCACGTGCTGAACGCCCCGTCGCCCGCCGCCACGGCCGCGCTGCCCATCGGGCGGGAGGTGGCACGCCGGGCGCTGCTCCGGGCACAGGGGACGGGGTGGAAGCCGCCCGCCGTAGAATCAGGTCATTGTGTCTGAGCCCATGAACCCCTCCCCCGCGACGCCCGGCGACGCCGAGCCCGGAGCCGCGCCCGGAGCCGGCCTGACGGCCGGCGCACCCGCGACCGCCGGAATCCCGGACGAGCTGCGTGCCGCGGCTCTGGACCGTGCGCGCAGGCTGCGCCAGGAGCCCCGCTTCCCCGGCGGTCCCGCCGCCGATCCGGCCGGCTCGCACCACGAACGCCGGATCCGCAGTTTCCAGCCGCGCCGCAGCCGGGTCTCGCCCGGCCAGCAGGACGCCCTGGAGCGGCTCTGGCCGAAGTGGGGCCTGGACATCGACGGGCTGCGCGTCCTCGATCTGCCCGAGCTGTTCGACGGACTGCCCGTGGTCCTGGAAATCGGCTTCGGCATGGGAGAGGCCACCGCGCAGATGGCCGCCGACGACCCGGGCACCGGCATCCTCGCTGTCGACGTGCACACCCCGGGCCAGGGCAATCTGCTGCGTCTCGCGGACCGGAACGGCATGTCCAACATCCGGGTCGCCAACGGTGACGCGATCATCCTGCTGCGCGAGATGCTGAAGCCTGACGCGCTGGACGGGCTGCGGGTGTACTTCCCCGACCCATGGCCCAAGTCGCGCCACCACAAGCGCCGGCTGATCCAGCCGGAGTTCCTCGACCTGGTGGCACAGCGGCTGAAGCCCGGAGCGGTCCTGCACTGCGCGACCGACTGGGAGCCGTACGCCGAGCAGATGCTGGAGGTGCTGACCGCGCACCCCCGCTTCGAGAACACGGCGGCGGACGGTGGCTACGCGCCACGGCCCGCGTTCCGGCCGCTGACCCGGTTCGAGGGACAGGGCCTGGACAAGGGCCACGTGGTGCACGACCTTCTCTTCGCCCGCCACTGAAGGGCCCCTGAACGGCCCGCGAACCGCCTCCGGGCGGCCTTTGGACGGCCTCCGGGCGACCTCCGAACGGGACTTCCGTCGATCCGGGTGCGGTCCACGCGGTCCATGCCGTCCACGCGGTCCATGCCGCGCGGTCCACGCGCCATGGCCGTTGTCAGTCCCGCTGGTTAGGGTCGTGGGGTGTCCGACGGGTCTGTTCAGCAGCAGCGGCATTCGCAGCCGGCCGTACCGGTGCTCGAGGAGCAGCTGGTCGGCGAGGTTCTGGCTGCCGTGCCGGACCGGGGCCAGTGGCGGTACCGTCCGCGCCGCGTCGGGATGCTGTGGCGGAGCAGAACGCTCCGCGTCATCGCCGTCTTCACCGTGCTGGCGCTCTGCGGTCTGGTGATCCTGGCCCTGGTCCGCGACCAGACGGGGACGCAGGGCTTCCTCGTCGGGCTGGGGCTGGCCGTGCTGCCCGTCCCGGTCCTGATGACGGCGTTCCGCTGGCTGGACCGGGTCGAACCCGGACCGTGGCGCAACATGCTGTTCGCCTTCGCCTGGGGCGCCTGCGCGGCCGCCCTGGTCGCGATCCTCGCCAATTCCTTCGCGACGCGGTGGATCGCCACCGCCACGGCAGACCCCGGCAGCGCGGACACGCTGGGCGCCACGGTCATAGCGCCCGTCGTGGAGGAGAGCGCCAAGGCGGCGGCCGTACTGCTGCTCTTCCTGTTCCGGCGGCGGGACTTCGGCGGAATCGTGGACGGCGTGGTCGTCGCCGGTTTCACCGCGACGGGGTTCGCCTTCACGGAGAACATCCTCTATCTCGGCAACGCCTTCGGCGAGGACCAGCAGATGGGTTCGGGCTTCGCCTCGGTGACCGTGGCGACGTTCTTCGTACGTGCGGTGATGTCGCCGTTCGCCCATCCGCTCTTCACCGTGCTGACCGGTATCGGTTTCGGCATCGCCGCGAGCAGTGCGCGCCATCAGCGGGTCCGGCGCATCGCGCTTCCGCTGCTGGGCCTGCTCCTCGCGATGGGCATGCACGCCCTGTGGAACGGGTCGTCCACGTTCGGCCCGTACGGCTTCTACGCCGTGTACGGGGCCTTCATGGTCCCGGCCTTCGGGCTGGTGACCTGGCTGGCGGTCTGGGCCCGACGGCGCGAGCTGCACGCCCTCGGCGTCGAGCTGCCGGCGTACGCCGTGGCCGGCTGGCTGTCCGCCGCCGAGCCTCTCGCCCTCTCCTCGATGAGGGCCCGCGGCATGGCCAGGGACATCGCACGCCAACGCGCCGCGGCAGCGACAGCGACAGCGAGCGACCCGTACGGGAGGCCCCAAGGCCACGCGTACCACCCGGCGTACACTCCCGCGCACGCCCACCACCCCGCCCATGCCCATGCCCACCCCCGCATATCCGCCGCGGCGCGGAAGGAAGTGAAGGCGCGGGGCAGGGCGGCGGCCCGTACGGTCGCCGAGTACGAGTCGTTCGCGACCTCACTGGCCTTTCTTCGCCGGCAGGCCCGCCGTGGCACGGCGGGCCCGGACTTCGCCGAACGCGAGCGGGAGTTGCTGCACCACTTGTGGCAGCGCAGGGAGACCGCCGGCCCCGCGCTGGCGTACGCGGCGCAGGCCGCGGTCCGGCTGCGCCCCCGTCCCGTGCCCGCCGTGCACCGGCCGTACCCGTACGCCGCATACCCGTACGCGGCACACCCGTACGGCGGGCAGCCCTACAGCGCACCGCCGTACACGAACCCCCCGTACGACCAGCCCCGCCCCGCGCACGCGAACCCGCCGTACAACCAGCCCCGCCCCCCGCACGCGAACCCGCCGTACAACCAGCATGGTCCCCCCTGTACGAATCCACCGGAGTACGGGCAACGGGGTTAGGCGGAAGCCTCGGTGAGGTCCGTCAGCTCCTGCTGCGTCAGCCGCAGGCCGGCGACGGCCACCAGCGCCGGAAGCTGCTCGACCGTACGGGCCGAGGCGATCGGTGCGGCGACGGTCGGCCGGGCAGCCAGCCACGCCAGCGCCACGGTCGCGATCTCCGCGTCCCGCTCCTGCGCCACCTTGTCGAGTGCGGCGAGCACCTTCCGGCCGCGCTCCGACTCCAGGTGCGTGCCGGCGCTCCCGGCCCTGGCACTCTCGACGGCCGTGCCCGGACGGTACTTGCCGGTGAGGAACCCGGAGGCGAGGGCGTAGTACGGGACGGCCGCGAGGCCGGCTTCGGCGGCGGTGTCCTGGAGTTCGCCCTCGTACGTGTCCCTGGAGACGAGGTTGTAGTGCGGCTGCAGGGCCACGTAGCGGGCGAGCCCTTCGCGCTCCGAGAAGTCCAGCGAGGCCCGCAGCCGCTGCGGGCTGATGTTGGACGCGGCGATCTCGCGGACCTTGCCGTCCTTCACCAACTGGTCAAGGGCGGTGATGATCTCCTCGACCGGGACCGCCTCGTCGTCGAAGTGCGTGTAGTAGAGGTCGATGTGGTCGGTGCCGAGCCGGCGCAGCGACTCCTCGGCGGCGGCCTTGATGGTGGTGGCGGAGAGCCCCTTGTACGCGGGGTGGGCGCCGACCTTGGTGGCCACGACGATGTCGGAGCGGTTGCCGCGCGCGGCGAGCCACTTGCCGATGAGCGTCTCGGACTCGCCGCCCTCGTTGCCGGGGACCCAGGCCGAGTAGCCGTCGGCGGTGTCGACGAAGTTGCCGCCGGCCGCCGCGTACGCGTCGAGGACGGCGAAGGACTGCGCCTCGTCGGCGGTCCAGCCGAAGACGTTGCCACCGAGGGCGAGGGGGAAGACCTGAAGGCCCGACGAGCCGAGCGTGCGGAGAGAAGTCATGGGGGGACAACCGCTGCCACCCGCTCCGCTATTCCGTGGCCCGCACATCTGAACGGACCAGCCCGGCGGCCGGGGACAGACCGGCAGCCCTGACGTCGGGGGGTGAGCGTCAGGGCTGCCGGGGTTTCATCGGCCGGAGAACCGGCGCGGGGTGGGCGGTCTCAGACCGTCAGGCCCCGGGCGCTCAGCCAGGCCATCGGGTCGATGCCGGTGCCGTCCGCGGTGTGGACCTCCAGGTGGAGGTGCGGGCCGGTCACGTTGCCGGTCGCGCCGACGCGTCCGATGGTGTCGCCGGTGGTGACCTTCTGGCCGATGCTGACATCCATCGAGGACTGGTGGCAGAACCACAGCTCCGTGCCGTCCTCCAGCTCCAGGACCGTGCGGTAGCCGTAGGAACCGGAGTAGCCGGCCGACTTGACCGTGCCGCTGTGGATCGCCTTGATCGGCGTGCCGGTGGGCGCCGCGAAGTCGAGGCCCGTGTGGTAGCCGGAGGACCACATCGATCCGGCCTCGCCGAAGGTCGAGGTGATCGTGTACGAGGAGGTGGGGATGGCGTAGCTGGCGGCGAGCTTGGCGAGCCGCAGGGCCTCCGCCTTCTTCGCCGCCTCCTCCGCCGCCTTCTTCTTCTCGGCGGCGATCTTGGCCTCGGCGGCGTCCTGCTTCTTCTTCGCCTCCGTGGCGGCCTTCTCCGCGGCGGCCTTCTCCGCTGCCGCCTTGACCTCGGCGTCGGCGGCGTCCTGCTGCTGCTCGGCCTGCTGGAGGATGCGGGCGCGGAGTGCCTCACCCGCGTCGGTGGTGCCCTGCTCGGCCTCGGCGGTGGTGATGCCGGCGGTCGTCAGCGGGGCGGAAGCGGTCTCGGTCTTCTCGGCACTGTCCTCGGACTTGCCCGAGAACAGTGCGCCGACGCCCGGGAGGGACTTGGCGTCGGGGAGGTTGTCCGCGATGGAATCGGGAAGAGAGATGGAGACCGGCGGCTTGCTCTGGGCGGTGGCCATGCCACCCGCACCGACGGCCGCGATGACGCCGACGCCGAGGACGGTGGAGCTGCGGGCCAGACCATTGCGCTGCTTGGCGACGCGGTGCTTGCCGCGGACGGGGCGGACGGACTCCTCGGTGGGATTCCATTCCTCCCAGGCCCGGTCGGGCCCGGCCTCGTCGGCGCGGAAGTCGTTGCCGAAGTCACTGCCCCGATCGGTCCCGTAATCGGTCGCGTAGTCGACCCCGTACTCCGTACCGAAAGCGGTGGCGGGCCGGGTCGCGAAGTCATCGCCGTACTCGGACCCGAACCGGGAGGGAGCTTCGGGGGCAGGCTTGTTGGACGCCACGGGGGCGCACTCCTTTCCTTCCTTCTCGCCTACCGGGTTAGCTGACGGGTTCGGAGCAGGAAGGTCTCCTACGGGTTCCTCCGTCTCGTAACAAGACAGAGATGCCCGATTCACCCCATGTAGGTGGTTCCCCGGTTCCCTTGCGGAATTCGGCGCTCGCGCACGGTGCCGCCACTGACGGCGGCTGGGACAACCGCGCTGCGTTATCGAACGTTAATAGACACCGGGGTCCGATTCCAAGCCGTTCCCACTGATCGTTCACGTCCTTGGCCTGGACTTTACGGGACACAACCGGGTGGAATCGGGCGAGTTGATCACCCTTCACCCGCCATCCACTTTCTGATGTTGCGTCAAATGTTATGCGGAGGGGTGCCCTTCGGTTACGGACGGTGGCATTGCGGCCCACCGCTCCCGCCCACCCGGCGCGGGCTCAGCCGCCACCGTCTCCCAGGCCGACGATCTTCACGGTCCTGCGCCGGTCCGACTGGCCCTCCGCGGGCCGCCCGACCGCGAGGAGCGCCATGTCGTCCGTCGACTCGCCGCCCGTGTGCAGCCGCACGTCATCGGTCAGCGCGGAGAGAAGCTCCTCCGGCCCCGGGAAGATCCGTCCTCGCAGCCGCTCGGCGGGGTCATAGAAGACCCCTCCGGCATTACGGGCCTCGGAGAGGCCGTCCGTATAGAGGAGGAGTGTCGCCCCGGCAGGCAGGTCCCACTCGTCGGCCCGGTCCGGCCACGCCCCCAGGTCCATCCCCAGCGGCAGCGCGGGCAACGACGGACCGAGCACCTCCAGCGCCCCGTCCGTGTGCAGCAGCAGCGGCTCGGGGTGTCCGCGGTTGACGATCCGCGCCCGGGCCGCACCCGGCGGGATCTCCACGAGCACCGCGGTGATGAAGCCCTCCACCGCGTCGAGGCCGCCGCGCCGGCTCGACTCCCGCGCCAGCGCACGCTCCAGCCGCTGCGCCACGCCCTCCAGGGTCTCCTCCCCCTCGGCCGCCTCCCGGAAGGCTCCGATGACCACCGCCACCGTCTCCACGGCTTCCAGCCCCTTGCCACGCACGTCCCCGACCACCAGCCGCACGCCCTGAGGGGTGTCCGTCACCGAGTACAGGTCGCCGCCGACGAACTCGTCCGCCTGCGCCGCCTCGTACCGCGCGGCCACATGCAGCCCGCCGATCCGCTCGGCCGGTGTCGGCAGCACAGCGCGCATCGCGGTCTCCGCGATGACGCGGGCCGAAGCCAGTTGCTCGTTGCTGCGCCGCACGACCCCGTTGATCACCACAGCGAGGACGGAGACGGTGAGGACGGTGAGCAGTTCGATGGAGGGTACGACCTCGAACAGGGTGCCGCTGTAGGCCCGCAAACCGACGACCGCCAGCAGCGCGGCAGCCCCGGCACAGACGGTGCCGGCCAGCGAGAAGAACGGCGCGGCGATCAGCGGAGCCGCCGCGTACAAGGGGATGGCGGTGAACTCGGGCCGGGTCACGGCGTCGAACAGCACGCCCCCGACGATCATCAGCGCGGGCAGCGCCCGGACGAACCGGCGGGCCCGCACGTCACCGACAGGCCTCTTCCGCCGCTTCTCCCGCTTCCCCACCTGCTGGTCTCCTGCCCGGTCCATCCACGGCCGCGGACGGTACCGCGCACCACCCCCAGGTTTCCCGGAGCAGGGTCGCGGGGCGACTCCTCATCGGCCAATGGGGGTACGCGTACACACTGTGCGGCTCGCACCGAGCGACCCGGCGGGCCGACGGCGAACAAACGAATCAGGCCCGGCACGCTGTATGCATGCCGGGCCTGATTCTTCAGTAGCGGGGACAGGATTTGAACCTGCGACCTCTGGGTTATGAGCCCAGCGAGCTACCGAGCTGCTCCACCCCGCGTCGGTAAACACAACTCTACGGCATGTTCGAGGCACTCATGACCACCCGGCGCGAACGCCTCCGCGGGCGCCGCCCGGGGCCGGCCCACCGGCCGCATGGGCGGCCGCACGCCCGCCCATGACGGCCCCGCGTCCGCGGGCGACACCCCTCCCCCAACCGCCGGACAGGGAACGCAAACCGATGTCGCGGCATCCGAACACAGCGGCTCTGCCGCCCCTTTGAGGCCCCAGGACATTTCCACCTCCTCGGACCATCTCCGGATGATCCATGGATGATCTTCATCGGATCGTCAAAGTGTTGAAAACGAGAAGGTGTTGCAAGGAACACGTGTTCTGTCGCAAGGTAACTGCTGCATCCCCCGGACCGGTGGGCTGCCCGTGAGAGCAGACCCCGGAGCGCAGTCGCCCCGCCGGTCGCTCCCGGTCTCTCATCGCAGCCTGTCTGGAGGGCCCTCGACGATGACCGCACCGCTCACCCCCGCCCCCGCCCCTGCCCCTGCCGCCTCTCCCTCCCCCGTACGCGCCGCCGTGATCAGCGGCGCCATCGGCGGCCTGATGGGTGCGGTGATGAGCGCGGCGGTGAACTATGCCGCCATCGGCCTTCCGGACAGCGAATCGGTCAACGCGCTCAACCACGCGATCTCGGGCCTGATCAGTGGGTTCATCGCCGGATTCATAGGAATCCTGGTGCACAGCCGGAAGGCCTCGGCGGCCGCACGCGCGGCGGAGGCGGCTCCCGCGTCCGCGGTCCCGCAGCCGGCCGAGCCCGCGGAGCACTCCGCCGACGCAGCCTCCGTCGCCACCTCCGTACCGGAGAAGTAGCCGCCGCATTCCAGGCCGCACCGCGTCGCACCGCGCCCGCCCGTCCCCCTTCCCCCTCCTGGCGGAACAAAGGAACTCCAACGGGCGAAGGCATAAATGCGGTGGTATGACTGATTTTGGATTCAGCCATTCGACGCGGCGCCTGGAGTGGACGATGGACGACTACCCCCTGCTCAACCTGTTCTGGACCATGCTCTGGTTCTTCCTCTGGATCATGTGGCTGTTCCTTCTGTTCCGGGTCATCATGGACGTTTTCCGCAGCCACGACCTCGGCGGATGGGCCAAGGCGGGCTGGCTGATCCTGGCTCTGGTGCTGCCGTATCTGGGCGTGCTGATCTACGTGATCGCTCGCGGCAAGTCCATGGGCGAACGAGACGCGAGGGACGCGAAGGAACGTGATGCGGCCTTCAAGGCGTACGTGAGAGATGCCGCGGGCACGTCCGACGCGAACGGCGCGCCGAAGAGCAGCCACGTCGAGGACCTGTCGAAGCTCGCGGACCTCAAGGACAAGGGCGCGATCTCTGAAGAGGAGTACCAGCGGGCGAAGACGAAGCTCCTCGTCTGACCACCCGGACACACGGCGTCGGTGCCGGCCGCCCCTTCGCGGCCGGCACCGACACCGTCGTACGTACCCGGCGAACGCCGGGAAGCCGACGGGCAGCCAGGCCCCGCGTGGCACGGCCCGTCAGGTGCGGCGTACGGCCGACTCCCACTCCTCACGGGCGGGGCCGTCGAACCCGGGGGTGAAGTCCGGGTGCTCCGCCAGCCAGCGCGCCACGCGGGCCCGCACCTCCTCGGTGCCGTAGGCCTCATCGGCGGGCTGGACGAGATGGCGGATGCGGGCACGTGCCCGCATCACGACCGGGTCGTCCCAGGAACAGGCGGACACGGCCGCCGTGCCACGAGCCGCCTCCGTGGGCGGCTCGGGCGAACGCCGCGCGGGACGGGCGAGCCGGGCCTCGTTGGCGCGGTCCATGGCGACCTGGACGTCGAACCAGGGGCGCAGGGTCCGCCCGGCCCAGCGGTGATGACCGGCGGCGAACGCCGCGGGGTCGTCGGCGGCCCGTGCCACGTGACCGGCCACCCACTGCGCCGCCCACAGGGCCAGCGCCACGCCCTGCCCCATCGTGGGGTTGGTGTGCGTGACCGCGTCGCCGACCCCGACCAGGCCGGTGACGATGGGCCCGGCCGCGTCGGACAGGGCGGTCCAGCGGTTGTCGAGGCCGCCCATCGCGAGCACCCCGGAGACCGCTTCGGGCCGCAGGTCCAGCCACGCGGCCACGGCGGGAAAGGTCCGGGCCACCCTCTCGAAGACCTCGGGGTCCAGGAGCGCGCCACGCGTGGGGTCGGCGGTGGACACGGTCAGGAAGACCGCGAAGGTGCCGTTGTCCGACGGGAACACCCCGCCCACCGCGAAGGCTGCCACGGATCCAGCCTTCACCCGCCCCGGATCCTTCGGCCCCTCGGGGCGCAGCCGGTACCAGCGGCAGAAGTACGCGATCCCGGTGCGGTGGGTCTCCACCACGGCGTCCCGGCAGCCCGCCTCCGCCAGCCAGCCCGGCACCGGGGAACGGCGTCCGCCGGCGTCCAGCACCAGATCTGCGTCGTACCGCCCGGACCCCGACCGCACCGCCGTCACCCGGGGTACTCCGGGGCGGCGGTCGACGACGAGCCCCTCGGCGGGCTCCCCGAGCCGGACGTCGACGGTCGGTTCGCGGTGAACGGCATCGTGGAGCGCGGCCTCCAGCACGATGCGCCGCGTCTGGACCGTGACCAGGTCGTCGTCCCCCGGACGCACGGGCGGGCGCTCGGCGAACCACTCCAGCTCGTTGCGTTCGCCCGCCCCCATCCGGAGCATCGCGTCGTACACGTCGGGGGCCTCCTGGCGCAGCACCGTACGGACCGGTGCCAGGAGCCCGTGGGGCTGGGCGGCCTGCGGCACCCCCGGGCGCCGCCAGTCGAAGAAGTCCGCGTCGAGGTCGCGCCCCGGCCGGTGTCCGTCCCGCTCCAGCACCGTGACCGCATGCCCCCGCCGGCCCAGGAACAGTGCGGCGGCCAGACCGCCGATCCCGCCACCGACTACCGCGACCTGTGTCAATACAGCTCCCTGTGCACCGTGCTGGCCATTCACGGTAGCCGAGGGCGCGGTGGCCCGTACCTGGACTCCGGGTTCCCGCAGATGCCGGCGAGGCGACGCCGCGTCCCGACGGCGGACCTCACTCCGCCGGCTGTCGCATGACCTCGGTCACCCTGCACGACACCTTGCCCTTGGTCTCACCGACCCCCTGCGCCTTCTCCTTCGCCTTCTGCCCCGGAGCCAAGTTGCTGGTCACCGCCAGCCCGTCGGCCAGGCGCGTACCGGACGGGTCGACGAACTCCATCCGGATGATGTAGGTCGCCGTGTCACTGCCGTGGTTGAGGATCTCCACATCCGCATGCGCCCACGTCGTCAGGGAGTCGACCGTGCACGCAGTGATCGTCACGTCCCGCTCGGCGTCCTCGGGACCGGCCGTCGCCTTCTCCGTGGCCGGCGCCGACGCCGACGCCGCCACCGACGGGGCGTCGGCAACCGGCCTGCCCGACTCCGGCCGGTCGTTCCCGTCGTCGCCGCTGCTGACCAGCGCCACGATCGCGCCGACGATGACGAGCGCCAGGAGCAGCCCACCGCAGCCGACCCCGACGATCAGCCCCACGTTCGCCTTCTTCGGCGGCGGCATCGGGCTGCCCCACCCCGGACCCGGCTGCGGCGGATACTGCCAGGGCTCCTGCGACTCGGGTTCCGGCCGGCCGGGCTGCGGTGGCGGATAGCCGTACGACATGTGTGATCCCCCCAGGGATGTGCGGGTGCAAGAGGACACCGTATGACCTGGCGGAACGGTCGGCGCCGGATGTGGCGAAAGCGTGATCATGAAACCTGCGGGGCGCCCGCCGGGCCGCAGGCTCGAGCTTGCGCGATGATGGCGCCGCCGGTACGCATGCGACGGATGAAGCGTGTGCGTATCAGCCAAGGATCCGAGCCTCTGCAGAATCACCGCGAAGGGGTAGCCGGTCGTGCCCGACTTCGAAACCGATGAACCCGATCGGCTGGCCGGTGAGAGGTTTCGGCGGTGGAGTGAACGCTACGCCGACGAGGAGCCCCTGCTGCCGGTTCCGGGGTGGTGGCCCTGGCCTCTCCAGGAGGTCAGCCACCGGGACGGTGACCCCGATACGGGGATGGTGGCTGTGGACCTGCTCCCGCAGAACGATCGGGTGGATCCGGAGGCAGTGCTCGTACGGCAGCCTCTTGAGGAGGCACCGTTTGACTATGGCTGGCCCGGTGCTGCCTGGCATCCGGCAGACGATCCGGAACTGATCGTCCGAGCAGAGCAATGGGACGACGGCTCTTGGCGCTGGATTCTCTTTGTGCGAGGACCATCGCTCCCTGCCCATGCGCTGAGGCGCATCCAGGAAACCATCGAGTGGCGACCCGCTCGGATGCTCTGACTGAAGCAGCGTCGCCGACCCGGTCGTCCCTCACGCGAGCGGCCTGAACGACGAAGCGCCCCGACCGGATGAAGCCGGTCGAGGCGCTAAGTAGCAGGTCGGACAAGGCTTCCCCGCCCTGCATCGCGTAGGCCGTGTGGGACTCGAACCCACAACCAACGGATTAAAAGTCCGCTGCTCTGACCAATTGAGCTAACGGCCCTCGGCGAATCACCCCCGAGCATAGCCCGCCGTTGCCCGGCCGCCGATCGGGTATCGGTTGCCGGGCCCCGTCGTGGTGGACGCCGCCGGGTTCAGCGTGGCCCGGTGCGGGCGATCGTGCGTTTGTGATCGGGATTGAGGAACCAGTGGCGGGCCGAGGCGAACCACCACGTGGCGGCGAAGCCCAGGACCACCAGGACGGCGACCGGGGCGTAGTTGAAGGTCTCCCAGGTGACGGGCGAGACCTGGGGCAGCATGAAGAGCACGGTGATGACGACGACCCACACCACCGCGACGATGCCGATGGGACGGGACCAGCGGCCGAGGTGCCAGGGGCCGGGGCGGAAGTCGTCGCCGCGCAGGAGGCGGAGCAGGGTGGGGATGACATAGGCGATGTAGAGGCCGATGACCGCGATGGAGGTGACGGCCGCGTACGCCGTGACGTTGATCAGGTACGGAAGGCCCAGGACCAGCGCTCCGAAGGCGGCCAGCCAGACCGCCGCCACGGGGGTGCGGGTGCGGGGGCTGACCGTGTGCCAGACGCGGGAGAACGGCAGGGCACCGTCCCGGGAGAAGGCGTAGATCATCCGGCTGTTGGCGGTCACGGACGCCATGCCGCAGAAGAGCTGGGCGCCGATCACCACGAGGAGTAGCAGTTTGCCCGTGGTGGCGCCCAGGGCGTCGAGGAGGATCTGGGCGGGCGGGGCACCGGTCGGGGAGGCCAGGGCCCCGTCGTACGACTGGATGGCGAAGGTGAAGCCGAGGAGGAGGACGAAACCGGCGATCCACGAGGTCCAGATCGACTGGACGATGCCACGTGGGCCGGCGGTCGCGGCGTCGTGCGTCTCCTCCGTCATGTGGGCGGAGGCGTCATAGCCGGTGAAGGTGTACTGCGCCATCAGCAGCCCGATCATCACCACGTAGAAGCCGCTGCCCCAGCCGGTGTTGTTCACGAACTCGGTGAAGACGAACGACGCCGACTGGTGCGAGTCGGGTACGAAGGTCAGCGCGCCGACGATGACGGCGACGCCGAGCACGTGCCACCAGACGCTGACGCTGTTGAGGATCGCGACGATGCGCACGCCGAAGGTGTTCAGCAGGCCGTGCAGCAGCAGGATCGCGGCGAAGAGGAGGATCGTGCGGCCGGGGGTGACCCCGAAGTCGAACTGGAGGTTCAGGTACGCGCCCAGGAACGACGCCGCCCCGAAGTCGATCCCGGCGGTCACGGCGACCTGGCCCAGCACGTTGAACCAGCCGGTGAACCAGGCCCACGCGGCCGCCGAGCGGGGCGGGGCCAGCCGGTGGGCCCAGAAGTACAGGCCCGCGGAGGTCGGGTACGCGGAGCAGATCTCGGCCATCGCCAGACCGACGAACAGCGTCATCAGGCCGACACCGACCCAGCCCCAGGTGATCAGGACCGGACCGCCGGTGTTCATGCCGAACAGGTAGAGCGTCAGGCAGCCGGAGAGCACCGAGATGATCGTGAAAGAGACCGCGTAGTTGGAGAAGGCGGACATCCGGCGGGCGAGGACCTGCGTGTAGCCGAGCTCGGCCAGCCGCGCCTCGTCGGAACCGGCGGGCGGGGGCGCTGCGTCGGGTGCGTGCTTCGACAGGTCGGGCGGGCCGGCTGGGGACGGTTGTCCGGAAGGCGCTCCAGGTGGGTTGCTTGTCATGCCCCCAGCGATTCCCTCGCCGGGGGCACGACATGCGTCGGACGCGGACCGGTGTCGCGGCTCGAGCGCGATCCGCCGCCATCAGGGGCGGATCACGCCTCCGTCAGGAGAGCCTGGAGTACATCTGCCAGCCGCCGCCGACCTTGACCCGTGTGGAGAACAGGCCCTTGCCGTCGCCGCGGTAGCTCCACAGCACGCCTGCCGTGTCCCGGGCGAGGAGGTCGGCCTTGCCGTCACCGCTCGTATCGCCCACACCCACGAGCGAGTTGTAGACCTGCCAACCGCCACCGGCCTTCACCCGGGTCGCGAGCGCGCCCGCCCCGGTCCCGGCGTACCGCCACAACACCCCGGCCGTGTCCCGGGCCAGCAAGTCACCCTTGCCGTCACCGTTCAGATCGCCGGCACCGACCAGCAGGTAGCCCTTCCAGCCCGTGCCGATCTTCACTCGCCCCTTGAAGACACCGGCGCCCTTGCTCTCGTACAGATACAGGTATCCGGTCGACGTCTCCCGTGCGATCACATCCGCCCGGCCGTCCCCGGTCAGGTCACCCGGCGACGTCAACGCGTCATACACATTCCAGCCCGAACCGACCTTCGTGTACGCGGTCGTCGACTTCAACGCCCCACCGCACGAAGGCTTGTACGCCCGAAGCTCACCGCTCTTCACCCGCACCAGCACGTCATTGCACCGGTCACCACTGACGTCATCGAACGGGACGGCCGCAGTGACGCCGTTCGCACCCGTCCAGCCCGACCCCGACACCTTCGAACTCACCGTGCCGGTCCCGTTGCCCGTACCCCCACGGAAATCCGCCACACCCGCCGACGTGAACGCCAGCAGATCACCGAAGCCGTCGTTACCGACGAAGTCCCGACCGACAGCCGTGCCGCCCGTCACGTTCACCGAACCCGACGTCGAGAGCGCCGCGCCCTGCCCGTCGGCCGGCTTCGCCGACAGGGTCCAGGTGTACGCGCCGTTGGCGACCAGCCGGCCCGCCGTGTCCTTGCCGTCCCACGTCGCCGACAGCAGGCCACGTGCCTCACCACCGGTGAACGTACGCGCCGTGGCTCCTGTCGCCTTGCTCCTCAGGGTCAGCTGCCAGGAGCCTGCCGGCTTCGACAGCCACCAGCGGGGCGACCAGGACGTGCTCCTGGCATTGACCGAGGCCGAAACGTCCTTGTCGAGAACGGAGAGACCGGTGGTGGGCACACCGGAAGGCACGACGTGCGTGTTGCCGTCCTTGTCCGCGTACACGAGCGGGCCACCGAACCGGTCGAGCGTCCAGCCCTCCCCGGGTTCTACGTTGGCGGGCTTCCCCACGGTGCGTGTGCCCGTCGTGCCTCGCACATCGGTGATGCTGAGGACGCCGCCCTGCTCCCAGCCGACGTATCCGTCGCCGAGCATCGCGTTCCGGTGCGCCGGAAGCCGGACCGACTTCTTCGTGACGGTGCCGTACACCCCGGCGGCGCCGTTGTCGCACACCCAGTAGAGATCGGAGCCGTTGGCCCGCAGGTCCTTGATGTTGCAGTCGCCGACGTCCACGCGGCGGAGGGCCTTGCCCGTCCGTACGTCGAGTGCGTCCACGACTCCGGCCGTGGCGCCCTCGACCCAGAGCGTCGCTCCGTTGATCGTGAACGCCGGCATGTACTGGTCCTGGGCCGGGCCGGTGTAGACGGCCCTGCCCGTGTCCAGGTCGATGACCCGCAGGCGGGGCGAGTAGTCGTCCGACGCCGGGCCCGGAATCCTCACCACGGAGTAGCGGCCGGACGCCTGCATGGTGTCGTTCGGCTGCTGGTACGTGGAGTCGTCGTTGATCTTCCGGGCCGGGAGAACCGCCCCCTCGTCGAGGACGCTCAGCCCCTTGCCGTTGATCCCCTGGTACGCCAGCCGGCCGTCGCCGGTCGACAGCGCGTCCTCGCACCAGTCCCAGTCACAGCCGGCGTAGTCGTTGAACAGCCCCCGGTCCGATCGGGGACCGGCCGTCGGACCACCGCTCAGCGATACGTCGGTGCGGCGCAGCCGCGCCGTCCCGAACGGAACCCTGTCGATGGTGTGCAGCCGTCCCTGCGCGATGCTCATGCCCTCGACCACAGTGGCGATGTCTGCCACCTCGGCGACTCGGCTGGGAGTGGACAGCGCTCCGTCAGCTCCTGCGCCTATCGCGTACACGGCAGGCAGAGCGCTCTCGTCCTCGGGCACCCTGCCCAGAAGCATCGTCCCGTCGGGTTCGAACGCCACGAGCGACGCAGCACGGTCCAGGACCACGCGCTCGGAGCCACCGGTCACGGGGACCGCCAGCACCGTGTCGTCGGCTATCGACGCGTCGGCGGAACCGGTCGTAGAGGGGCGGGTGAACAGCACGTCCCGCCCCACCACTCCGAGCACATCCACCTCTCGGCGGCTCAGGCCGGGGAGGGTGAGCTCATGGGCAGGAGCGGAAAGATCCGCCATGTTCCAGACACGGAGAACATCGCTGCCCGCGGACTGCTGGACCATCTGTTCGCCGCCGCCCGTGACCACCCCGCTGAGGAGAGCCGTGGGATGCAGCCCCGCCGCGTCCAGCCGGTACACGACCGTCCCGCTGCCCACCCTGGCCTCGACGAACAGGCCGCCCGCGTCTCCGTGCCCCCGTACCTGAAGGCGCGTCGCCCCCGCGGGCAGACCCTGAACGAGGTCGTCCACCACCTGGTCGCCTTCGCGGGTCAACCGGTGCAACGCCTCCTGACCGTCCACGGTTTCGATCGTGACGATCGTGCGCCCGAAGACTCCTCCGTAGCGCTGGCCCGAGGGGATCGGAAGAGTCCATTCCTCTCCGGTTCTCATGTCCCGCTGGACGGGCCGCACTCCTCCGACGAAGGTCACTACGTCAGTCCCTGCGACATGAGCGTCCCCCCGGACCGCCGGGGGAACCGGCACCGGCCGGGTGGACCCATCGGCATACGAGGTCCAGTTGTAGCCCTCGCCCGCCACACCCCACAGATAGCCGGTCGCCCCCGCGCCGGTCAGCCGGGTCGCATTCGGGTTCCGGTTCTGCTCCGCCGGGATGACGAGTGCGGCCGGCAATCCGGCCGCCCCCGCCGTGCCCGCGGTGAGAGGGACGAACCCTGCCCCGATGCCAAGTGCCGCGATCACCGCGACAGCACTGCGTACAACCGTGTGGCGTCTCAAACCGAGCCCCTCCCGGGAACTTCGAGAAGAGCATGAGGAGGACGCGGCAGCACACGCCGCGGTCTGCGCGAAGTACGAAAGCCCCCCGGCCCCTACCCCTCATGCAAGTGGGGCGACTTTAACAGCAACCTCACAGGCGCTGGGAGGAAGTTTCGAATCCGTTCAAAAAAGCCAGGGCCCGTCAGGAGAGCCTGGAGTACATCTGCCAGCCGCCGCCGATCCTCGCACGAGTCCAGAACGTGCCCTTGCCCGTGCCGTTGTACCGCCACAGCACACCGGCCGTGTCCCGGGCCACCAGGTCGGCCCTGCCGTCGCCCGTGATGTCACCGACAGCGGCAAGTGTGTTGTAGACCTGCCAGCCGCCGCCGACCTTCGTCCGGGCAGCGAAGGCGCCCTTGCCCGTGCCGTTGTACCGCCACAGCACACCGGCCGTGTCCCGGGCGAGCAGATCGCCGTGCTTGTCACCGTTCAGATCGCCTACGCCGACGATCGTGTTGTAGGTGTTCCAGCCGTTGCCGATCTTCACCCGGCCGACGAGCTTGCCCTTGCCGTTGTCGGCGTACATCCACAACTCGCCGGCGGGCGTCCGGGCCACCAGGTCCGTGCGCCCGTCACCGGTCAGATCGCCCGGCGCGGTCAGCGCGTTGTAGATCTGCCACCCCGAACCGATCGTCAGCCGGGCCCCGTTCGGCTCGATGGCCTTCCCGCAGCTTCCGTCGTGCCGGGTGAGCACACCGGCGGAGTTCCGCACGAGCAGGTCGTTGCAGCCGTCCGCGGACAGGTCCCCGAACGTGACGACCGTCGACGTCGCCGGCCAGCCGGTCGCCGACGCTCCCGTACGCAGGTCTCCGGCGCCCGTCCCGGTACGCACGGCCAGTGTCCCGCCCGAGGTCAGTGCGAGGAGGTCGCCCTTGCCGTCACCGCTGAAGTCACGCCACTCGGGCCGCGGCTCGACGGGAGTGGGGGCGGTGGTGGCGGCACGCACCTGTGTGGTGAAGTCGCCGGTCGACTCGGTCCACACGGCAACGGGACGGCCGTCGGCGCCGACGGTGATCTGTCCGACGGCGTAGTCGCTGGTGCCCGGACTCAGAGGCGTCGGGGCCGCGGACCAGACCCCGTTCACCCGGGAGGAGGTCATGAGCCTCCGGGACGAGCTGCCCTGCGTCCACACCGCGTGCACACTGCCGTCGAGGCCGACCGCGAGATCGAACTGATCGTCCGGCACATAGCCCGTGGAAAGGGTCCTCACCGCAGACCAGTTGCCGGTCGACGCGGACCAGGTGGCGGTCAGGGCACGGAAACCGGAGCCCTCGGCATAGGCGACCCCCAGCACCGTGAGATCGCCCTCAGGGCCGACGACGGCCTTGCGCCAGGCGCCGGTGTCGAACCCGGTAACCGGCTGCGGGGCTGCCCAGTCCAGGCTTCCGGCCGGGCGCTGGGCGGACACCTGGGCCGCCGCACCCTCCACGGACTCCCGAGCGGTCCACACCAGGGCGGCGCGGCCGTCCCGGCCGAGCGCCAGTGTGGGGCTGCTCGCGTAGGAATCCGGGCCGGAGACCGTGACCGGCTCGGTCCAGCCCGCACCTCCAGGGACCAGGTCCACGACCTTGATCTCGCCGTTGTTCGCGCCGAACTGCGTGAAGGCCACGGTGGCCGCGCCCTGGTCCGAGTGGACGAGCTCCGGATCGGAGAGGGACTCCATGTCCGCGAGCTGCTCGTCCAGCCGGGCCGGTTCCGACCAGGCCCGGCCGGGCGCCTCGCGGACCGACGCGTACAGCTCGGACGAACGCCCCGAGCTGTGCCGCCACACCGCGACAAGCGTCCCGGACGGCGAACCGGCCAGCTTGCCCCCCTGGATGTTCTCCGCCGCGGTCACGATGTCGGCCGGGGCCGACCAGGTCGTGGCACCGGCTGCGAGCACCGCCATCCGGAAGACGGCGCCCGGCTTCTCCCCGTACGGCGGGATGTCGTTCGGGTACTCGACCCACGCCGCCGTGATGGAGCCGTCGGCCCCGACGGCGAGGTCCGCGTTGCCGCGCTCGCTGCCCGTCGTCGTGAGGACGTGCGGCGACCCCCACGCGGTGCTGCCGGCCGGGCGCACCGACACGACGAGTTCGCGCTTGCTGTGGTCGCCGGGTGTGCGGTTCCAGAGGGCGACCACGGCACCGTTGCCGGCTGCCCTGACGTCGAGAACGCTCTGAATGGACGTGCCGTCCGTCAGCGGTACGGACACCGCCCACGGGTCGAGGCTTGCGGAGGCTGCGGCCTGCGTCGCAAGGGCCGGGGCGGCGGTCGCTGTCGAGGACAGCGGGCCGATACCGGCAAGAAGGGTCGCTGCGGTGACGGCAGCGACGGAATGACGAAGAAGAGCGCGAGGCACTCGGGTCCTCCCCTGAGGCAAATGAGAGGCATGGGTAGCCAGCAACGTCCACGGCACCGACCACGAGGTGTCGCGGAAGAAGCGAGTGATCTCCGGCGAATCCGCCGGGCGCCGGTGCGGGAAAGGCCCCCCAACCGCACAGCCCCCATGCAAGTGAACGGACGATACCAGCGGCCCCACCTGCATCGGAAGATGCTTCGCGCCTCGAACAGCGCAGCGTTCGCACCCGTCGCATGCAACAGGGCCCGCACACCACCGAAGTGATGTACGGGCCCTGCTCAGCAGTCAGGCGATCGCGATCCGACGATCAGCCGTTGCGCTTCCAGCGCGGCTTGTCGTCGCGGCGGCCGAAGGTACCGGTTCCGGTACCCGTGCCGGTGCCACCGCGGTGGTCGTCGCGGCGGCCGGTCGGACGGTCGCTGGCGCCACCGGCGCGGAAGCCGCCGGAGGGACGGTCGTCGCGACGGTCACGGTTGAACGGACGGTCGCTGCCGCCGGAGCGGAAGCCACCCGAGGGGCGCTCGTCACGACGGTCGCGGTTGAACGCCGGACGGTCGTTGTCGCGGTTGAAGCCGCCCGACGGACGGTCGTTGTCGCGGCGCTCGAAGGAACGGCCACCACGGTCGTCGCGACGGTCACCGCCACCGGAGCGGAAACCGCCCGAGGGACGCTCGTCACGACGGTCGCGGTTGAACGCCGGACGGTCGTTGTCGCGGCGCTCGAAGGAACGGCCACCACGGTCGTCACGACGGTCACCGCCACCGGAGCGGAAGCCACCGCCCACGGGGCGGTCCTCACGGCGGTCGTTGCTGCCGCGGAACGACGGACGGTCGCTGCTTCCGCGGTAACCGTTGCTGCCGGCCGGACGGCCACTGCGCTCGCCGACACGGTCGTTGCCGCCACGGTAACCACCACGGTCGCCGCCGCGGTTGTCCCGGCGCTCGAAGTTGCCGCGGTCGTCGCGACGCTCCTCGCGCGCAGCCTGCTGCTCCGGCACGGAAGCGGCGGCCAGAAGTGCGGCCTCCGCCTCGGCGGCGACCTCGGCCACTGCTGCCTCGGGGTCGTCGCCCCGCTCGCGCGCGGCGCGGGCGACCAGGCGGTCGGCCTCCTCGCGCAGCTCCACGGCACGGCGCTGGATGCGCTCCAGCTGCTTCGTCAGGTCGGCGGCCTCGCGCTCGGCCTGCTTGGCGGCGTTGTTCGCGGAGTCGGCCTGGACCTCGGTGAGCGAACGGGCGCCGGTGATCTCGGCGACCTCCGGCTCGAAGACGCCCGCGCCCTGGACGATGTGACGCGAGGCGTCGACGCCCGCGTCCTCCATCAGGCGGAAGATCTGGCGGCGCTGGTGCGGCAGCGCCAGCGAGACGACGACACCCGACTTGCCGGCACGGGCGGTACGGCCCGAGCGGTGCAGGTAGTCCTTGTGGTCACCGGCCGGGTCCACGTTCAGGACCAGGTCGATGCCGTCGACGTGGATACCGCGCGCGGCGACGTCGGTCGCGACGAGCGCGTTGACGAGGCCCTTCTTGAAGTCCTCGAGAACGCGGGTACGCGCGCCCTGGGTCATGCCGCCGTGCAGCGCGTCGGCCTTGACGCCCGCGTCGACGAGCTGCTCGGCGATGCGGTCGGCGCCCAGCTGGGTGCGGACGAAGATGATCGTGCGGCCCTTGCGGGCGGCGATCGCGGAGGTGACCGGCGCCTTGTCCTTCGGCTTCACGACGAGGACGTGGTGCGACATGGTCGAGACGTTGCCCTGGGCGGAGTCGACCTCGTGGGTGACCGGGTTGCTCAGGTAGCGCTTGACCAGGGTGCCGATCTCGTTCTCCATGGTGGCGGAGAAGAGCATGCGCTGGCCGCCGCCGGGGATCTGGTCGAGCAGCTCGGTGACCTCGGGCAGGAAGCCCAGGTCGGACATCTGGTCGGCCTCGTCGAGGACGGCGACCTGGACGTTCTCCAGGGAGCAGGCGCCCCGGTTGATGATGTCGCGCAGCCGGCCCGGGGTGGCGACGAGGACGTCGACACCGCGCTCCAGCGCGTAGATCTGGTTACCCATCGACGTACCGCCGCAGACGACCTTCATCTTCAGGCCGAGCACGTCGCCGTAGGGCTGCAGTGCGTCCGCGACCTGCATCGCGAGCTCACGGGTCGGGGTGAGGATGATCGCGCGGGGCTTCTTCTTCTCGGTGTGCCCACCGGCCAGCGCGGTCAGGGTCGGCAGACCGAAGGAGAGGGTCTTGCCGGAGCCGGTACGGCCGCGGCCCAGGATGTCCTTGCCGGCCAGGGCGTCCGGGATGGTCGCAGCCTGGATCGGGAAGGGCGCGGTCACACCGTTCTGCGCGAGCTTGCGGACGATGCCCTCGGGCAGGCCCAGCTCGGCGAACGTGATGGTCGGCTCGGCGTCCGCCTTGTCGGCGGCGTCGGTGTCGGCCTGCTCGGCCTTGGGGGCGTCGGTCTCGACGGAGTCGGCGACCTCTACGGTCTCTGCGACCTCGGCGACGACGGCCTCCGCGGCCTCGATGAGCTCGGCGCTCTCGACGTTGTTCTCGACGTTCTCGGGCATGACGGTGTGGTCAGAACTGGAAATTGACATGCGAAATGCGAAACCTTCCGGAGTCTCGGCACGCGCCCGTAACTCCGTGTTTTCGCAATTTCGACCGCCTCAATGCGGTCCAGCCACGGCAAGGGAGAGTACGCGCCACACGGCGCTCTTCTGTGTCGGCGCCGGGCAATGGGATCAAACGATCTATAACCATACGCACCCTTCCCCCGTTTGCGCAAACCGGCCCCGGTCGGCCACCCCCTCAGGCCGGTCTCACCTGCGGTGATGCCTCCGGAGTCCGCATCGCGTACACGGCATCCGGCGCACCCGTCGTGCCGCTACGGAGCTGAGCGGCCGGCGAGGCCGACGGCACCGGCGGTGCCGGCTCGGAGGGCTCCGGATCGGGCTCCGGCGGAGTCGGCGGCTGCGGGCTCTCGGGGGTGCCGGGGCCCGGGTCGGACGGAGCCGGCGGTTCCGGCTGCTCGGGGGCCCCGGGCCCCGGCGCCGCGGGCGTCCGCGTGGCCGGGTGACCGCCCCCGGCCGGGCCGGACCGGTCGTCGGGTTCGGCGCCGGGGCTGCCCGAGGGGGCGGCCGAGGCACTCGGGCCGGCGGACCGGCCGGCCCTGCGCTCGGAGTGCGCCCCGGCGCCGCCCCCCGTACGGGCGTGGCCGGTCCCGGCGACCGTGGATCCGTCCGGCTCGGCCACCGAGCCCTTCGGCACGGCGGAGCCGGAGGGCGCCGGCTTTCCGCCGTCGGAGCCGATGCTCATGCAGCCGGTGGACGCGGCGATCGTCACCGCAGTGACGGCCGCCCAGCGGACGGGAACGGACAACTGGCGCACGGGGGCACCTCCGGGGGCGCGAAGAAGGACGAGGCATCCCGGAAACGAGCCGGGAGCGCTGTGCCCAACTCCCGCCGCCCCGCAGGGGACACGCCCCCGGGGCAGGCCCGCACACCTCGTTCACACCTCGCCGCGTGCCGCGTGCCACCCGAATCTGCGCGGATACGGCCCCGGCCTCACCCGTAACCGAGCGCGTGCAGCCTCTCGTCGTCGATGCCGAAGTGGTGGGCGATCTCGTGCACGCAGGAACACCCGTTAGACACCTTGTCCGATCGGGGATCTAGGCTGGTCTGCGGGGATAGGAGAGATTTGCATGTCACCACGAGAGCCATTCTCGCGCGCCGTGTGCGTCCTGCGCGCGATTTTGTACCTGCGGATCTCAGATCTCACGGACACGTCCACGTCGATTCCCCGGCAGGAGAAAGCGGGCCGGGGGCGAGCCGAGGACCTGGGCGCGGACGTGATCAAGGTCTTCAAGGACGAGGACAAGTCCGGGTTCCACACGTATGTGAACCGCCCCGACTGGGAAGCCGCTCTCAACATGCTCCGCGAACGGCTCGCGGACGTGCTGATCGTCTTCAAGGTGGACCGGGCTACCCGCCAGGGCATCCCCCAGGCATCAGAAATCATCCGGATCGTCTACGAGACCGGTTGCCGATTCATCTCCATCGCGGACGGGATCGACTCGAACAATGAGGGCTGGGAGATCCAGCTCACATTGGCTGCGCACCAAGCCCACAAGGAATCCAAGAACACATCCATCCGAGTCACGGACCTTCGGGCGGACGAGCGAGACGAAGGCCGCTGGATGGGCAACCGCCCGTACGGGTTCATCGTCACGCCGGAACGGAAGCTGAAGCCGCACCCAGAGGAGTCAGAGATCATCCGCGCCGTCGTGGCAAAGCTCCTGGACGGCCAGTCTCTCCGCTCTGTCGCGAAGTGGATGAACGACGAGGGCTATGACTCCCCACGCTGGGCCAGCCGGAGGCAGCGCATCGCCCAGCTTGAAGCCAAGGGCGAACCGCTCAAGGCGCAGAAACTCCGCGAGAAGCCGATCAAGACCCCCAACTCATGGTCCTGGCCGGTCGTCCGGCAACTGGTCATCGCCCCGACGCTGGCGGGATATCTGCCGCACAAGGGCGAGGTCCACCGCCACACCGTGACGGGTGAGATGGTCCGGATCAGCGAGGAGATCATCAGCTTCGCGGACCACACCCGCTTGCGGTCGATGTTCGGGAGCCGGGTCCCGGTCCACTGGACCCGCGATGCCACGCCCGGAAACAAGTCCAAGGAGACCGGCCGGGCGGTCACGGGTCTCCTCACGGACTATCTGCACTGCGCCGAGTGCGGGTCCCGCATGTCCTACGACACAGCGTTCGTCCGGAACGGGGAAGTCTGGCCCCGCTACCGCTGCATCCGGCGACACTTCAGCGGTCGATGCCCCGGAGTCCTGATCAAGGGCACTCATGCTGACGCGCTGGTGACCGGAGCCATGGTCAACCGTCTCGGCGCGCTCGATGACGACGATCCCGCCGTCCTGGCCATCGCTCAGCGCTGGGCGGACATGAAGCACCCGGACCGCAAGGCGCGGCGCTCTCAGCTTGAGGCGCTGATCCGTGAAGAGGAACAGTTCCTTGACCGCCTGGAGGCCGAGAAGCTGAACGGCCTCTTCCAGGGCACCCGGGGTGAGGCCCGCTTCAAGCGTCGCTATGACGAGAGCAACGGGCGGCTGGACGCATACGAAAAGGAGCTAACCGAGCTTCCCGACGGGCAGGCGCTCGACATCACGTTCCTGCGGGACACAGACCTCTTCAAAGAAGCATGGGAGAACTGGCCGCTTGCTGAGCGGCGCGAGATCGTCGGTCTCGTCCTTGAACAGGCTGGGGTCATCAAGGCGCGCAAGACCGGGGTCCGTCCGACCATCGACCGCTTCCGTTTCTGGTGGGTCGGAGAGGAACGCCCGAAGGAGATGACCTTCCCTACGGCGCTCGCTGAGGCTGACGCCTCAGCGATGCCCGCCTGACCCCTCAGAGTCCTTCACGCGGCCACCCAGCCCCGTTCCTCCACCTTCGGAGGGGCGGGGCTTTCCGTTGCCCCGACGAGGGCCGTTCTGCGTTTCAGATGGCGGGCAGTGTCTCAAATGGCGACATGCAAAGTGTCCATTATTTGAGACGTCTCGACATTTAGTGCGGCGTTTCCGTTGGGCAGCGGGAGGGGTGACGGCTTTCGTCACTCAAAATCGGCCCCGTCACCGCTTTCCACCCCCTCCGACCTGGGGAAAGTGATGAAGTGACGATTCTCTCTTAATTCTGGTAACCGTACATACATCTATCTACTGCTCTTAGGGCTTCGATCAAAAAGTGACGTCATCACGTCACTCGTCACTCAGGGGCGCACCGCGCATCCCAGGGGATTGACTCACTAGATATTAAGTGAGGGGTTGTGCACACACCCGGAGAGTTGAGCTAACCGCTCCTCTCTGGGTGCCCACACTTCCCCGCTCGTGCGTAACGGCAACCGCGCACACCCGAACTCTTGCCCGGCATGGGAAGACCTAGGTTGCCGCCTAGAAGGTCTTCCTGTGCCGGGCATTTTTGTTTTTCTGGACACCGAAAGAAGCCACATGACGCCCAACGAAATTTCCCAGAAGGACACCCGCCAGTCGGGCACCCGAAGCATTGCCCTTCGAGTTGTCCGCGAGATGCTTACTCGCGTCTCCGCTGACGGCCTGATGGTCAATGGAAAGCCTCACCCCCTGCTAGACCATCTTCCCGAGATGCTACGTGCGGCCAGCGAGTACGGCACATACACACTGGAAGTTCGGAAGGCCGAGGACAACGGGATCATTGCCCCGTTTATCTCCACGCGTGAGACCGAGTCGCGCTGATGACTGCATACGACAATGTCCACAAGACGGTTAAGCGTGCATGGGGGCCCGCCTCACTGCACGAGTGCACATGGTGCGGCTGCACGGCATCCGATTGGGCCCTTGACTGGACTTACGGGGATATCAGCGAAGACGAGCGCGGGCGCTTCTACTCGGCCGACTGGTTCCTGTATATCCCGCTGTGCCGGACGTGCCATCGCACCTTTGATGTTGCTCACGCAAGAGACCCGGACGGACTTGTAGCCGCCATTCCCGGTATGCGGCAAGCGGCATGGGATCGGACGACAGAAGCGAAGCGCGAACTAGACGCTAAGCGGCGTGCCGATCAGATCCGACTGTTTCTCAAGTGCCACTTTCCGCAGGCAGTCACCGGGGCTTGAGCGTTAGCAATTCCAGCCTTCTCGATGAGTAGGCTGATCATCATTCGAGAGGCACCACCTTGACCACACACATGGAATCGCGCGCGCTAGTTCGCGCCCTATCTGCCCGATCGGCCGGCTCGGCCCGCACAATTCGCGGATACGGAATCGTCTTTCACGCGCTGTCTGCCCGCATGGGCAGCCCCGCATTCGTTGAGCAGATCAGCCCCACCGCATGGAATCCTGCCGCTGACCCATACGACGTCATAGCCACGTTCGGCCACGACGAAAAGCAGTTCCTAGGGCGACGCTCCGCGAACACGCTCCGCCTGGGAACTGACGCCACGGGCATTTGGTACGAGGTTGATCTACCGAACACGACGGCGGGAAATGACCTCTTCGAACTCGTCAAGCGTGGCGACGTGACCGGTAGCTCTTTCACGTTCCGCGTCGACGACGACGAGTGGCATAAGGCCGCTGACGGTACGCCACTCCGGACCGTTACCCGTATGCGCGTATTCGAGCTGGGGCCCGTCCTCAATCCGGCCTACCCGGATACCACCGTTGCCGCGCGTTCCATGCGCGCTGCCTCTTCCGTTTCCACCCCTCTCCAGAAAGAAAACATCATGACTGAGCTGAGCCTCAACCCGATCCTTGCCGACCACGCGAAGCGGTCCCTTGTGGACGTGCGTCTACTCGGCAACTCGCTTACTGAGATGCGTGAAGCGGACTTCGTTCCGTCTGAGGATGCTCGACCGGTGCCGGTCGTCCTCAACGCGTCTGGCCGTGGCTCTCGGCTCATTGAGCGCGTCACCACTTACCCGTTCTCACGCCAGTTTGGCTACGTGCCGATCACGCCGAAGGTGACCGCCGAGATTCAGCCGCGAAACGCCGCTCAGGCGGCCCTAGCGGCTCGTGTGTCGACTATCGGCACTGCCGCTCTCAAGGTCTCCGCACTGGTCTCCATCGACAATGACGAGCTTGTTGACGTCCCCTCTTCTGAGGGTGCGCTGAATACCGCTCTTGCTGCTGCCGTCGGGCAGCGCGTTGACGACGTACTCATTAACGGCGGCGACGACGGCGACACTGTGGCCCCTGGAATTCTGGACAAGGGGACTCGGACGGCAGCGCTGGCGAAGATCGGATACGACGAGCTTGCCGACGCCGTCGCGCGAATTGAGACCAGCGGCGGTATCACTGATGCTGTGATTGGCGACCCGATCGCTATCGCTGCACTCCGTAAGGCTCTGCCGGGCGACAAGCTGTCGACGCTGCCTGAGTTCGTGTCCCTTCCCCCGCTTGCGGACGGCACGCCGATTCTCGCGGTGGACACGGTGATCGTTGCTGACCTCGCTTCGTGCGGTGTTGGTATGCGTTCCCGGCTTGAGGTAGCGAAGACGACGGAAGCGCCGGAAGCGCACGAGTCTGATTCGGCGTTCATTGCCGGTCGCGCGCGGATCGGTTCCATCGTTCTCGCTGACGCTGCCCGCGTTCAGGTCCTCACCACTCAGGCCGCGTAGTCGTGAGTGACCGCGAAGCGCCCCGGATGCCTAGCCACCTTTGCTATCCGGGGCGCTCTTGCGCCGAGTGTCGGAACTACGACCGGTGGAAGCGCGAACAGAATGAAGCGAAGGCGACGGAAGCTCTTAACGCGATTGCCGATGAAAACGGAAAGGGCACTCAGTGGCCGTGTATGAGTGACCAGTGCGGTAACTCCTGGCATGACCGCTCACGAATTTCGCTCGTCATCGCTGAGCGCGCTAGCCGCTACCGGGTCAGGTTCGCAAAGACCATCAAGAAGACCGGACTAGTTCCTGTCTGTCATGACTGCCACCAGTGGATACGTGAGCGAGTGATGTTCGATGATTAGTGGCCGTTCCCTGGTTGCCCGCTGGCTTCCTCGCTCGCCTCAGCGTGAGCCCCTGCTAATCGAGTTCTCTGCGCGACTGGCAAAGCTTCACCGGAGTACCCCCGCGCGCTGCGAGCACTGCGACGCGTACGGCCCCGTCTCGGCCGTAGTCGTTGCGTGGACAACGCCTCTTGCGAAAGGCGGAAAGCGGGAACACGCGAACACTCACGCTGCCTGCGTGGGTTGCTGGCAAGAGACCGGCCGCAAGGACGGCTTGCCCGTAATGGAAGGCGGGGTAATCGCTAGGCGGGGTGGGGCAGTTGGGGTGTCGGGCATCATCTGTCTTTAGCGCCCCAAGGGGGCTATCCGGGAAGGGGGTGCCCCGTGCGCATCCGGTGTCTCGACTGTAGACAGTGGGCCGTAAAGGCGGGGCGCTGCCATGAACACTCGGCCCAGCGCACAGCAATGCGGAATAGCAAGAGGCGGGCAGCCATGGCGGACGGCGACAACGCTGCCCGTCGTGCCCGCACTGCCGTCGATAAGGCCGGTGGTGCGAAGTGCGGCAAGTGCGCTCGACTGTTCTGCGCTGAGTTCATCGACATTGACCACGTGCTACCGCTCGCCAAAGGTGGACGAGACGTCATGAGCAACATTCAGGCACTGTGCAAGCCGTGCCACAAAGGGAAGACGCGCGAAGACTTCCGCCATACCTGACGGTGCGTCAGATACCTAGGGCGTACCGGTCTGAAAGTTCGCCGCGCGTGCCTCTCAGCGATCCCGCCCCAGCTCGGAAAACGCGTGCGTGACGGACTGGCCCCGCTGGGTGTCACACACTGCCGCCGCACCACTCCACCACTCGACCCGCAAGGGGGAACCCATGAACCAACGACGTTGCGCGCTCGCCTCTTGCGGGCGGGCGCTGCCCAAGAATGCTGACCACAGAAAGCGCTACTGCGGCGACGCCTGCCGGAAGTCAGCCAACCGCGCCAAGCACGCCCGCGAGAGGATCGAGACGGTCACCCACCTCAAGCCGCCGAGTGCCCCTGTGGGCGACTCTGAGCGCGTGGACGACCTTCGGGCCGTCTGGCGCTTGCTCGTCGACTCAGTGGCCGCTCACGGCGTCGTCGTCCCCGGTTCTGCCGGTGCGCCGGTGAGCCATCCCGCGCTGCGCTTCCTTGCTGGGATCGATGCTGCCCTACTGGCTCACGAGAAGGTCACCCCGGACGTCTCTACCGCCGACCCGCTTGAGGCTGCCCGCGCTGCCGCCCTGCGCGCCGTTGCTGCGTACGACGAGCGGGAGGGGGTCGCATGACTCGCCATTCCGTTAGCGAGGAACTTGCCCTGGCCGCTTGCCGGTTGGGCGGGGACTCTGACCCGACGGCACACGAACTCTGGCCGGTCGTTGCCGCGCTCTTCGCTGCGGAAACAGGCCGAGCCCTGACCTCTGCCGACCTGTACGCCTGCATGGCGTGCCCGTGCCACTTCTGACCCTGCCCCCGACGGCTGCCCGCGCTGGGTGCCCGTCGGGGGCTTTCGTCGTTTGGAGACGCCTTCGATCTCAAGGGCGAACCTCCGGCCGGCTCGGGGCCTTCGGAGAGCAAGTCCCTTGCAATGGACGCGACTTACCGCGCCTTCGATTCCTACATGCGTGGGGGCACCCTTGACGCTCTCCAGCCGTGCGGGTGAGGCTCGTGCAACTAGCCGCAACCAAGTAGGCAGGGGTCAAGGTCATGGCTCTAATGTTCTTCGGCAAGGACCCGAACACCAACGGCGACAACTGCCCCACCGTGTGGGTGGACGAGAAGTCGGCCGACATGGTGTTCCAGGGGTGGAAGGCGGACGAGGAGACGGAAGCGGAGTGCCTGACCGTCGGGCACATCCCCGACTCTGAGGCAGTGATCCGTGTTCCAGCGAGCATGGTGCATCTGATCAGGAAGGCGTGTGATGAAGCCGAGCAGCGTTCCGCCGTTCAGTGAGCTGATCGGGGACTGTCACCACTCCGCCGTTCACCTCGAACTCAGGGACACGTACGAGGGGTACGACGACGGGGGACGCTTCGCTGAGTGGAAACGGGCAGGCGGGATCACTCCGGCCTTTGTCGAGGACTTCCGCCCGTGGATGGAGACGGTGCGCGAAGCGGTCGGCCGGGGGGTGGAGATGCGCCGGGCGCGCGTCGTCTCCGAGCCGGTCACCGACTACATCCGGTTTGAGTACGAGGCATCGCGCCTCAATCAGGAAGCCGGGGAACAGGTGCGATGGTTGCCGCGCAGGGACGCCGCAACGCTGCTCCTGCCGGGCGCTGATCTGTGGATCTTCGATGACCGGTTGATCAGGTTCGGGCACTTCACCGGCAACGGTGCATTGGACCGCAACGAGATGTGCGACGACCCGGCAGTGATCAAGAAATTCAGCGAGGCATTCGAGACCGTGTGGCAGCGCGCCACCCCGCACGAAAGGTTCACGGTCTAGTCGCTGCGGCGGCAAGCTAGCTCATGCCCCAGTACAAGTCATCGAGTGTCGAGAGCGCCCGCAAAGCCGTGGCGGCACGCCTCCGCGAAGCGCGTCTAGACGCTGGCTTGAAGGGGCATGAGCTGGCCGCTCGCTGCGGCTGGCACAAGTCCAAGACTTCCCGCATTGAGAGCGCCCGGACGCCCCCCTCTGACGCTGATATCCGCGCGTGGTGTGCCGCCTGCGGGACGGACGATCTAGCGGCCGACATAGTGGCCGCATCCCGTACGGCGGACTCCATGTATCTGGAGTGGAAGCGACTACAGCGCACCGGTCTGCGCCGTCTCCAAGAGGCACGCATCCCGCTGTACGAGCGCACCAAGCTGCACCGGGGATACGCCTCCCACGTCGTGCCCGGACTGTTCCAGACGCCTGCCTACGCCGCCGCGCTGCTCTCGTCCATCAGCCGGTTTCACGGCACCCCCAATGACACAGCGGAAGCGGTAGATGCCCGCATGGCGCGCGCCCGCGTGCTGCACGAGGGAACGCACCGCTTCGCGCTGCTGATGGAAGAGGCGGTGTTGCGCTACCAGGTGGGCGACTCCGAGACGATGGCCGGACAGCTTGGGCACCTGCTATCCGTCATGTCCCTGCCCGCCGTCTCGCTCGGGATCATCCCCTTCGCGGCTCGTGAACGAAGCATGTGGACCCTGGAGACGTTCGACATTTTCGATGACCAGCGCGTCCATGTGGAACTGCTGACGGCTCAGGTAACGCTCACTGCGCCCGGTGAAGTGGGCATGTACGTCAAGGCGTGGGCCGACCTACAGGAACCGACCGTTTACGGCGCAGAGGCCCGCGCGCTGGTGACATCTGCACTCGATGCACTGCGCTGAGAAGTCGCGTGCAACAACGTAGAACTAGCTGTGAGGTGCCACGCTGCCGCCCCTAGCGTTTGTCGTCACACGGACGACTCCGAAGGGGCCGGATATGACCGAGCCAACGAGGTACAGCACAACGGCCGTTGAACTCCCCTTCAACACTGGGGAGTTGGAGCCAGTCCCGGTGGAGGGCTGCGCCGGTTGCGTCGAGCTGGCGAATGTGCGGGACCGGGCGCGCGCTGGTGGGGACATGACCACGGTCACCGATTGCAACGTGTTCTTGCGGCGGCATCCCAAGGGGCACTAGATGACGACGGCCCCGGTGCGGTCCCGCGTCAGGGCACCGGTCAAGCGGCAGCGGATCGCGAAGGCCGCCCCTGCCCCTGCCCCGATCACGTCCTATTGCGGAGTGTGCGCCGGACACCGGGCTATCTGGTGTGACGAGTGCTGCGGCTTCGCCGGATGTGAACTCTGCGGGTGGACGTTCAAGCGTCCGTGTCCGGTGTGCGTAGGCGGGGACGCGCAGCGCATCCGTTGGTGAGGCTCCCACCCGCTGAGCGACGGCGAGCAACACAGTTCAGCGCGTCGGACCGGCCCCGCTCGTGTGCCTCCCCCGTGGCACATGGGCGGGGCCCTCTGGGGTCACCCCCATCCCAGCTCGTGAAGCCGCTCGTCCGGGATGCCGAAGTGGTGGGCGATCTCATGAACCACGGTCACGGCAACTTCGTCGCGCACCCGCTCCCGAAAGGTGTCCGACGGTATATCGTGCACGACCGTGATCTCCGTCTCGGCGACGACGTCCTCGCGCGATGCGCACATCCGCAACGTCGGCCCGCGGTAGATGGTGATCCGGTCCGGCAGCACGCCCGCGTACCACTCCCCGCGTTCGGTCAGCGGCGTGCCCTCGTAGAGCCCCAGCAGTTCCGGATCGTCGGACTCCGGTTCGTCCTCGACGAACACCGCGACGTTGTCCATCAGCCGGGTGAGCTCCGGCGGGATCCGGTCCAGTGCCTCGCCGACCAGTTCCTCGAACGCTTCCCGCGTCATCTCCAGCACCCCGCCATTGTCACGTACGGCCGCCGGATGCGCCCCGGTGCGCGGGGAAGCGCATATCCGCCTCCCCGCCGGGGCATACGCGCCCAATGGCCCGCGACCCGTTCCGTGCCGCAGCAGCCCGCGTCCGGCACCTCATCCGCCTCCGCCCACGCCCGCGCTCCGGCCCTCGGACCGGCCGCCGCCCCCACCCCCGGTCCTGGTCCCGGTCCCGCACCAGCGGCCTGCTCGCCGGCTCGCCGCGTCCGTTCGCCCGCGCGCTCGGCCTGGTCGCCGTCGTGCTGTTCGGTGCCTGGCTGGGGCTGCTGGCCGTCGGCAGTGTCCGTACGCCCGTGGGCCCGATGGACACGACCATGACCCTTCGCCCCTCCCTCAGCGGCGGCACCAAGATCAACGTGTCCCCGCTGGGCGCCCTGGAACTGGACTCGCACCACGCCCCGGTCCGGCTCGACGTCGACGTCGACCGCCTCGACCCGGTCCGTTCCGAGGCCCTGGTCCAGCACCCCGAACGGCTCGCCGGACTGGAGAAAGAGGTCAGCGGCGACGTCGGCGCCGGTGCCCGCGAGCTCGCCGTGCGCTCCTGCGTCGCGGTCGTCTCCGGAGCCACCGCGCTCGGCCTCGCCGTCTACCGAAGGCCCCGGCGCGCCCTGGCCGCCGGAGGGCTCGCGCTCGCCCTGCTGACCGCCTCGGGCGTCGGGGCGTACGCCACCTGGAACCCCGAGTCGGTCCTGGAGCCGAAGTTCTCCGGGCTGCTCTCCAGCGCCCCCTCCGTCGTCGGTGACGCCCGCTCGATCGTCACCGACTTCGACGTCTACCAGCAGGAACTCGCCCGGCTGGTCACCAACGTCACCAAGCTGTACGACGCCACCTCGACGCTCCCCGTGTACAGCCCGAACCCCGCCACTCTCCGCGTCCTGCACGTCTCCGACATCCACCTCAACCCCGCCGCGTGGCACATCATCGGCTCGCTCGTCGAGCAGTACGACATCGACGTGATCATCGACTCCGGCGACACGATGGATCACGGGGCGGCCGTGGAGAACAGCTTCCTCGACCCGATCAGCGACCTGGGCGCGCCCTACGTCTGGGTCCGCGGCAACCACGACTCGACGGTGACGCAGAAGTACCTGGAGGGGAACAAGCGCTTCAGGAACGTGCACGTGCTGGACGACGGCCGCGCGGTGGACGTCGGCGGGCTGCGGGTGGCGGGCATCGGGGATCCGGAGTTCACCCCGGACCGCACGGGTCCGGAGCAGGCGGAGGGTGTGGAGCAGGCGGCGGGTCTGCGGCTCGCCGCCGCGCTGCGCGGCCAGCGGCGGGCGGGCACCCCGGTGGACATCGCCGTCGCCCACGAGCCGGAGGCCGCCCGGCAGACGGACGGAGCGGTACCCCTCGCCCTGGCCGGCCATGTGCACCACCGGCAGAACGAACTCATGAAGGACGGCACGCGGCTGATGGTCGAGGGGTCCACGGGCGGCGGCGGGCTGCGTGCCGTACAGAACGAGAAGCCGGAGCAGGTGCTCGCGTCGGTGCTCTATCTCGACCGCTCCACCCGTCGTCTGCAGGCCTGGGACGAGATCACCCTGGGCGGCCTCGGCCTGACGACCGCCGAGGTCAGCCGCCATCTGCCGAAGGAGAACCGACCCGACGCGACGCCCTCCCCTATTCGGTTTGGCTGACACCGAAACCCCCGTGTACAGTCTCCGACGTGCCCAAGGGCGCCGGTCAGGGCTCGACCGTTCCGAAACCTCGAAGGTTGACGAAGAAGCCGAACCTCTTGGGGGGAAGCGGAGTCACACGCTTCTTCACTTTCCCTTCGGGCGACAGACGTGGAAGCAAGCTGTACCAGCAGTTCTGCCCTCATCGTCTAGTGGCCCAGGACGCCGCCCTTTCAAGGCGGTAGCACGGGTTCGAATCCCGTTGGGGGCACGCACAACCTGTGCGACACTTAGTCGCACAAAGCTTGGTCCTGTGGAGCAGTTTGGAGTGCTCGCCACCCTGTCAAGGTGGAGGCCGCGGGTTCAAATCCCGTCAGGACCGCTGCAGCCCTTATGAGCTGCGTGGCTGGGTAGCTCAGTTGGTACGAGCGATCGCCTGAAAAGCGATAGGTCGCCGGTTCGATCCCGGCCCCAGCCACCACCCGAAGGCCCCGTCCGTTGGACGGGGCCTTCGTCGTGTCAGGCACCCTCCCGGTCCGCGGTGTTCACGCTGTCGGCGCCGTCCGCGCCTTCCCCGCCCCGGCGCCGCCCGGACCGCACCGCGAGCCCCAGGAGCACCACGGCCACCACCCCGACCAGCAGCACCGCGTCCGGCACGTGCTCGCCGATGCCGCGGGCCCACTGCTCGACGGCGAACGACTGGTCCACGTTCAGCAGTCCGGGCAGCGCCGTCGTCCCGTCGTACGCCAGGAACATGGCGCCGAGGCCGATGAAGAAGAGCCCCGACAGCAGCGTCGTGGTGTGCAGCTCGAAGCGGCCGAGCCGCAGGGCACGGCCGCGCAGCCACGCCCTGCGG
Source organism: Streptomyces sp. NPDC050422 (assembly GCF_044458665.1). NCBI lineage: Bacteria > Bacillati > Actinomycetota > Actinomycetes > Kitasatosporales > Streptomycetaceae > Streptomyces > Streptomyces sp. NPDC050422. Next base: position 54,019 of record NZ_JBITIE010000002.1, read on the forward strand.
CCGAGGTCGAACCGCTCCCAGAGCAGTGCGAGCAGGAAGAGCGGCACGGCCATGCCCAGCGCGTACACGGCGAGCAGCAGCCCTCCGTACGCCGGGCTGCCGCTGACGGCCGCGACGGTGAGGACGCTGCCGAGGATCGGTCCCGCGCAGAAGCCGGCCAGGCCGTAGACGGCTCCGAGCGCGTAGACGGACAGGGCGGTCGTGGGACGGATCCGGCCGCTGAGGGCGGAGATCCGCCGCGAGGCGAAGCCCAGACCGACGATCTGGGCGACGCCGAGCCCGATGATCAGCCAGCCCGCGCCGAGGACGAGGGCGTCGCGATGGCTGTAGAAGAGCCGCCCGGCGTACGAGCCCGCGGCGCCGAGCGGGACGAGGGTGGTGGCCAGGCCGGCGTAGAAGATCCCGGTCCGGGCGAGCAGCCGGGAGGCGGAGTCGATGGAGTACGCGAAGAAGGCGGGGAGCAGCAGGGCGCTGCACGGGCTGAGCAGGGCCAGCAGCCCGCCGAGGAACGCGGCGAAGTAGCCGATGTCCGCCGTCACTTCGCGGAGCCCCCTGAGCCCACGGAGCCCTTGGCGTCTTCGGACTTCTGCGGACCGGCGGAGCCCTTGGCGTCTTCGGTGTTCCGCGGGCCGGCGGAGCCCTTGGCGTCCTGTCCCGCGTTGCCGGGGTACTTCGCCCTGTCGGCCGCCTGCTCGATGGCCCGGGTGAACGTCTCCGACGGCTGTGCCCCGGCGATCGGGCGGCCGTTGATCAGGAACGACGGGGTGGACGTCGCGCCGATTCCGTACCCCTGTTCCTGGTCCTTGCTCACCGCTGCCGCGGCCGCCTTGCCGTCCGTGTCGCGGACGAAGCGGTCCAGGTCGGGCACCCCGGCCTGGCGGGCGAGGGCCTTCAGCCGGTCCTTGCCGAACCCCTTCTCCTTGACTCCTTCGGCGTACGCGGCGCGGTGGAACTCCCAGAAGCGGTTCTGCTGCCCGGCGGCCCAGGACGCGCGCGCGGCGGCCTCGGACTCGGCGCCGAAGATCGGGAAGTTGCGCCACTCGATGCGCAGGGTGCCGGCGTCGACGTACTTCTTCACCAGGGCGGGTTCGGTGTCCCGGGCGAACTTCCCGCAGTAGCCGCACTTGAAGTCGGCGTACTCGATGAGGACGACGGGCGCGTCCGCCCGGCCCAGCGACAGTCTGTCGCCGGCATCGCGCCGGGCGAGCTTCGCCAGCTCCGGGTAGACGCCCTCCTCCGGATCCGCGGTGACGCCGGCCACCACCGAGGACGAGGAACCGGCGCCGGGGGCGTCGGGGGCGGTCGCCCGGTAGGACACGTATCCGAACAGTGCTGCTGCGACGACGATCCCGGCGCCGTAGACCAGCGGCTTCCTGCTGGATGTCCGGGGCGACGGCTTCCGGGACGCGGGCTTCGGGGAGGGCTTGGGCCTGGATGTGGGCATGCGGAACTCCGAGCTGGTGATGCGCGAGAAAGGGGGACGGACGGCCGGGAGGGGCGGGGCCGTCTACACCCTCAGTACGGAGAGTTCCACCGGGGTCGGCGCGGCCGCGTCGGGTCCGCGCAGCGCCATCGGCGCGGGTTGCCGCACCGGCACCGGGACGGTGACCGCGGGCAGGCCCCACTCGGCGAGGCCCGGCGCCTGGTCGTGGGCCGCGCGGGCCCGCCCGGGAACGGCCGGTTCGGTGCCGTCGTGCTTGCCGCCCCTGCCGCAGCCCGGAAGCCCGTCGCCCTGCCCGGTGGCCATGGACGCGGCCACGGAGGGACCGGCCGAGGACACCGGCTGCGCAGCCGCCGTCGGCCCGCAGAACAGCCCCAGGACGACCGCAAGGGCCGCCACCAGGCAGCACCACGACGAACGGGACATGGCGGACAGACCTTCCGGCAGGGGCTCGGCTGAGGGACCAGCTGTCCGGAATGGTACGTGCTGTGATCACGCACTCCCCGGCCGTACGGGCCCGGTGACCGAGGCCGCGCGAAATAGGTTCGCCGTTCTCCGGGCCCGGGTGAGATCCTGGGATCCGTATGTCTACTTCCTTCGCTGATCTCCAGTCCCAGCTCGGGCAGCTCTCGCTCCGCGACGCGCACCGGCTCGGCCGCCGCCTCGAAGGCGCGCGCCGCATTCGTCAGCCCGACGCCCAGCAGGGCGTGCTGGACGAGATCGCGGCCCAGGCCACGAAGGCAGCCGGACGGCTCGCGCTGCGGGCCGGGCGGATGCCTGTCCTCTCGTACCCCGAACAGCTGCCGGTCAGCCAGAAGAAGGACGAGATCCTTCAGGCGATACGCGACCACCAGGTCGTGATCGTCGCCGGTGAGACCGGCTCCGGCAAGACCACCCAGATCCCCAAGATCTGCATGGAGCTGGGCCGGGGCGTCCGCGGCATGATCGGCCACACACAGCCGCGCCGGATCGCGGCGCGCACGGTGGCCGAGCGGATCGCCGAGGAGCTGAACACTCCGCTGGGCGAGGCGGTCGGCTGGAAGGTCCGCTTCACCGACCAGGTCAACCAGGACGCGACCTTCGTCAAGCTGATGACGGACGGCATCCTGCTCGCCGAGATCCAGACGGACCGCGAGCTGCTCGCGTACGACACGATCATCATCGACGAGGCCCACGAGCGGTCGCTGAACATCGACTTCCTGCTCGGCTATCTGGCCCGGCTGCTGCCCAAGCGTCCGGATCTGAAGGTCGTCATCACCTCGGCGACCATCGACCCGGAGCGCTTCGCCCGCCACTTCGGCGAGGCGCCGATCGTCGAGGTCAGCGGGCGTACGTATCCGGTGGAGGTGCGCTACCGGCCCCTCCTGGAGGACGACAGCGAGGATGCCGACCGCGACCAGATCACCGCGATCTGCGACGCCGTCGACGAGCTCCAGTCCGAGGGGCCCGGCGACGTCCTGGTCTTCCTCTCCGGTGAGCGCGAGATCCGCGACACCGCGGACGCGCTCGGCAAGCGCAACCTCAGACATACCGAGGTACTCCCTCTCTACGCGCGCCTGTCGCACGCCGAACAGCACCGCGTGTTCCAGCGCCACACCGGACGCAGGGTCGTGCTGGCGACCAACGTCGCCGAGACCTCGCTGACCGTCCCCGGCATCAAGTACGTGATCGACCCGGGCAACGCCCGTATCTCCCGCTACAGCCATCGCACCAAGGTCCAGCGGCTGCCGATCGAGCGGATCTCGCAGGCCAGCGCCAACCAGCGCAAGGGCCGCTGCGGCCGTACGTCGGACGGCATCTGCATCCGGCTGTACTCCGAGGACGACTTCGTCACCCGTCCGGAGTTCACGGACCCGGAGATCCTCCGGACGAACCTGGCCTCCGTCATCCTGCAGATGACCGCGGCGGGTCTCGGCGACATCGAGAAGTTCCCGTTCATCGACCCGCCGGACCACCGCAACATCCGTGACGGCGTGCAGCTCCTCCAGGAGCTCGGTGCGCTGGATCCGGAGGAGAAGGATCCGAAGAAGCGGCTCACTCCGCTGGGGCGCAAGCTCTCGCAGCTGCCCGTGGACCCGCGCCTCGCCCGCATGGTCATCGAGGCCGACCGCAACGGCTGTGTCCGCGAGGTCATGGTCATCGCCTCCGCGCTCTCCATCCAGGACCCGCGCGAGCGGCCGTCCGAGAAGCAGACCCAGGCCGATCAGCAGCACGCCCGGTTCAAGGACGAGACGTCGGACTTCCTGGCGTTCCTGAACCTGTGGCGCTACATCCGCGAGCAGCAGAAGGAGCGCGGCTCCTCCAGCTTCCGCCGGATGTGCAAGCAGGAGTACCTGAACTTCCTGCGCATCCGCGAATGGCAGGACATCTACGCGCAACTGCGTACGGTCGCCAAGCAGATGGGCATCGAGCTCAATGAGGACGATGCTCCGGAGCAGTCCGTGCACACCTCGCTGCTGGCCGGTCTGCTGTCGCACATCGGGCTGAAGGACACCGAGAAGAACGAGTACCTGGGCGCCCGCAGCGCCAAGTTCGCGATCTTCCCCGGGTCTGCGCTCTTCAAGAAGCAGCCGCGGTTCGTGATGTCGGCCGAACTGGTGGAGACGTCCCGGCTGTGGGCGCGGGTCAACGCCCGGGTCGAGCCCGAGTGGATCGAACCGCTGGCCCAGCACCTGCTGAAGCGCACGTACAGCGAGCCGCACTGGGAGAAGGACCAGGCGGCGGTGATGGCGTACGAGCGGGTCACGCTGTACGGCGTCCCCATCGTCGCCCAGCGCAAGATCAATTTCGGCCGTATCGACCAGGAGGCCTCGCGGGATCTCTTCATCCGCAACGCCCTGGTCGAGGGAGACTGGCGCACCCACCACCAGTTCTTCCACGACAACCGCAAACTCCTGGGCGAGGTCGAGGAGTTGGAGCACCGCGCCCGGCGGCGCGACATCCTCGTGGACGACGAGACGCTCTTCGACTTCTACGACCAGCGCATCCCCGAACACGTCGTCTCCGGTGCCCACTTCGATTCGTGGTGGAAGCACAAGCGCAAGGACGAGCCGGACGCGCTGGACTTCGAGCGCTCCATGCTCATCAACGAGAAGGCCGGGGCCGTCACCAAGGACGACTACCCGGACTCCTGGCGGCAGGGGAAGCTCAAGTTCCGCGTGACGTACCAGTTCGAGCCCGGCGCGGACGCCGACGGTGTGACCGTCCACATCCCGCTCCAGGTGCTCAACCAGGTCACGTCCGAGGGCTTCGACTGGCAGATCCCGGGCCTGCGCGAGGAAGTGGTCACCGAGCTGATCCGTTCCCTGCCCAAGCCGATCCGCCGGCACTACGTCCCCGCGCCGAACTACGCGGACAAGTTCCTGGACCGGGCCGTACCGCTGCAGGAGCCGCTGCCGGTGACGCTGGCCCGCGAGCTCCAGCGGATGGTCGGCGTCCCGGTCACCGCGGACGACTTCGACCTGAGCCGCGTCCCGGACCATCTGAAGATCACCTTCCGGGTCGTCGACGAACGGCGCCGCAAGGTCGCCGAGGACAAGGACCTGGAGGCGCTGCGTGTCCAGCTGCGCCCCAAGGCCCGCCGCGCCCTCTCCCAGGCCGCAGCGGCGACCGCGGGGCCGACCGGGGAGTCCATCGAGCGTTCCGGCCTCACGGACTGGACGATCGGCACGCTGGACCGGGTCTTCGAGACCCGGAGGGCCGGACAGCCGGTCAAGGCTTTCCCGGCCCTGGTCGACCAGGGCGAAACCGTGGCCGTACGGCTCTTCGACACCGAGGCCGAGCAGCAGCAGGCGATGTGGCGCGGCACCCGGAAGCTGATCCTGCTGAACATCCCGGTGAACCCGGCGAAGTTCGCCTCGGACAAGCTCACCAACCAGCAGAAGCTCGCTCTGTCCCGTAATCCGCACGGCTCCATCCAGGCGCTCTTCGACGACTGCGCGACGGCGGCAGCCGACCGGCTGATCGCCGCGCACGGCGGCCCGGCCTGGGACGAGGCGTCGTTCCGGAAGCTGTACGACAAGGTGCGCGCCGACCTGGTGGACCTGACCGTCCGCACGATCGGCCAGGTCCAGCAGATCCTGGCGGCCTGGCAAGCCTGCGAGCGCCGGCTGAAGGCCACGAACAGCCTGGTCCTGATCAACAACGTCACGGACGTACGGGAGCACCTCGCCCGTCTCGTGCCGCCCGGGTTCGTCACCCTGACCGGGCTGCGCAGGCTGCCCGACCTGATGCGCTACCTCGTCGCCGAGGACCGCCGGCTCCAGCAGATGCCGACGAACGTCCAGCGCGACACCACGCGCATGGAGAAGGTCCACGAAATGCAGGACGAGTACGCCTGGCTGCTGGAGCAACTGCCGCAGGGCAGGCCCGTTCCGCAGGAGGTCCTGGACATCCGCTGGATGATCGAGGAGCTGCGGGTCAGCTACTTCGCGCACGCCCTCGGCACCGCGTTCCCCGTCTCCGACAAGCGGATCGTGAAGGCGATCGACGCCGCCGCCCCCTAGGGACTCCTGACGGTGGGTGCGTAACGGCTCCACCACCAGGAGTGAGGTCGACCGCACCCTCTGACCTCCTGTAGAGTCTGTCTTCGCAGCCAGCCGCAAGGCAGCCGCGAAAACCTGGTCCTGTGGAGCAGTTTGGAGTGCTCGCCACCCTGTCAAGGTGGAGGCCGCGGGTTCAAATCCCGTCAGGACCGCAGTAACGAAAGCCCGGATCCTCTGGATCCGGGCTTTCGCGCGTCTTGACTCCGGTGTCCGCCGACGAGTACTCAGAACCAAGGGCCGCCCCTGGTTTTCCCGGTCGGGGCGGCGCGCATCCACCGGGAGGTGGCGCGGATGGCCGCATCCACGAGCGGGGGCTTCCTGTCGGACCGGTCCGGTGCCCGCGAGCCGGTTCCGGCCGGGACCCGCGAGCCGGTTCCGCCCCTTGCCCGGGCCCCTGTTCGCGGCAGGGCGCCCCGGCACGAGATCCGCGCCCTGTTGCGCGCCCATCTTGCGGCGGCCTCGGGCTACCGCCACCTCACCCGGCACTGCGCGGTCTGCGCACGGTTACTGCGGCTCGCCATGGAGCCTCTGACGGCCTCCGGGCCACCGGACGCACTCGCAGCAGCCCCGGCCGCTCCCGAAGCGCCCAGAACGACCACAGCGCCCGCGCCCACACCCGCACCCGCACCCGCACCCGCACCCGCACCCGCACCCGCACCCGCACCACCGGAACAGACCGCAGAGCACGTGACGCCTTCCGGAGCGCCGGCGTCGGCCACGGAGCACGTGACGCCTTCCCGGGTGCCGGAACAGACCGCGCGGCCTGTGACGGAGACGGTGGCGGCGCCGGTCGCGGCGCCGGGCGGCAGCCCCCCTCGGACCCTCGCAAGGCCGCCCGCACCCTCCCGGATGACGGCCCGCCTCACCCCCACATGCGCTTCGGCATCCCCCGGAGGCCCCGAAGCGAGCAAGGAAGGGCGGCGCGGACCCGCATGGGCGCAGGACGAAAGTCCTCCCGCCGCGTGACCAATGGCTTGGCGTTCCGCTCCCCGGCAGTGGCAAGCTCGTACTTGGCAAGACTCATGCCGTGTGACGGGTGTCACCGAATCAGTTTTCAGAAGGGGTGGCTTTACGCCCTTCCTACAACTGGCGAATTTAATATGTGCAATTGCACCACTCGGCAGGGGTGCCTCCGGAAGCCCCCGGACGCCCCCGCCCGGACCGCCGGCAGTTCGGGGCGCACCGCCCCGCGCGGAGGCGAACAGGACCCCACGAGACCCGTCCGGAGCCAACCGGACGCCCGGTTTCCAGTGTCGCGACGCGGACGCACCCCGGGGGTGACAGCGAGAGCCCACGCCGGCCGCGCGCACAAAAAAGATCGCGCTGGACCCGGCGGAGTCCAGCGCGATCTGATGACAAAACCCGTATGGCACAGGTATGGCGCCCGTTGGGGCGGGCGCCCGTCATATGGAGCTATGGGTGGGCTATACGGGTTGGGGGACCCAAAAGCCCAGTTGTGACGCGGCGACAGGGGTATGTCAGGCCTCGCTGCGCTGCTGCGGAATACCCGCAAGCAGTGCGCGGACCTCTGCCTCGCGGTACCGGCGATGTCCACCGAGCGTGCGGATGGACGTGAGCTTGCCTGCCTTGGCCCAACGGGTAACCGTCTTCGGGTCCACGCGGAACATCGTGGCAACCTCAGCCGGGGTCAGCAGCGGCTCGGCATCAGGGGTGCGAGCGGTCATGAGCGGCCTCCTCGGGAGAACCGAACCATCTCGGTTCTTTCCTCTAAATTCTGCACCTTGACCCGCGTTGCCCGAAATGGCGGACGCGGGCCGAGTCGGTTATAGGACGAACGGCTTGTCCTCGGCACTACAACTACACCATCCGTCCAGCCACGTCGGCCAAACCGATGGAATTGCCCTCCCAGGTGTTCATCAGCGACGGAAGCCGATGGACCATGCCATAGCGGACAGTCACACCACCGTGACGATCAGTCACAGAGCGATCAGGAGTCATCAGACCCCCCATAGAGTGCAATGCTGAGCATTCCGCCCACACTTGGACGGATCGAGCCCTCCCCGGACTCCTTGTCCTATTTTGGCACGAGGAGTAGGGAAGGACGCAAGGGCCCCGTAAGTGCTATCCATCACGCTTGAGACAAAGGCCCGGTTCGGGACGTAGGTCCCGAGACCACTGCGATACGGTTCCGCCTCTTCACCCTCACGTGTCACACGGGTCACAGGTTCATGGATCGTCAGTTCGCAAACTGGCGGTCCCTCACGGCCCTCCAGCGCTCCGCCAGACGCGCGTACGCCTCGCTCGCCCTCTCGGCGTCCCCGGCACCCAGCGCCGCGATGCCCTCGGCCACGTCCGCGGCGCTCCGGTCCCCGGCGAGCTGCTCCGGCGACAGGGCGTGCACCAGCCCGCCGTAGTCCAGCTCCACTAGCGCGCGCGGGTGGAACTCCTCCAGCCACCGCCCGACGTCCACCAACCCCTCGGTCAGCGGACCGTCGTCCATGGACTCCCGCAGCGTCTTCAGTCCGCGCGCGAGCCTGCGTCGCGCCTGGACCATCGGCGTCCGGTACCGCAGCAGCGGCGGCTCGCCGTCCTCCCCCGCCTCCAGGTACTCGCGCTCCTCGTCCGAGAACAGGACGAACCAGCGCACCGGGACCTGCCACACCGCCGTCCTGATCCACGGCCGGGCATCCGGATTGCGCTCCGACCACCGCTCGTGGTCGGCCACGGCCTGCCCGCGCACCACCGGCGGCAGCACCGCGTCGAGCACCGCGCCCGGAAACATCTCCGTCAGCCCGTCCAGCGCCAGCCACCCGCGCAGCCGGGTCCGCCACGGGCAGACGCACACCACCCCGTCCACCTCGGCGACGAACGCGTCGGCGCTCTCGTGCGCCGGCACGCCGACCGGCGGGGTAGCCGCCAAGTCGGCCAGGGAACGGCGCAGTTCGTCCTGGGCCGTGGGGATCCGGTCGCGGCCCGCATAGCGGGCCCAGTGAGCACGTTCCGCTTCGGGGAAGGCCGCCAGTGGCTCGTACACCCGGAGGTAGGACGCGTAAGGGACGAGCACTGAAGACACCACCGACATGCAGCGATCGTGTCACGCCCGTACTCCTGTAGGGGGTGATCCTCGGCACTGGACCAGATCTGCGCCCGCCGAGGACTTACGCTCTTGCCCGGACGGACCGGCCGAGCCGGCCCTTCCGGGCCCTCCCCACCTTCAGGAGGGTCTCCCCGCCGCTTCGTACTTGGGAGTCACCACAGTGACCGATGTGACCGGCGCGCCTGTCGACGTACTGCACACCCTGTTCCACTCGGATCAGGGTGGACACGAACAAGTCGTGCTCTGCCAGGACCGCGCCAGCGGCCTCAAGGCCGTCATCGCCCTCCACTCCACCGCTCTGGGCCCGGCCCTGGGCGGCACCCGCTTCTACCCGTACGCCTCCGAGCAGGAGGCCGTCGCGGACGCGCTGAACCTGGCGCGCGGCATGTCGTACAAGAACGCCATGGCCGGTCTCGACCACGGCGGCGGCAAGGCCGTCATCATCGGAGACCCGGAGCAGATCAAGACCGAGGAACTCCTGCTGGCCTACGGCCGCTTCGTGGCCTCGCTCGGCGGGCGCTACGTGACGGCCTGCGATGTCGGCACCTACGTCGCCGACATGGACGTCGTGGCCCGCGAGTGCCGCTGGACCACCGGCCGCTCCCCCGAGAACGGCGGCGCCGGCGACTCCTCCGTACTCACCGCGTTCGGCGTCTTCCAGGGCATGCGGGCCTCGGCCCAGCACCTCTGGGGCGACCCGACGCTGCGTGGCCGGAAAGTGGGGGTCGCGGGTGTCGGCAAGGTGGGTCACCACCTCGTCGAGCACCTGCTGTCGGACGGCGCCGAGGTCGTGATCACGGATGTGCGGGAAGAGTCCGTGCGCCGGATCACCGAGAAGCACCCCGAGGTCGCCGTCGCGGCGGACACCGCGGCGCTGGTCCGTACCGAGGGTCTGGACATCTACGCGCCGTGTGCGCTCGGCGGCGCTCTCGACGACGACACCGTTCCGGTGCTCACCGCCTCGGTGGTGTGCGGCGCGGCCAACAACCAGCTCGCGCACCCGGGTGTCGAGAAGGACCTGGCGGACCGGTCGATCCTGTACGCACCCGACTACGTGGTGAACGCGGGCGGTGTCATCCAGGTCGCGGACGAACTGCACGGCTTCGACTTCGACCGGTGCAGGGCGAAGGCCTCGAAGATCTTCGACACCACCCTGGGTATCTTTGCGCGTGCGAAGGCCGACGGTATCCCGCCGGCCGCGGCCGCCGACCGGATCGCCGAGCAGCGGATGGCGGACGCCCGCCGTAGCTGACCGCACCGGGAGCCCTACAGGGCGTCACCCCCGCGCATGGCCTGCCGACCCGCCGACCGGCGAGACAAGACTCACGCCGGTCGGCGGGTCGCGTGCCAATAAGAGGTTAAAATCGCAGTTGACCAGCGAGGACAAGCTCTTCGCGGGTCCTCTTCCGGGGCACGTGATGCGGGCGGCGTACCGTATGGCCGCGGAAGCAGGTACCGTTAAAGCACTACAGGCACGGCCTCTCTGTCGAGAGTCCGTCCTGAAACATGAACGCGTGTCAAGACTCTGGGGCCGTCGAGCCCCGTCACCGAGGGGGTCGAGCCATGGGGCGCGGCCGGGCAAAGGCCAAGCAGACCAAGGTCGCCCGTCAGCTGAAGTACAGCAGCGGCGGGACTGACCTGTCGCGTCTGGCCAATGAGCTGGGCGCATCACCTTCGAGTCAACCACCGAACGCCGAGCCGTTCGAGGACGACGACGAGGAAGATGACCCGTACGCACAGTACGCGGATCAGTACAACAACGACGAGGACGCGGACGAGGACGACCAGTCCGGTCCGTCGTCACAGCGCCGCGGCGCTTGACCTCGCGCTGACACATCAACCCGGTCCGGGCATGTCCCGGACCGGGTTCTGTGCTGTCCCGGTCCGGAGCGTGGCTCCGTACTGCGCCACCGTCGGCCACCTGGCCCTCGGCCGGCCTTCATGTCCATGGCGTCGTGCCCATGGCGTCCGGACGGGCCTTCGCGGCCCGTCCGCCACCTGAGGGCACCCTGCGCGCCCGTACTCAGCGCGCGTACCCGCCCACGAGCTCCGCACCGGTCGCGTGCGCACCGCGGTCGGTGATCTCGCCCGCGACCCAGGAGTCGACACCGCGGTTGGCCAGCGTCGTCAGCGCCGCGTCCACCGATTCGGCGGGGACGATCGCGATCATGCCGACGCCCATGTTGAGCGTCTTCTCCAGCTCCAGTTGCTCGACCTGACCGGCCTTGCCGACGAGGTCGAAGACCGCGCCGGGCGTCCAGGTGGAACGGTCCACCGTCGCGTGCAGGCTGTCGGGGACGACCCGGGCGAGGTTGTTGGCCAGACCGCCGCCGGTGACGTGACTGAAGCCGTGCACCTCGGTCGTACGGGTCAGCGCCAGGCAGTCCAGGGAGTAGATCCGGGTCGGCTCCAGGAGCTCCTCGCCGAGCGTCCGGCCGAACTCCTCGACCTCGCGGTCCAGCGCCCAGCCGGCCCGGTCGAAGACGACGTGGCGGACGAGCGAGTACCCGTTGGAGTGAAGGCCGGACGATGCCATCGCGATGACGGCGTCGCCCTTGCGGATGCGGTCCGGGCCCAGCAGGCGGTCGGCCTCGACCACGCCCGTACCGGCGCCGGCGACATCGAAGTCGTCCGGGCCCAGCAGGCCGGGGTGCTCGGCGGTCTCGCCGCCGACCAGGGCGCAGCCGGCCAGCACACAGCCTTCGGCGATGCCCTTCACGATGGCCGCGACACGCTCGGGATGCACCTTGCCGACACAGATGTAGTCGGTCATGAAGAGCGGCTCGGCACCGCAGACGACGAGGTCGTCCACGACCATGCCGACGAGGTCGTGGCCGATGGTGTCGTACACGCCCATCTGGCGGGCGAGGTCGACCTTCGTACCGACGCCGTCCGTGGCGGAGGCGAGCAGCGGTCGCTCGTAGCGCTTGAGCGCGGAGGCGTCGAAGAGTCCGGCGAAGCCGCCGAGTCCGCCGAGTCCTGCGACCTCGGGGCGCTGCGTCTTCTTCACCCACTGCTTCATCAGCTCTACGGCGCGGTCGCCGGCCTCGATGTCGACGCCCGCTGCCGCGTAGGAAGCACCTGTTGTCTCAGACATTGCCTGGGATCTTTCGTGTGGAAATACGGGGCTGGTGGAAAGGCCGGCGAACGGTCCGGGTCACGGACGGCGCAGCGCGTCGGCCGCGGCGGTCGCCGCAGGGCCTGCCGCCAGCTCGGTCTCCAGCAGCTGCTTGCCGAGCAGCTCCGGGTCCGGAAGCTCCATCGGGTACTCGCCGTCGAAGCAGGCGCGGCACAGATTCGGCTTGTCGATCGTCGTCGCCTCGATCATCGCGTCGATCGAGATGTACGAGAGCGAGTCGGCCCCCATCGAGGTGGCGATCTCGTCGACGGACATGCCGTTGGCGATCAGCTCGGCGCGGGTGGCGAAGTCGATGCCGAAGAAGCAGGGCCACTTCACCGGCGGGGAGGAGATCCGGATGTGGATCTCGGCGGCGCCGGCCTCGCGGAGCATCCGGACGAGTGCGCGCTGGGTGTTGCCGCGGACGATCGAGTCGTCCACGACCACCAGTCGCTTGCCCTTGATGACTTCCTTGAGCGGGTTCAGCTTGAGGCGGATGCCGAGCTGCCGGATGGTCTGGGACGGCTGGATGAAGGTCCGGCCGACGTAGGCGTTCTTGACGAGTCCGACGCCGAACGGGATTCCGCTGGCTTCGGCGTACCCGACGGCCGCAGGGGTGCCGGATTCCGGGGTCGCTATGACCAGATCGGCATCCACCGGGGCTTCGGCAGCCAGCCTGCGGCCCATCTCCACCCGGGAGAGGTAGACGTTGCGCCCGGCGATATCGGTGTCGGGGCGGGCCAGGTAGACGTACTCGAAGACACAGCCCTTGGGCTTCGCTTCCGCGAATCGCGAGGTGCGCAGGCCGTTCTCGTCGATGGCGATGAGCTCGCCCGGCTCGATCTCACGGACGAAGCTGGCGCCGCAGATGTCGAGGGCGGCGGACTCGGAGGCCACCACCCAGCCGCGCTCCAGCCGGCCGAGGACCAGCGGACGGATGCCCTGCGGGTCACGGGCCGCGTAGAGGGTGTGCTCATCCATGAAGACGAGGGAGAAGGCACCCTTCACCTCGGGGAGCACCTTCGCGGCGGCCTCCTCGATGGTGAGCGGCTTGCCGTCGTCGTCGGTCTGGCCGGCGAGCAGCGCGGTCACCAGGTCGGTGTCGTTGGTCGCCGCGACCTGGGTGGCGCGGCCGTCCTTGCGCGGAAGGTCGGCGACCATCTCCGCGAGCTGGGCCGTGTTGACCAGGTTGCCGTTGTGACCCAGGGCGATCGAGCCGTGCGCGGTCGCACGGAACGTCGGCTGCGCGTTCTCCCACACCGAGGCGCCGGTGGTGGAGTAGCGGGCATGACCGACCGCGATATGGCCCTGGAGCGATCCCAGAGAAGTTTCGTCGAAGACCTGCGAGACCAGTCCCATGTCCTTGAAGACCAGGATCTGGGACCCGTTGCTCACTGCGATACCCGCGGACTCCTGTCCACGGTGCTGCAGGGCATACAGTCCGAAATAGGTGAGCTTGGCGACCTCTTCGCCCGGAGCCCAGACACCGAAGACGCCGCAAGCGTCCTGGGGGCCTTTCTCTCCGGGGAGCAGGTCGTGGTTGAGTCGTCCATCACCACGAGGCACGCCACCGAGTGTAGGGGAGATCGACCACTGGTCCGAATTGGGGAAGCCCCGCCGGACCGCGGAAGAAGCACCCCCGCACCCACCTCCCCAACCGCATCGAACGGTGACTCGGAGTGATCACCGCCCGGCGGCGAACGACCGCCCACAGCCGCCTCGGGGCAGTCGTCGCCCGGATCGCCGGTGGGTTACCGACAAGTTCCGGCCGCGGTGGCTCCCTGCACCCGGGCCCGCCCGTGGCACTCCGTGAGGTAGCTCGTCACACCATCGGGCGGGGTGGCCGAACGCTCGTTTCGTGGTGAGCCTCACACCGGGTGCGGGGCGCGAGGACCGGTATGCACTTCTTGTGACGCCCGGGTCTCGCCGCGGGAGCGTCCGAAGCGCGAGACCGGCGTTGACAGGCGCATGTCTCATTGGCAGGCTCCTGCCCCATGCAGCCCCTCGGTGATCACACGGTCACGCTCGTGGAGCGCCGTCACGTCGATCTGGGACGTGTCTCGAGCGCCATCTGTCGCCGCGCCTGAGTCCTTCGGCGCACGCGAGGGTTCCGCTGCTCCCCCTCTCCATCCCCCTCCCTCTCTGCCTCGGCCTTCCCTGAAGCTGCCTGGTTCCGTCGCTCGACGCGACGCCCCGGCCGCTCCGTGACGCTGCGGTTCCCTCGCGTCCACTGCACCCCTGGTGCCCCGCGCATCGCGCGCACCTGTTGTGCCGCCTGCATCGCACGTAACCGTTACGTCGCCTGCATCACGTACGCGTGACGTCGCCTGCATCGCACATAGCCGCTGAGCCCCCGCCTCCGCGCCTCCTCGCCTCCTCGCCTCCCTCGTGCCCGTTGCGTTTCTCGGACGTCCGTCACTGTCCGGCCGGTCCGAAAGCGCCCCTGTGCGGCGGAGCCCTGTCCTGCCCCTGGAGCAGCCATGACCACACGTGACCCGAACAACGGTTCCAGCAGCAATCCTCTGACGCGGCGCGCCTTCGGGACCGCCGTCGGCGCCACAGCAGCTGCCGCCGCGGTGGGACTGCCCGCCGCCACCAGCGCCTCGGCCGAAACGGCAGACGAGCAGCCCTTCCGTGCGGCCCGGGGCCGGCACTCCCGGCGGCCCAACATCCTCTTCATCCTCGGGGACGACCTCGGCTGGGCCGATCTCTCCTCCTACGGATCGCCGGACATCCGTACCCCGAACCTGGACCGGCTCGGCCGGCAGGGCGTGCGGTTCACCGACGCCTACGCCGGGTCCGCCACCTGCTCACCGACCCGGTTCAGCCTGTACACCGGCCGCTACCCCGGGCGTACGAAGGGCGGCCTGGCCGAACCCATCGCAGACCGGTCGGTCGGTCTCGACCCCACCCACCCGACCCTCGCATCGCTTCTGCGCGGTGCCGGGTACGCGACCGCGCTGATCGGCAAGTGGCACTGCGGCTATCTGCCGGACTACAGCCCCACCAAGTCCGGCTGGGACGAGTTCTTCGGCAACTTCGGCGGCGCCCTGGAGTACTACTCGAAGCTCGGTCTCGGCGGCGAGTACGACCTGTACGAGGGTGATGCCGAGTACAAGGACCTGCGGTACTACACCCGCGTCCTCACCGAGCGGGCGAGCGAGTACGTACAGCGCGACCACGACAAGCCATGGCTGCTGAACCTCAACTTCACCACCCCGCACTGGCCCTGGATCGCCGAGGGCGACACGGCCGAGAGCGCCGAGATCGTACGGAAGATCAAGGAGGGCGGCCTCGGGGGGCTGTTCCACGCCGACGGGGGTTCGCTCGCCAAGTACAAGGAGATGGTCGAGGACCTGGACCGGTCGGTCGGCGAGGTGCTGAAGGCGTTGAAGCGCTCCGGTCAGGAGGAGGACACCCTGGTGTTCTTCGCCAGCGACAACGGCGGCGAACGCTTCTCGTACCAGTGGCCGCTCTCCGGCAACAAGAGCTCCCTCCAGGAGGGAGGCATACGGGTCCCGGCCGTGCTGCGCTGGCCGGCCAGGATCGCCCCCCGCCAGGTGAGCGACCTGCCACTGTTCTCGCCCGACTGGACGGCGACGCTGCTGGAGCTCGGCGGGGCCCGGCCGGACCCGGCCCACCCGCTGGACGGCATCAGCCTGGCCGGGTACCTGCTGCGTGCCGAGCAGCCGAAGGAACGGGACCTCTTCTGGCGGGTTCGCGGGGAGCGTGCGCTGCGGCGCGGCGACTGGAAGTACTACCGGGGCAAGGGCGGGGCCGACCAGCTCTTCAACCTGGCGCACGACCAGCGGGAGCAGGCCGACCGGGCCGCCGCCGAACCGGAGCTGCTCGCCGAACTGCGGGCGGCCTGGGAGCGGACGGATGCCGGCCTGTTGCCGTATCCGAAGGCCTCCTGACCCTCTGCTGCCACCCTGCCCCTGATGGGGGTGACGGCCCACCGGCGTCGTGATCCGCCGGCGGCCCGTCACCCCATCAGGGGCAGCAACGCGGCAAGGTCCGCCCGCTCCCCACTGGCGCTGACCTTGGCCGCGTCGAGCTCGCGCGCCCAGTCCGTACGTCCGGTGGCCAGCCTGATCCAGGTGAGCGCGTCGGTCTCGACGACGTTGGGCGGTGTGCCGCGGGTGTGCCGGGGCCCCTGGACGCACTGGACGACCGCGAACGGCGGGATCCGCACCTCGACCGAGCCACCCGGCGCCTTCTCCGCCAGAGCGTCGGCGAGCAACCGGGTGCAGGCTGCGAGCGCCTGGCGGTCGTACGGGATGCCCAGCCCCGTCGCCTCGTTGAGGTCGTACGTGTGCACGACGAGTTCTACGGTCCGGGTGACCAGGAAGTCCCCGAGCCGCATGGCGCCGACCCGTGTGGCAAGCAACCGGTCCTCGGGGACGCCTGGCACCAGCGCCTCGAAGCGGTCGGCCACCTCTCCGTACAGCGCGTCCACATCGGGGTGGCCGGCGGCGAGCGCAACGGTGTCGTCGGCGATCCGGCCGGCCCGTCCGGCTGTCGAGAACGGCCACTCCAGCAAACTCACCTCGGGCTTGGCGAGGACGGGCTCGGGCAGCTCCAGGTTCCTGCTGGCGTGCGAGAGCGCCATGGTGAGGTGGACGGCGAGCTCACGCACCGACCACTCACCGAGCCCGCTCGGGCCGTCCAGTTGCTGCGGTGTCAGGGTGCTTACGGCAGCCCGGACATGGGAGAACTGCGCCAGGACCGCGGTGCGGGTCCTGACCGGGTCGTAGCGGCGGGCGCGCTTCTGGGACGGCGGCATGGACGGGAGCCTACGGCGTACGGCAGTGCCCGAACCCACAGCGCCAGCAACGGCGCCGTCCCCTGCACGGCACTGCACGCAGGGCACGCACGGCAGGCACAGCACCAGGGCACTGCACGCAGGGCACGCACGGCAGGCACAGCACCAGGGCACAGCATGCAGGGCACGGCGTCCCACCGGAACGGTGCCGGCCCAGCATCAGGGGCCGGCACCGGAATCACCGTGGGCCCACGGGTCAGGCCCGGGTCGCGAAGTCGCCCAGGCCCTTCTCGAGCAGGTCGAACGCTCGCTCGGCGAGAGCGACGGCATCCGATGCGATGGCCTCGGCGGATTCGCCGGCCAGCAGCCGCCGGTGGTTCTCGGTGATCAGGGTGTTGCGCGTGCCGATCAGCTGGGCTGCCACGATGCGCGCGACAGCCGGGTCCTCACCGTCCTCGACCAGAACGTCGATGAGCAGCTCGTCGGTGCGGGCGAAGAAGGCGTGGGCCCGGGTGAGCAGGGCCGGCGTCTGCTGGATCAGCCGTAGGAGTCCGAGCGCCACCGGTGAATCGCTCATCCCCACCGCGGGATCCCGGCGCTCGATGGCAGCCAGGAACTGGCGGCGCATGCCGGCCACTGCGGACTCGCCAAGGGCCCGGTCCCCGACCACCTGTGCGACATCGCCGATGTGCTCCTCCATGGGAGCGAGAACCAGGTCTTCCTTGCTGTCGAAGTAGTTGAAGACAGTCATCTTCGACACGTCGGCTGCTTCGGCGACTTCCGCAACCGAGACCTGATCGAACCCGCGCTCGGTGAAGAGCCTCGTGGCCTCGGCCAACAGACGGCTACGTGTCTGGATCTTCTTGCGCTCTCGCAGGCTCATCCCCTCGATCATGGCATCACTGTACCAGGAT
Source organism: Streptomyces sp. NPDC050422 (assembly GCF_044458665.1). NCBI lineage: Bacteria > Bacillati > Actinomycetota > Actinomycetes > Kitasatosporales > Streptomycetaceae > Streptomyces > Streptomyces sp. NPDC050422. The sequence goes on from NZ_JBITIE010000002.1 coordinate 71,859, forward strand.
GAAATTTGATCTCGGCTTAAATCTTGACTAGGTCTATATTTATGGGAGGGTGGTGCGACCACCGCGGCACGACGCCACCCGAACGGGAGCCTTGCCATGCCCGAAACCCCACCCCGAACGACGTCCGAAGCCAGCCTTCCGACCGCGGTCACGACCGAAGCCGGCCTCCCGACCGCGGCCACGACCGCACCCCCAGACACTCCCCACCGCTCCCCGCAGCCCAACCGCCACCGAAGGCACACCGTCGGCGTCGCGCTCTGCATCATCACGATCCTGCTGGCGGTGCTCGACTCGAACATCGTGTCCTCGGCAACCGTGCCCATCGTCCGCGACCTCGATCCGGCCCATGGCGTCGACCGGATCCCGTGGCTGATCGCCGCGTACCAGCTCGCCGCGACCGCCGCGCTCCCGCTGTACGGAAAACTCTGCGACTCACTCGGCTCGAAGAACATCTTCATCGGGGCACTGTCCACCTTCCTGGCCGGATCGGCGCTGTGCGGTGCGGCACGGTCCATGGGTGAACTGATCGCCGCACGCGCCCTTCAGGGCATCGGTGGCGGAGGTCTGATGAGCGTCACCATGGTCGTCCTGCACCAGCTCGGGAAGCAGGGGGCCGCCGAGGAAGGCGACGGAAGTGGAGGGAGCAGCGACCGCACCGTCGGCGGCGAGAAGGGCGGCAACCTCGGCGGGGTCATCGCCGGTGCGGGCATGGCGCTCGGTCCGTGGCTGGGCGGAACTCTCGCCGACCATGCCGGGTGGCGGTGGATCTTCTACGTCAACCTGCCGGTCGGCATCGCGGTCCTGGCCGCCGCCGTCACCGTACTGAGGCTCCCGGCCACCACCACCCGCCACAGGATCGACTTCCTCGGCGCGGGTCTCGCCGCCGCCTTCTCCGCCTCCCTGCTCCTGGTCGCCGAGTGGGGCGGCCAGGGCCATGCCTGGTCCTCTCCGCTCATCATCGGCCTGCTGGCCACCGTGGTCGCCACCTTCGGCCTCTTCCTCCGCCGCCAGGCCACGGCTGCCGAACCGATCCTCCCGCTCTCCCTGTTCGCCAACCGGTCCATCCGGTACGGCTTCGCCATCCAAGGGCTGGTCGGCGCCGCGATGATGGGGTCCATCGTCTACGTCATGGTGTATCTGCAGGTCGTACGCGGAGTCGCCGCGACCTCGGCCGGCCTCTTCCTGGTCCCCATGGCGGTCGGCATGGCAGTCGTCGGCCTCGCCTCGGGGCGCCTCGTCGCGACGGGCTGGTCACAGAAGACCTTCGTCGTCAGCGGCACGGTCTTCGCGTCGGCCGCCCTCGCCCTGCTGACCACCCTGACACCGGACACCGGCCTGTGGACGGTGCGGGCGGCGATGCTGCTGATGGGGATCGGCTTCGGCCAGCTCATCGGGCAGCTCATCCAGCTGATCCAGGACACCGCCCCGCCGCGTCAACTAGGCGTCGCGACGACCGGCGTCCGCTTCTTCCAGACACTTGGCACCGCTCTCGGCGCTGCCGTTCTCGGAACCGTCCTCAGCAGGGTGTATGCGGCCCGCGGACCGGGTGGAACGACCAGCGGCATCGGGCGGCTCACCGGTGCCGCGCGCCGACAGGCCGTGACCGCATTCACCTCCTCCACCGACGTGGTCTTCGCCTGCGCCACCGCCGTGATGGTCCTGGCCCTGATTCTCACCACCCGACTGCCCGGGGCCGCCCGGACTCAGAAGACCTGAGCCTTGTCCGAGTCCGGAACGGGACGCCCGTCCACCGCGCCCCCTGCCGTGAACGTCTCACCGTTGGCTGGCACGCCTATCCCCCGCCAGGTGAAGGGGACTCCGATCGCCACGTCCAGGTCCGGATCGTCCATCAGCTGGAAATGCACATGGGGTTCAGTGGAGTTCCCCGAGTTGCCGCACTCGGCCAACTGCCGCCCCGCCTGGACGGCCTCCCCCACACGCACCCGGAGTGAGCCTCGCCGCAGGTGCGCGTACATGGCATACGTACCGTCACCCAGGTCGAGCACAAGGTGGTTCCCCACGATGCTGCCCGGACCGAGTACATCCCGCACCGATGCCTCGATCAGCATCAGGTAGACCAGCGCCGGCAGGGAGTTGCGGCTGAGATGGTCCCGCCTGCCGTCCGCGGCGTACACCACCGTGCCGTCCGCCACCGCGAGCAACGGGGCCCCGAAGGCCGGGAAGTGGTGATTGCGGCGGGCTATGGGCCACAGACGGCGGAACTTCGGACGGGACGGGGCGCCCTCGTGTTCGTGTTCGGGTTCGGGTTCGGGTTCGGGTTCGGCCACGATGTCGATCGCGTACGTCTGCCCGTAACCGTGTATCCCGTGGCTGGGCACTTTGTCCGCCGGGCTGTTCAACGCGGTCCATCGCCCGGACACCGGCGGCTCCACCTCCACGACGGGCCGTGGGTCTGCGGCCGCCGAGCGGGCCTTCCGGCCCGCCGCCAGGACGAGCGCGATCGCGGCAGCCGCGGGCACCCAGGTCAACCAGTACGGAAACGGCGGGTGCGCGAAGAGGCTGAGCACCACCATCGCGAAGAAGGTGATCCAGCAGACCCGGTACAGCACCATGACGGCTTTACGGACAGACATGACTTCCCCCTGGTCGTCGGTCTGGTCGTCGGTCTGGTCGTTGGTTCGCTTCTCGGTTCGTTTCTCGGTTCGTGCTCGTCGTCGTCGTTTCCCGGATTCGGTGTGTGCGCGACGTTCCTCGGATTCGCCGTATGCGCGACTCAGGGCTTCGCAGCCGTGAGGACCACCAGCAGCGGCACCACGCGGGCGCCAGGAACCTCGTACCTCCCCCGCCCCTTCGTGTGCAGCCAGCCCGCGCCGGTCAGCTGACGCAGATGGTGGTAGATCTGCCCCGTCGTGCCGGTCTCGTCGAGCGCGGCGAGCTCCGCGGCCGTGCGCCGACCGCCCAGGATCTCCCGGAGCAGCCGCAATCGCACCGGGTGACCGAGAGCGGCGAGTGCCTCGGCGGTATCCGCCCAGTCGGCACCCGCAGACACCTGCCCCTCCTCCGCACACTCCGCCTCGTCCGCCTCGTGGGCGTCTCCCACGTGATCCAGCAGCCGCTCCGTCAGCGCGCCGTACTGCCACTCATACCGCTCGCCCGTCGGCAGCCGTACCGCCCCCGCGTACAGCACCCCACCCTCATGCGCCTCCATCCCTACGAGCTGCCGCTTCAGCCCCTCCAGTGCCCAGAAATCCGCCCGGGCCGGACGCGTGGTGTCCTTGGTGTCAGGGGCAGAGTGTTCGCCCACGAGGGCCTCAAGCCGCCGCTCCAGCTCCGAGACCCGCTGCTCCAGTTCCATTGATCAATGATTACGTAATTACGTAATTCCCGTCAAGAGTCTGGGTGAAACCCGCACGCGGAAACCGCTCCCGCCCGAACCGCCCCAGCACGCGGAAGCCCCCGCCCGGTCGAACCGGGCGGGGGCTTGCGCGAGAGGTGACGGATGCTTCCGCCGAGCTACGCGAGCAGCGCGGGGATCGTCCCCTCGTGCGCCGTACGCAGCTCGCTCAACGGGATGCTGAACTCGCCCTGGATCTCGATGTCCTCGCCGTCCACGACACCGATCCGGGCCACGGGCAGACCCCGCGCCCCGCACATGTCGTTGAAGCGGAGCTCCTCGCTGCGCGGGATCGAGACGATCGCGCGTCCCGCCGACTCGGAGAACAGGAACGTGAACGCGTCCAGTCCGTCCGGCACGACCAGCCGGGCACCCTTCCCGCCCCGCAGGCAGGACTCGGTGACCGCCTGGATCAGGCCTCCGTCGGACAGGTCGTGCGCCGCGTCGATCATGCCGTCGCGGGACGCCGAGATCAGGATCTCGCCGAGCAGCTTCTCGCGGCCCAGGTCGACCTTGGGCGGCATGCCGCCGAGGTGGTTGTGGACGACCTCGGACCAGGCCGAGCCGCCGAACTCCTCGTGCGTGTCACCGAGCAGGTAGAGGAGCTGGCCCTCTTTCTTGAAGGCGACCGGCGTACGCCGCGTGACGTCGTCGATCACACCGAGCACGGCCACGACCGGCGTCGGGTGGATCGCCGTGTCACCGGTCTGGTTGTACAGCGACACATTTCCGCCGGTGACCGGGGTCCCCAGCTCCAGGCAGCCGTCCGCCAGACCACGCGTGGCCTCGGCGAACTGCCACATGACGTCCGGGTCCTCGGGCGAACCGAAGTTCAGGCAGTCCGAGATGGCGAGCGGCTTGGCGCCGGAGGCGGCGACGTTGCGGTACGACTCCGCCAGGGCGAGCTGCGCACCGGTGTAGGGGTCGAGCTTCGCGTACCGGCCGTTGCCGTCGGTCGCCATGGCCACGCCGAGGTTGGATTCCTCGTCGATGCGGACCATGCCGGCGTCCTCGGGCATCGCGAGCACGGTGTTGCCCTGCACGAACCGGTCGTACTGGTCCGTGATCCAGGACTTCGACGCCTGGTTGGGCGAGGAGACCAGCGCCAGCACCTGCTCGCGCAGCTCGGCGCCGTTGGCCGGACGAGCCAGCTTGCCGGCGTCGTCGGCCTGCAGCGCGTCCTGCCAGGAAGGGCGGGCGAACGGGCGGTGGTAGGTCGGGCCCTCGTGGGCGACGGACCGCGGCGGCACGTCCACGATCTGCTCGCCGTGCCAGAAGATCTCCAGCTGCGAGCCCTCGGTCACCTCACCGATGACGGTGGCGATGACGTCCCACTTCTCGCAGATCTCCAGGAACCGGTCCACGTGCTGCGGCTCGACGATCGCGCACATGCGCTCCTGCGACTCGCTCATGAGGATTTCCTCGGGCGAGAGCGAGGAGTCGCGCAGCGGCACGGTGTCCAGCTCGACGCGCATCCCGCCGGAACCGGCCGAGGCCAGCTCGGAGGTGGCACAGGAGAGCCCGGCGCCGCCGAGGTCCTGGATGCCCGCGACGAGCTTCTCCTTGAAGATCTCCAGGGTGCACTCGATGAGGAGCTTCTCCTGGAACGGGTCGCCGACCTGGACGGCCGGGCGCTTGGCCGGACCGGTCGAGTCGAAGGTCTCCGAGGCCAGCACCGAGACGCCGCCGATGCCGTCGCCGCCGGTGCGGGCACCGTAGAGGATCACCTTGTTGCCGGGGCCGGAGGCCTGCGCGAGGTGGATGTCCTCGTGCTTCATCACGCCGATGCAGCCGGCGTTGACGAGCGGGTTGCCCTGGTAGCAGGCGTCGAAAACGACCTCGCCGCCGATGTTCGGCAGGCCCAGGCAGTTGCCGTAGCCGCCGATACCCGCGACGACGCCCGGGAGCACGCGCTTGGTGTCGGGGTGGTCGGCCGCGCCGAAGCGCAGCGGGTCGACGACCGCGACCGGGCGGGCGCCCATCGCGAGGATGTCGCGGACGATGCCGCCGACGCCGGTGGCCGCGCCCTGGTAGGGCTCGATGTACGAGGGGTGGTTGTGCGACTCGACCTTGAAGGTGACCGCGTAACCCTGGCCGACGTCGACCACACCGGCGTTCTCGCCGATGCCGACGAGCATCGCGTCGTTCTCCGGGACCTTCTCGCCGAACTGCTTGAGGTGGACCTTGCTGCTCTTGTAGGAGCAGTGCTCGGACCACATCACGGAGTACATGGCGAGCTCAGCGCCGGTGGGGCGGCGGCCCAGGATCTCGCGGACCCGGGCGTACTCGTCCTCCTTGAGGCCGAGCTCCTTCCAGGGCTGCTCCACATCCGGGGTTTCGGCCGCGTGCTTGACCGTGTCCAGGCTCATGCGTTGACCAGCTTCTTGATGATCGAGGTGAAGAAACCGAGGCCGTCGGTACCACCGGACCCGATCAGCGGCTCCACGGCGTGCTCCGGGTGCGGCATCAGGCCGACGACATTGCCCGCGGCGTTGGTGATGCCGGCGATGTCGCGCAGCGAGCCGTTGGGGTTGACGTCCACGTAGCGGAACGCGACGCGGCCCTCGGCCTCCAGCTCGTCGAGCGTGTGCTCGTCGGCTGTGTAGCGGCCGTCCATGTTCTTGAGCGGTACGGAGATTTCCTGGCCTGCGGAGTAGTCCGAGGTCCAGGAGGTACCCGCGTTCTCGACGCGGAGCTTCTGGTCGCGGCAGATGAAGTGCAGGTGGTTGTTGCGCAGCATCGCGCCGGGCAGCAGGTGCGCCTCGGTCAGGATCTGGAAGCCGTTGCAGATACCGAGAACCGGCATGCCCGCCTTCGCCTGCTCGATCACCGTCTCCATGACCGGCGAGAAGCGGGAGATGGCTCCGGCCCGCAGATAGTCGCCGTAGGAGAAACCGCCCGCGAGGATGACCGCGTCGACCTGGTGCAGGTCCTTGTCGCGGTGCCACAGCGATACGGGTTCGGCACCGGCGACCCGTACGGCCCGAAGGCTGTCCTGGTCGTCGAGCGTGCCCGGAAAGGTGACGACTCCGATACGAGCAGTCACTTCGACTCCTCGGCCTTCTCCACCTTCACGGTGAAGTCCTCGATCACAGTGTTGGCGAGGAACGTCTCGGCCATCTCGTGAATACGGGTGAGGGCGGCCTCATCGACCGGCCCCTCGATCTCCAGCTCGAAACGCTTTCCCTGACGTACGTCCGCGATTCCCTCGAAGCCGAGACGGGGCAGCGCACGCTGCACAGCCTGTCCCTGCGGGTCGAGAATCTCGGGCTTGAGCATGACGTCGACTACGACGCGTGCCACTGGCACTCCCGGTGTGGTGGTGTGGTGCGGCTGTTTCTCCGGGGGGTTCCCCAGACCCCCGCGGGTCCACTCAGCCTACCTGGCCAGAAATTCTACGCGGGTAGATATCTAGCGGCCCAGATCACGTCGAGATATCGGTCGCGACAACAGGGGCGAAAAATCCTGCAAAAAAAACCTCACCAGCAGCACACAAAGCAGGTTGACACGCGCAGGTAATTGGGCGGGCTTCACAATGCGGTGCCCGTCGCTGTACAAATGATTACCGGGGAAAGCACCATTGCCCCTAAACGGCCGGCACCGGTCGGCCAGCATCCGCGCTCACAGCCGGAAGGCCGGCATCCGCGCATGTCAGGCGCGGCTGCCGTAGGAAAGGACCGATATCCGTGGCTCAGCGCGTAGTGGTCACGCTCTCCGACGACATCGACGGGGGAGCAGCGGCGGAAACGGTCACCTTCGCCCTGGACGGGAAGACGTACGAGATCGACCTCAACCCGTCCAATGCGAAGAAACTGCGCAAGGCCCTCGCGCCGTACATGGCGGCCGGCCGCAAGCAGACAAACGCGGCCAAGCACGGCAAGGTTCCCGTCTCGTACCGGCACACCTCACTCGCCCCCGATCCCGCGGCCGTCCGCGCCTGGGCCCGTTCGCACCGGATGGAGGTGCCGGCCCGGGGCCGGATCCCCAAGAAGGTCTACGAGGCGTTCCAGGAAGCCAGTTGAGCGGAGGGGCGGTGACGGCCGGCCGGCCGGAGGGCATCGGACCGCCCGTCACCGGCCACCCGGACGACACCCCGCGGGAGCCGACTTGCGCGACACCCCTGCAGGTCGGCTAGAGTCTGGAGCACGCCGAAGGGCAAGGCCGCAAAGCCAAGCCTCACGCAGCGTGCGGGTGTAGTTCAGTAGTAGAACATCCCCCTTCCAGGGGGAAGGCGCAGTGTGCAATTCCTGTCACCCGCTCTGCATCGCTCTCCTCAACCACTCCAGTGGATCAGGTAGAGTAGTGCTCGCTCCACCGGTGAAAGCCGAGTGGCTGCAATGCGGACGTAGCTCAGTTGGTAGAGCGCAACCTTGCCAAGGTTGAGGTCGCCAGTTCGAACCTGGTCGTCCGCTCTTGATCGAAGGCCCTGGTCGATTTCGACCGGGGCCTTCGTCGTATTCGCTTCCTGGTCATGACTTTCCCCTCTCCGGCTCCCTTCGCCCATGACGTTTGTCATGAGTCGCGATGCATGACGTTTGTCATGGGCAGCGATGACAGCTCGCACTGCTCCCGGACCCGTCCGGGCGGAAACCTTGAGTCCATGACCAGCCACGAAATTCCCCGTAACCGTGTGATCGAGGTGGACGGTGTCCGGCGCAGCTACGCGGGCGGCTTCGAGGCCGTCAGCGGCGTCTCCTTCTCCGTGGCACGTGGCGAACTGTTCGCCCTGCTCGGGACGAACGGCGCCGGCAAGACGTCCACCGTCGAACTCCTCGAGGGCCTGGCCCGTCCCGACAGCGGCGCGATACGGGTGCTCGGCCACGACCCGTACGCCGATCGCGCCGCTGTCAGGCCGCGGATCGGGGTCATGCTGCAGGAGGGCGGCTTCCCCTCCGACCTGACCGCGTCCGAGACCGTACGGATGTGGGCGGGTTGCACCAGCGGCGCCCGGCCGGCCGCCGAGGCGCTGGAACTGGTGGGGCTCGGCCACCGCGCCGGGGTCCGGGTCAAGCAGCTCTCCGGCGGCGAGCGGCGACGGCTGGACCTGGCGCTGGCCCTGCTCGGCCGGCCCGAGGTGCTCTTCCTCGACGAACCGACCACCGGTCTCGACGCCGAGGGACGGCGCGACACCTGGGAGCTGGTCAGGGGGCTCAAGGAGGACGGCATCACCGTCCTGCTGACCACGCACTACCTGGAAGAGGCCGAGTCCCTCGCCGACCGGCTGGCGATCATGCACCGGGGCCGGATCGTGACCACGGGCACCACCGCCGAGGTAACGGCCGCGCGGCCGGCCCGGATCCGGTTCGAGCTGCCCGAGGGTGTCGCGCCGGCACAACTGCCGCTTGGCCTGCGCGCCGCTGCCGAGGGCCGGCTGATCGAGATCCGTACCCATCAGCTCCAGGAGTCACTGACCGAACTGCTGCGTTGGGCGGCGGAGTCGGATGTTCCCCTGACCGGGCTCGACGCCCGGTCCGCCTCGCTCGAAGAGGCATTCCTCGATATCGCGAAATCCGCGGCGGAGACCGAAGAGGTGACCGTGTCATGACGATCGCAACAAGCGCTGCGCCGGCCACGACGGCCCGCACCACGACAACGGCCCGAGGCCGGCTGATGGCCCTCGGCCGGGCCGAGATGACCCTGCTCGCCCGCAACCGGACGGCCGTCATCGTCGCCCTGCTCGTGCCCTCGGCCATGATCATGGCGATGAAGTCGACGCTCGGACAGGTGGACCTCGGCGGCACCGGGCTGACGGTCGCCGCAGCCGCGCTCACCGGCGGCATCGGAACCGTGCTCATCCAGGCCGTCTACATGAACATGGCGGCCGCCTATGTGGCACGGCGCGAGGACCTGGTGCTGAAGCGACTGCGTACCGGCGAGGTCAGCGACGGCGAGATCCTGACCGGGACCGCGCTGCCGTCGGCCGCTCTGGCTCTGGCACAGTCCGCACTGATCATCGTGACCGGTGCGGTCTTCTTCGGCGTCACCGCACCGCGGCGGCCCGAGCTGCTCCTCGCAGGGCTGCTGCTGGCCGTGCTGTTGTTGACGCTGCTGGCCGCGGTCACCTCCATAGTGACGCGCACCGTGCAGACGGCACAGCTCACCACGTTGCCGCTGTTCCTCATATCGATGATGGGTTCGGGGCTCTTCGTCCCGCTGGAGATCTTTCCCGACCCGCTCGCGTCAGCCTGTGAGTTCCTGCCGCTGACCGGGGTGATGACGCTCGTACGGTCGGGTTGGCTGGGCGTCAACGAGGGCACTGACCTGCTCGGAGCAGCGCTTACCGGACTGGTCTGGACGGCACTCGCGGTGTTTGCTGTACAACGGTGGTTCCGCTGGGATCCCCGACGGTGAGAGAGGTCGTGGCGCGTTGATGCACGTACGGGGATGGCGCCGCAGCTGGCAGGAGCGCAGCAAGCTGGAGCGGATCGACCTGTATTCGCGGGTGACCATCTCCTCGATGCCCTGGATCTTCGCTCTGTGCTGGCAACTGGCACCCTTCAAGTCCGACATCCGTCATGAACCGGTCCCGCTGGTACTGGGCGTGCTTCTCCTTCTGGTGAGCCTTGCGCAGTGCCTGCTGAGCAACCGCAATGTGCAGTCGTCGTACGAGCACTACCTCGGCATCTCCGTCTTTCCCGGGCGGCGCATGCTCGCGCCCATGGCCCTGCTGCTGCTCGGCGTGGCCCTGCTGGCGGCACTGGCCGCGGTGGACGGTGTCGCGGGCCCTGGGCTGCTCCTCATGAGCCTGAACGCGCCGATGGCGTTCGTGATCACGCGGGTGCTCCTGGTTCCGGTCCGCACGTTCGTGATCGAGTCGCTTCTCCTCGCCGCGCTGACCACTGGAGCCCTAGCCGCGGCCGGGGTGCGGGGCGGAGTCCTGGCCGGTGTCGTACCCACCACGCTCTTCGGCTGTGTGCTGGTCCTGATCTCGGTACGGCCCAGCGCCTGGAGCCTGAGCGTGATGTGGCAGGCCGAGGAGGCCCGGGACATACAGGCCCGGCTCGCCGTCGCGGAGGAACGGCTGAGGTTCGGCCGGGACATGCACGACGTGATGGGCCGCAATCTCGCGGTGATCGCGCTGAAGAGCGAACTGGCGGTGGAGCTCGCGCAGCGCGGCAGGCCCGAGGCGCTGGACCAGATGGTCGAGGTACAGCGGATAGCCCGTGCCTCGCAACAGGAGGTACGCGATGTCGTACGGGGTTACCGGGAGGCCGATCTGACCACGGAACTGGCCGGGGCCCAAGGAGTGTTGCGGGCGGCCGGCATCGAATGCGCGGTTACGGGCGGCGGCGGCACGGGGCTGCCCGGGCCCGTCCAGTCGGCGCTCGGCTGGGTGGTGCGCGAGGCCGCGACCAATGTGCTGAGGCACGGCGATCCGGACCACTGCATGATCCGGCTCGACGTCACGGCGGACGAGGTGGTGCTGAACGTGGAGAACGACGGGGCGCCCGCCACCGCTCCGGGAGGGACCGGGTCGGGGCTGGCCGGACTGCGCGAACGGCTCGGGGCGCTCGACGGCGCGCTGGAGGCGGGTCCGGCGGAGGAGGGTCTGTTCCGGCTCAGCGCGCGGATCCCGCTGGCCCGCGCCGGATCCGCTGACGCCCCGTACTCGGCTGCCGGTGAAGCATCGCGTACGGCCCTTCTGGAGGAACGACGATGACCGCGGTACGGGTACTGCTCGCCGACGACGAGCACCTGATCCGGGGCGCGCTCGCTGCTCTTCTCGGGCTGGAGGACGACCTGGTGGTGGTGGCGGAGGCCGCCACCGGCCCCGAGGCGCTCGCCATGGCCCGGGCCCACCGCCCCGATGTCGCGGTGCTGGATCTGGAGATGCCAGGGGCGGACGGTGTGAGCGTCGCCACATCGATACGGGCCGAACTCCCGGGCTGCCGAACCATGATCGTGACGAGTCATGGCCTCCCGGGGCACCTCAAGCGAGCCCTCGCGGCGGGGGTGCGGGCGTTCGTACCGAAGACCGTCAGCGCCAGGCAGCTGGCAGGGATCATCCGCACCGTCCATGCCGGAAACCGCTATGTGGACCCGGAGTTGGCTGCCGACGCCATCGCCGCCGGGGACTCGCCGCTGACCGTGCGCGAGGCCGAGGTGCTGGAACTGGCGGCCGACGGGGCGCCGGTCGCCGAGATCGCGCAGCGGGCTTCCCTGTCGCAGGGGACGGTGCGCAACTACCTCTCGGCGGCGGCCGCGAAGCTGGGAGCGGAGAACCGTCATGCCGCAGTGCGTCTCGCACGCGAGCGGGGATGGGTATAGTAGTTCTCGCGCTTCGGCGCTTGCGGACGTAGCTCAGTTGGTAGAGCGCAACCTTGCCAAGGTTGAGGTCGCCAGTTCGAACCTGGTCGTCCGCTCGGTTCAGCAAGAAGCCCCCGGCCTTTCGGCCGGGGGCTTCTTCGTGTGCGGTGCTGGTTGCTAGTTCCAGGGTGTACCGGTGAGGAGTTCGTACGCCTCCAGGTACTTGGCGCGGGTCGCATCCACGATCTCCTGGGGCAGCGCCGGCGGCGGCTGCTCGCTCTTGCGGTCCCAGCCGGAGGCCGGTGAGGTCAGCCAGTCGCGCACGAACTGCTTGTCGTACGAGGGCTGGGCGCGGCCCGGCTCCCAGGAGGCGGCGGGCCAGAAGCGGGACGAGTCAGGGGTGAGCACCTCGTCCGCGATGATCAGCTCCTCACCGCCGTCGGCGGTGGGTGCGAAGCCGAACTCGAACTTCGTGTCCGCGAGGATGATGCCGCGCTCGCGGGCGATGTCACGGGCCCGGCCGTATACGTCCAGGGTCGTACGGCGCAGTTGTGCGGCCGTCTCTGCGCCGACCTGGCGGGCCACTTCCTCGTAGCTCACGTTCTCGTCGTGATCGCCGACGGCCGCCTTGGTGGCCGGGGTGAAGATCGGCGCGGGAAGCTCGGAGCCGTCGACGAGTCCCTCGGGAAGGGCAAGACCGCAGACGGTGCGCGACGCGTTGTACTCGACCAGGCCGGAGCCTGTCAGGTAGCCGCGGGCGACGCACTCGACCGGGACCATCCGCAGCGACTTGCAGATCGTCGTGCGGCCGGCCCAGTCCGCCGGGGCGCCCGCGGGCAGCTCCGTGGACAGGACGTGGTTCGGGACGAGGTCGGCGAGCTGGTCGAACCACCACAGCGAGAGCCGGGTCAGGACGCGGCCCTTGTCCGGGATCTGGGTGGGCAGCACCCAGTCGTACGCGGACAGCCGGTCGCTGGCGACCATGACGAGGTCGCCCGCCTCGTTCCGGTACAGGTCGCGCACCTTGCCCGTGTGCAGGTGGGTGAGCCCCGGAACCTGCACGGGCTCGGGCTTTTCTACAAATCCGGACACGCTGCCTCCGCGTAGGTTGATCCAGGAGCTGTTCCGATTGTCCCGTATCCGGGTGCGAACAGCTGCGGAGGGGGTGCAGAGGGGGCGGATGTGTTGCCCGGGAGAGGGCGGTGCGTCCGAGTGGCTCAGGCGCGCTTGCAGATGCGGTCGAGGAGGTTGGCGGTCGCCCGCTGGATGCGTGGGTCCACGTGGCCGGGGCGGTCCAGGGCCGGGGACCAGGCGAAGGTGCCGGAGGCGAAGACGAGCGCGCCCGACGGGGCGCGGTACAGGGACGTTTCCTGGTGGCGCGTCACGCCGTCGCTGTCCTGGTAGGGGGAGTGCGCGAGCAGGATGCGGTTGTCGTGCTCGGGGAGCGTGGTGCGCGGGAAGTAGCGGTCTGCCTCGCCCGCGACCAGGCCGTCGATCTCGTCGCCCTCGACGGCACCGGTCGCGTCCCAGAGCCAGTGCTCCGCGTTCCGCACGACCAGGGGGTGGGGGTCGAGGACCCGGCCCGCGTACTGGATGCCGAGCAGCTGCTGCTCGGGACGGTCGAGTTCGCGCCAGAGCGCGGGCTTGCCCGGGCCCCTGCGCTTGCGGCAGGTGAGCAGCCGGTCGGGGACGCCCGAGGGCGACGGCGCGAGGCTGACCTGCCAGTACATGGTGTTGGCGGAGAGGAAGACGAGGGACGTGCCGTTGTCGCGGGCCCGTTCGGCCGTGCGGCGCATGGGCACCGACCAGTACTCGTCATGGCCGGGGAAGACCAGGCCCCGGTAGCGGGTCGGGTCGATCCGGCCCGCGTGCAGGTCGCGGGTGTCGGCGTAGGCGATGTCGTAGCCGTAGCGCTCGGCCCAGCGGATGAAGTCGTAGGCGTGGCCGACGTGGAGCGGAAGCCCGGCGCCCGCGTAGGGGCGGTCGAAGGAGACGGTGACCGCCGCGTCCTCCTCCCCCAGCAACCGGCCCTGTTCGTCCCAGGCGTGGTAGAGGCTGGCGCCGGTCACGCCGTCCTCGGGGTAGAGGTTGTACGCCTGCCACGTGATGTCCGGAAGCACGAGCAGCAGGTCGGCAGGGTGGTCGTCGCGGACCGTGAAGGGGATGTGCGAGCGGTAGCCGTCGACCGTGGTCAGCACGGCCACGTACGCACCGATCGACCAGTACGTCGGGATCTGCAGCCGCCAGGACTGCCACCAGTGGTGGCAGGAGACCGTGCGGTCTGCGGTGAGAGGGGGCGGCTGGACGATGCCGGAGAGCCGCGGGCTCGTGGTGATCTTGGCGGCGCCGTCGCCCCCGTAGTGACCGATCCGGTAGATGTCCACGGAGAACTGTTGGGGCGGGTCCACGGTGATGTGGAAATCGATCGCTTCGCCCGGGGCCGCGGCGCCCGTGGAGGTGAATCCCTTGATCTGGCGGCGGACGTCGTCGGCGGTGCGGGTGCCGCCGCCGGTGGAGCCGCGGGGCAGTGTGGGGTCTGCGTACCAGGGCACGACCTGACCGGTGTCGTCGAAGTAGTTCTCACTCCCGCGCAGCCAGGGAAGGGGCCCCTGGCCGAAGGGATCGGTGACGGCGTGCGCCAGAGCACCCGACTCCCAACGACGAATCTGCTCCGCCCCCATGACGCATCCCTCCCTCAGGCCCCCGGAACAACAGTGGTGCGCCGACTGTCAGCGCCGATCCCCAGCACATCACATAACGCATGCACTCCGTCACCGTTCGTCGCGAATTGACGTGAACGGAACCTGGCGTTCCGGGTATCGGGGGAGACCGGTGTGAACAGCCGTACGCCCTCACGTGTTTCAGACGAGGCGCACGGGCTTGTCGGTACGTACGCCGACCGAGGCGAGCCAGGAGCGCAGCGGCTCCGCGTCCCCGTCCTCGACCAGGCTGAGGACCGGGCTGCCGAGGTCGGCCCGGCGCTCTCCGTCGACCAGCAGTGCGGGTCCGTCGAGCCAGTCCAGGCCTGGTGCCGCACCTGCCGTGTCGACCGCGGCGCAGCAGACCATCGCGGCCACGTGGTCAGCCAGCAGCTCGGTCCCCGTACGGGGCGGCTGGAGCGGGAAGAGCGGGAGCGGATCGGGTCCCCAGAGGTCCAGCACATCGCCGCCCGCCTCCCCTGCGCCGACACCGGCCGGCTGAGGGGCCTGCGCCTCCTCCCGGGCCACGGCCGCGCTGATCCCGGCCGCGAGCTCCTCGCCCCCGTCCCGGCCCGCGGCAAGGTGTTCGACGACGCGCGCCAGCGTGGGCAGCCCGGCGCAGGCGGTGTCGGAGGCGGCGCCGGAGGCCGGGGGTACGCCCATGGTGTCCAGGACGCGGTGCAGCCGGGCCGCCTCCGTACGCCACTTCCGGTCGACGACCTCTTCCGGATACTGCTGCCAGTCCACCGGGGCCCAGTCGGGCCCGGTCTCCGCGGGACCGCCGTGGAAGAGCCGCGCGGCCAGCAGGGACGCCGCCTCGTCGGCCGCTCCCGGCTCCTCCAGGAGATCGCAGGCGGGACGCTCGCCGAGCCGGGTCGTGAACCCCTCGGCCAGCCGGTCGCGCCGGGAGAGCTCGGTGAGGGCGGAGACGACGCCCGCGTCCAGCCGGGAGGGCCAGCGCCCCATCCGCCAGGCGGGGAGAGCGACGCGGGTGAGCAGCCGGTCCCAGCCCGCGTAGGCGAGACCGACCTGTTCCTGGGCGACGACCCGCAGCCCGTAGTCCACAGCCTGTGCACGCGTCGACGCGGCGGCGGCGACGCCCCGCTCCATCTCGGCAGCGTGGTCACGACAGCTCCGCAGCAGCAGCCGGGCGATCCGGCCGACGAAGCGGCCCGGCAGCCGCAGGACCTTGCGCAGCGGGCCCTGGGCGGGCGCGGCCGCATCGGCGACCACGCCGTCCAGTCCGCGCACGAAACGCCGGGCCGCGGCTATGTCGGGGTGGGCGGAGGGGCCGGTACCGGCCACCACGGGGGCGAGCACCGCCCGCAGCTCGGCGACCCGCATCCACCAGAGGAACGGGGAGCCGATCACGAGGACGGGCGCCGCCTGCACCCGGCGGCGTCCCGGCCGGCCGCCGGGGCCGTCCGCAGTACCGCTTCGCCCCGCAGCCTCGTGGGCCGGCCGGCCCGCGGCCGGGTGGGTGCGGTCCTCCAGCCAGCTGTCGCAGTCGGGCGTGAGCGCTATGGCCGACGGCGCGGGCACTCCGAGCCGCTCCGCCAGATCTCGGACCAGCCGGTAGAGGTCCGGTGCCGCCTTTTCGCTGAGCGGGACCGTCGGGCTGACCGCCGGCTTCGCCCGTACGACCGCGATCGCGACGGCGGCGGCGACGAGCAGGACGACGACGGCACAGGCCGTCACGGCCCAGCGCACCGCATCCCAGCCGCCGCCCTGGGCGAAGCCCTGCGCGCCGGCGGCGAACAGCACGACGGCGAACGCGGCCGGCAGCAGTGCCGCTGCCGTTGCCCTGCTGCGGATGCGCAGCAGGACGAGAGCCCGGGCGCGCGCTGCCTGCGCACCCAGCTCCTCACCTGTACCGGTACCGGACACGGCCGGACGTCACCCCCTCTGCCCCACTGCGGTGTTGCTCACTCCCCCACTGTGGCACCCGTCACTGACATCGCAATGCCGGTGAGCCAAGTGCCGGAACGCTTGCGCCGCACCCTAGTTGGGGCTTCGGCGGGCGTCATCCGGATGGCTCAGCCGTCACTCGATGGAATGGCTTTGGGTAAAGGTGCTGACGCGCCGCTGTCCATGGGGCAGCGGCGCGTCAGTGGTGGTCGGGGCGGGGTACGGCTCAGGCCTCCGCGGCCTCCTGCGGACCGGTACGGCTCAGGCTTCCGCGGCCTTCTTGGCGATGTCCGTACGGAGCTGGGAGCCGTCGAGCCGGATCCGGGCCGCCGCCGCGTAGGCACGCTCACGGGCGCCCGCAAGGTCCTTGGCGGTCGCGGTCACGGAAAGCACGCGGCCGCCCGCGCTGACGACCGTGTCGCCGTCCCGCCGGGTCCCGGCGTGCAGAACGTACGCGTGCGGCGCATCCTGTGCCGCGACCTCGTCGAGCCCGTCGATCGGATCGCCCGTCCGCGGGGTGTCCGGGTAGTTGTGAGACGCGATGACCACGGTGACGGCGGCCTCGTCGCGCCACTTCAGCGCGGGCAGCTCGTCCAGGGTCCCGTTGGCGGAACCCAGCAGGACACCGGCCAGCGGGGTCTTCAGGCGGGCCAGGACCACCTGGGTCTCCGGGTCGCCGAACCGGGCGTTGAACTCGATGACGCGTACACCGCGCGAGGTGATCGCGAGACCGGCGTACAGCAGCCCGGAGAAGGGCGTGCCGCGGCGGCGGAGCTCGTCGACGGTCGGCTGGAGGACCGACTGCATGACCTCGTCGACCAGCTTCGGGTCGGCCCACGGCAGCGGGGAGTAGGCGCCCATGCCGCCGGTGTTCGGGCCCTCGTCGTTGTCCAGGGCCCGCTTGAAGTCCTGGGCGGGCTGGAGCGGTAGCACGGTGGTGCCGTCGGTGATCGCGAAGAGGCTCACCTCGGGGCCGTCGAGGAACTCCTCGATGACCACGCGGTCACAGGCCAGCGCGTGGGCCCGGGCCGCCTCGATGTCGTCGGTGACGACGACGCCCTTGCCTGCGGCAAGGCCGTCGTCCTTGACGACGTACGGAGCTCCGAACGCGTCGAGGGCGGTGTCGATCTCCGCGGAAGTGGTGCAGACGTAGCTACGGGCTGTCGGGACGCCCGCGCCGGCCATCACGTCCTTGGCGAAGGCCTTGGAGCCTTCCAGCTGGGCGGCCTTTCCGGACGGGCCGAAGCAGGGGACACCGGCGGCGCGCACGGCGTCGGCGACCCCGGCGACAAGCGGCGCCTCCGGGCCGACGACCACCAGCTCGGCGCCCAGTTCAGTGGCGAGGCGCGCGACGGCAGCGCCGTCGAGGGCGTCGACCGGGTGCAGTTCGGCCACCTCTGCGATGCCGGCGTTGCCGGGAGCGCAGTACAGAGCGGTGACGTCGGGGTCGAGGGAGAGAGAGCGGCACAGGGCGTGTTCGCGGGCGCCGCCGCCGATGACGAGGACCTTCACGGGGTGCAGCCTAGCCGCCGGGGCGCGGCGCCCTTGACGGACGCCGCTCCGTGGACACCGTGGGCGCCGGGCCTGCGGAGCCCGGGCCGCTCGCGGAAGGGCCTTGCCGCGCGCCCCTACTCGTTGGTGAACTCCTCGACGACCGTGGCGCCCAGTTCGCGGACGATCAGGTCGTGACCGGACAGGGCCGAGTCGACGAGGTCGGGGTCGTCGGCCTCGGCGGTGTCGTCCTCGGGAGCGACCGACCGGGGCGGTTCGGGAGCGGCGTACGACGGGGGCGCGGGCTCCGGGGCGGAGCCACCGCCGCCCGGCTGCTGACGCTCCGGCGCGGGCCGGGGCTCGTACGACTGCGGAGCGGGATCCGCAGGGCGCTGCGGTGCGGGCGGCGCGGAGGGACGGCCGCCGCCGGCCTGCGGGGGCTGCCCGGCACCGCCCGACGGGTCGACGATCGCCTCGATCTTCCACTGCGCGTTGAACCGCTCGGCCAGTGCCTGCTTCAGCACCTCTTCGCTGCCGCTGCTCGTGAAGTTGTCGCGGGCGCCGGCGTTGAGGAAGCCGATCTGGAGGGTGGCGCCGTCGAAGCCGGTGACCTGGGCGTTCTGGCTGAGCAGGATCCAGGTGAACCGGCGGCGGCCCTTGACCGCCTCCAGGATGTCGGGCCACATGTTGCGCACCTGTGCGGCGCCCTGCGTCATGCCGGGGGCGGCGGCGACGGGGGCCGGGGCAGCGGCAGGTGCGGGTGCGGGTGCGGCGGGAGCCGGCGCGGGGGCGGCGGCGGCCTGTGGTGCGGGGGCCTGCCCCGGAGTGGAGGCGGTGGGCCAGCCTCCGGGCCTCCGCCCCTGCTCGGGCGCGGCCGCAGCGGGCCAGGCCCCGGCCCGCTGTCCGGCCGCGGGCGCTTCGGCGGGCGGCGGCTGCACGGGAGCGGGAGCGGGGGCCGCCTGCACGGGAGCGGGGGGCGGCGGGGGCGCGTCGCCGCGTGCCGCCGCACGCGCGGCTGCGGGCCCTGATCCGGCGTCGGGCTGCGCGAAGGGGGGCGGCGCGACCGGGGCGGCGGCCTGTGTTGCGACCGGGGCGTGGGCCAGCGCCTCGGGCCCGGGGACGTACCCCATCGAGGGCCCGGGCCCGGTGGTGGCGAAGGACGCGCCCCGCTCCAGCCGGTCCAGCCTGGCCTGCAGCGAACGCTCGTCGTCGAAGGCCGCGGGCAGCAGCACCCGGGCGCAGATCAGCTCGACCTGGAGCCGCGGAGAGGTCGCCCCACGCATCTCCGTGAGTCCCTCGTTGACCAGGTCGGCGGCGCGGCTCAGCTCGGCGGCACCGAAGACGGACGCCTGGGCCTGCATGCGCTCGACGACGTCGGCCGGCGCGTCGATGAGGCCCTTCTCCCCGGCGTCCGGCACAGCGGCCAGGATCACCAGGTCGCGGAGCCGTTCCAGAAGGTCGGCGACGAAGCGGCGCGGGTCGTTGCCCCCCTCGATCACCCGGTCCACGACCTCGAAGGCGGCGGCCCCGTCCCCCGCCGCGAAGGCGTCCACGATCGAGTCGAGCAGGGAGCCGTCCGTATAGCCGAGCAGGGACGTCGCCATGGCGTACGTCACACCGTCGTCGGCCGCACCGGCCAGCAGCTGGTCCATGACCGACATCGAGTCACGGACGGATCCGGCACCGGCCCGCACGACGAGCGGGAAGACCCCGTCCTCGACGTAGCTGTTCTCCTTGCCGCACACCTCGGCCAGGTACTCGCGCAGCGTGCCGGGCGGTACGAGCCGGAATGGGTAGTGATGGGTACGCGACCGGATGGTGCCGATGACCTTCTCGGGCTCCGTGGTCGCGAAGATGAACTTGAGGTGCTCCGGCGGCTCCTCGACCACCTTCAGGAGGGCGTTGAACCCCGCCGAGGTGACCATGTGCGCCTCGTCGATGATGTAGATCTTGTAACGACTTGAGGCGGGCCCGAAGAACGCCTTCTCCCGCAGGTCACGGGCATCGTCCACACCACCGTGCGAAGCGGCGTCGATCTCGATCACATCGATCGATCCCGGTCCGTTGCGCGCGAGGTCCTGGCAGGACTGGCACTCCCCGCAGGGCGTGGGCGTGGGCCCCTGCTCGCAGTTCAGACAGCGGGCGAGGATGCGCGCGCTGGTCGTCTTGCCACAGCCGCGCGGACCACTGAACAGGTACGCGTGATTGACCCGGTTGTTCCGCAGGGCCTGCTGCAGCGGGTCAGTGACATGCTCCTGACCGATGACCTCGGCGAACGACTCGGGGCGATAGCGGCGGTACAGCGCAAGGGACGACACACCTACGAGGTTATCGGGGCCGACTGACAACCGGCCCCGGACCGGGCACACCGCCGGCTGCGGGAAAAGTCACCACAGGCAATCCGACGCCACGGACCCCGCCCCGGACGGGCCGGGCAACGCAAGGGCCCCCGACAACGCAAGGGCCCCCCACGCACCCGCCAGAGCCAACTTACCCTTGCTGCCTTCCGGCCCTGGGGGAGTTCAGTCAGATAGCGCCACGTGAGGGGCTGACGCCCACCTTAGCCGATCCCCACCCCCGCAAGTCCACCTCCCCCGCACCCGGAGACCCCTCCGAGACCGCCCGAGGAGCTCCGGGGCGGAACGGGTTCGCGAGCACTCCTCAACGTCTTGTATTGTTTGCCGCGGAGGATTCGCCTAGTGGCCTAGGGCGCACGCTTGGAAAGCGTGTTGGGGGCAACCCCTCACGAGTTCGAATCTCGTATCCTCCGCCATTGCTCTCACCGGGCAATACGTTGAAGGGCCCCACCGCTTGCGGTGGGGCCCTTCGGCGTTGGTGGTTGCAGTTCCCGGCTACCGCCCGTTGAGGACTGCCCGGCACACGTTGCAATACATGGCCGCGTTCTGCCCGTACCGCCGCATCATCTGGCTGCAGCCAGTACACAGCCCGAGCTCCCATGGTGGGCAGCCCAGCGCTGCGGAGGCTGCTGCCCGCTCGACGGGAGTGATCCGCGTCGGGTCGCTGGAGCGTTGGGTCGGCAGACGGGGGAGGGTGAAGCCGCCCGTCGGTTGATCGAGATCGCGAAGAGGCCGGGCGTCACTGATGAACCAGCTGTCTTCGCCTGCCCGGCAGGTGCGGTCGATCTCCTGCTCAGCGAAGGTGATCACGTCGTCGTCTTCTTCTGCCGGGACTGCGGGCAGCGGCGTCTTCTCGTCGACGATCTCCTCCCACAGCGCACGATCGGCCGCCGACACCCACATGTGCCGCCCAGCGCGGCCACTGCCCCGACTGGGCACGTAGACCGGGACGCTCTCCCCCGTAGCACTCTGCAGGACCAGGTCCTCGATACAGACCGGCTTCTTCTCCGGGAGGCACAGCGCCGGCACGAACCAGTCCGCGTGAATCGCGCCACAATGACCGGCGCCCTCGCTGAGGAGGCAGTGGCGCTCGCTGCTCGGCACACACTTCCAGACTTCGAGGTGCCGGTAGCCGCCGCGGATCACCATCTCCTTGCGGTCGACAATGTCCTTCCACGGCATGTCGTCGACGCGCGCCCAGGGGGCGCGGTCCATCAGGGAGGCCGTCCGGTCCTTCGCCACCCACAGCGGGGTGATGCCGTGCTCCACGGCGTTGACCGAACGCCGGTGCACGCTGCTGGGGCCGAGGTGGTGGTACTGGATCTCCCAGCCGATCGTGAGACCGCCAGGCCCGGTGACGACGGCGTCCGAGACGCTCCGCCGGTTCGCCATGGGAACCTCGGCCTCGGCGTCCAGACCGTAGCGCCCGGCGGTCTCGACGATCCGCTCCTTGGTTGCCTTGTGCTGGGCGCTCTCCGCCGGGGTCGGCTTGTGCGTGATCGGCAGGTGCGAGGCCACGAGAGGCCGTCGGCCCCCGACTCTGCCTCGACGGATGAACATCCACGGGGACTTCCCGCCGGCCTCCGACAGGCATTCCCGCCCGTCGTGGTGTGCGAGGCATTCGAGCAGCTGCGGGTCGCGCTCGGAGACCCTGGCGGTGGTCGTCCACGGACCTGGAGGCCGTAGCCATGGCGATCAACAACCGGCCCCGCAAGGTCCTCGGTTGGCGGACGCCGGCCGAGGTCTTCGAAGAGCAGCTACGCTCGTTGCAACAGCCCGGTGTTGCAACGACTGGTTGAACTCGCCCAGTTTCGTTCCCGGAAGTTCGTCCGGTCGCTCGGCCGTCACCGGATGGCAGGCTCGATAGGGAGAGTCGGGGCGGCCGGCGACAACGCGGCCATGGAGTCCTTCTTCAGCCTGCTGCAGAACGTCCTGGACCGCCGCACCTGGGCCACCCGCGAGGAACTTCGGATCGCGATCGTGACCTGGATCGAACGGACCTACCACCGACGCCGCAGACAAGTCGGAATCGGCCGCCTGACCCCCATTGAATACGAGACCGTCATGACCACACCGGGCCTTCAGGCCGCGTGACTGAACCTGTCACCTGAGGCTGCATCAGACCCAGGAATCTGACCTAAGCTGCTGCCCCCATCTCTGCCTTCACCGGCTCGGCAAGTAAAGAATTCGCAGGGCTACTAGAGGGTGGAGCACAGTCCACAGCGTCTCTCGTGCGAATCCGACGCATCCGGCTTCTGCCCAGGTGGCTCAATATTGTGGACGCGGCATTCGGCGCAGCAGCCGGATGCGTCGCAAACGGTAACCAGGAGGTTTGTATTAGTTCCTGAGCGGCACGCAGCCACCAGCCCTCATTCAACGATTTTGGAATCAATAGGGTCGAGAGGGCGTCGCCGAATCCAGAAGTCGCTGGAAGTCCCGAACGAGGACCATGCGATAGGTGTCGAGGTGTTTCAGGTTTCGAAAGATGTCTGCCGCGATCTGCTCTTGTCGCTGAACGTCGCTGTCGAAGTCCCGTACAGTGATCAGCGCGTCATAGTTTTCGAATCGGATACCGTGGTCCTCTTCGTAATCATGTGACAACTCCACCTCAACAGCCGCATGACCAAGAGATACGCTATAGTCAATGCATCCGGGCGTCTTGACATGCAATAGGGCTCCGCAAGCGGAGCCGACGTCAGAAATCAGCCTTTCTACTGGCTGGCCGGGGCTAATAAAGATGGCGTGGGTGATACTCATGAATCCTCCTATGGATAAGTGAGGTTGAAGTTGTCGCCGACGACACGAATGCCATCCATTCGACCCGGCGGATTGTTGCGGAAAAACTTGCCGACCCCTTCCCTGGCGGCTTCCTCGCTAAGACCACTTCCTCGTGCGTCAATAATTGCATGGCGCGCCTGCCCCTTGGCCTTGTTGAGTTGATTCTTCACAGTGCTTGAGCTTGCTCCAGGTTCGAGGCTCTTGAATTCAGTCTCCACCCCGTCTACGAATGCATCAGCTCGTCGCACCCCATCCTCAGTAGATTCCACTTGTGCCCTGACATGCTTCCCTTCAGATTTCAGTAGTTCAGCTACCTCTCGTTCCCTTGGATCGAATGTCTTTTCCGTCTCATCGATGCTGCCCTCTCTGCTGCCCTTCCCTTCACTACCCATCCCCGCCCGTTCACTTTCAGTGCCACCGAAGCCCCCATTGGCACTGGCCCCCATGAGCACGATGCCCGCAGAGCCCAGGAGAGCTGTGTTGACTGCGGCTACGACGGTCAGACCGCCCATGGCGCCCCCGCCAGCGAGGGCCAGACCGGCAAAACCCATACCAGGTCCGATGAGCGCGGCCAGGGAGACCAGAAGGAGAAGGAGTCCGACCCAGAAGAGAGTCTGGTCGAGAGCTTCCAGAAGATGGGCCGGGGAGAGGAGCGTGTCGGTGGTGACGTCGGCGCCACCCAGACCGCGGTAGAGCATGAATGCTCCGGCGGCGCCGGAACCCAGGGCAGTGGTGATGCGGAAGCGGTGCAGGGCCACTTGCTCACCGATGGGTTGGGCCGCAGTAGCCCGCCAGGTGCGGAGCAGGGCGGTCAGTTGCCAGGCGATCCAGGCCAGGGCCACTGGAGCGGAGTAGAGAAGGATCTTAGGACGCGGTCCAGTGGCGATATAGGTCTGCAGACCAGAGGTGGAGTGGAACGATCCGATACCCAGGAAAATCAGAGAGGGCAGAGCAACGAGACAGGGAATGACCAGTTGCCATCTCCAACGTCCGCTGCCGGCGCGGGTCTTCTTCAGCAGGCCGCGGATGTCCAAGCCTTGCCAGGCATCTGCACGGTCAGAGGTGTCGATGCGGGCGGCGATGTTCGCAGTAAGGCAACGCAGTTCCTCGGTCTCCGTAGCTGGGGCGAGGGCAGTCATGTAGCACAGCGCGCGGCGCAGCCGTACGAAGCGAACGGCGATCAGCAGGGTCCAAGGCAGGTGCCAGGCGGCGTAGCGGATGAGGGCAGCGGGGCTGTCGCCGGCCTCGCGTTCCCCGGCCAGCAGAACGCCCGGTATTCGGCTCTTACCGTTGTGCACTTGGCGCAAGTCGACGAGCATGGCCAGGGCCAGGCAGACCAGTGGCATCAACCACGACTTGGCGTCCAGCTTCTCCAGCCAAAGCACCGCCCCGGTGGCGTCGTAGTGCTGGGCCGCGTAGTTGTTCAGCGTGTGGTAGCCGATCGCCCCCGCTACCGGTACCACCGCCAACAGCCGTGTCCAGCCGCGGCCGCGCAGCAGTACCCCAACGCCGAAGCCCGCCAAGGCCGTCCACACCAGATGCGAGAACGTCGCAGAGGCAGCCTCCTGGCCCATCTCCAAGGTAGCGAACGGGGCCGGAAGCCAGCTGGTGAACACCTGGTGTGGGCCGGGTACATACGGTGGGGACAGCCCGTCGGGGATCACCCAGCCGCCATGCGGTCGGGGGATTGCCCGCTTTGCTTCAGCTGCAAATCGCAGCAAAGCCTCCAATAGCCCGAACCCAGCCCCCAGAGCTGAGCCGAGCACCACGAAGTCCGCCAGCCCCCACTGTCGACGCACCTTGGCATACAGTCCGGCCAGCAACAGTGGGCTGAGTTTGATCAACTCCTCCACCCACGGCGCCACCGTGTAACTGGTGGTGCCTACCACTTCTGCCAGAGGAAGCCCTGAACCATGCGCATACAGGCGCGTGTAGGCCATCTCCACAAGCGCTACCACCACGCCGCACCCGTACACACCCACCATCAGGGCCAGCAACACCGTAGACAACCGCACCGACCGCGTGGGCCACGCCAACGCAAACAGCTGCAGCACACCCCACACGGCAGCCGCCACCATAAACAACGCCACGACGCAGCCCCCACAGATAGATGCAGTTCGCAGTAGCGAACGAAACGCTATGGGGATGCTTGGCGGAGGGCAAGAGGCAGATCCAATGGGCCTCGGTCGGCTGGATGCGCTTCATTCCCAATCAGTCTCCTGCCTCAGACAGGCGGGGCAGGTCCTGAACGGGCGTTAGCGGCTTGGCCCGTTGCCCGCGTGCCTCACGCGGGTCCTTGAGCGAGCTGCTTGCGCGTGTCCGGGATCGATCTCCTGCTCGACGGCAGTGATCTCGTCGTCGCTTTCATGCCCCGACGCCTCTCACTACACTGGCAGGCGCCCAAGACTGGTCTCATTCGTGGGCTCGTTCACCTTCGTCCGAAACGGTTCAGAGGGGGCTGCCTTGCGTACTCCGCCGCAGGTCAGGACGGGCGCGGCCCGCACCGAACCCCCAGACGAACATTTGGAAAGCGTGTTTGGGGCAACCCCTCACGAGTTCGAATCTCGTATCCTCCGCCATTGCTCTCACCGGGCAATACGTCGAAGGCCCCGCAGCTTGCTGCGGGGCCTTCGACGTTGGTGGTTGCATCGGCAGTCTCAACGAGACTCTTGGGAGCCCGCCGGGCCCCTCGCCTCGACGCCCCCAGGCGTCGTGATCGGCAGGCCCGTAGTGCCGTCGTCCGAACGCCGCGGACGGCGGATCCGCCCCAGGCGAATTCGTCCCCGGGAGGCCCTGGCGGAAGTGACACGTAGCCGGTCGACGAAGACCGTCGCCGTGGCCGAGAGGAACACCAGCTGCGTGAGGGTGCGGGGGACGAGCTGGTCCCACCAGAGCGTGGCCGTGTCCGCGGCGTACACATTGGCGGGGAACATCGCGATCAGCAGCAGTCCCAGTGCTCCGGCGGCCGGCCCCGCGGTCGCCGGCCACAGCAGTGCCAGGGCGCCGACGAGCTCGGCGATACCGGTGAGTGTGACAAGCAGCCCCGGGGCGGGAAGTGCCGGCGGCACCATGTCCACGAGCTCTTGGCGCATCCCCACGAAGTGTGCACCGGCGGTTAGCAGGAACATGGCTGCCAGTCCGCCACGCAGCGCTGTGGGCAGTCTCCGCAAGGGCCTCACCTCCAATGCGCCGGCGAGCAGCACGATGCACGTGACAGCAATGAGAGCTATGAGCGGTTCCACAGGGCTTCCTCATGGCTTTCTCGGGAGGTCGGACCTGGAGCGGACAGGCGGACGCTACGCGGGGCCGTCCGCGATCGCCGCTGCCGAGCTCCGGACGGTTACATGGCTGATCTCCTGGATCTGGACGACGACGCCGTCGGGGTCGGTGACGCGGATGCTGCGGCCGAAGTTCTCGTCGACGAGGTCATAGTCGTAACCGGATCGTGCGAGTCGCTCAGCGACGTCTTCCAGCTTCTCGTCCGTGGCCAAGCCCAGTTCGGTGGTGCCGGCCGGGCGCCCCTGGGAGACGGCGGCGTCGTGAATTCCGACAGCGCCTGCTCCGGCGGCCAGTTGCGCCCACACGTCGACACTGCCGTCGGGTTGGAAGACCAGGCCCAGGCCTTCGTAGAAGAGCCGGGAGGCGTCCACCTCGGCGACGTACCGGATCGGGAGTACGGTCAGCATGCTGTTTTCACTCTTCTTCCTTGAGCTGGACGGGCGTTGGCACCAGCGTCACCCCCGTTCGCGCCTCCTGGGGCGCAGTAGCGAACGTGTTTGAGGGAATCGGACGTTTGGGGAGGGGAAACTGATGGACTCCGTCACCCTCGACGAGCTGGACCGTCGCCTGATCCACGCTCTCCAACTCGACGGACGCATGCCGCTCAGCCGCATAGCAGCTGTTATCGGCGCCCAGGAACGCACCGTCGCCCGCCGGTACAGCCGTCTGCGGTCACGTTTCGTCCTGCGCGTCGTCGGGATCCTCGACAGCCGGCGGATCGGGATGCTCGAGTGGATCGTCCGAGTCCGTCATGCGCCCGAGACGGCGACCGCGCTTGCCGCCCAGCTCGCTCAGCGCGACGACACCTCATGGATCGCTCCGCTGGCGGGTGGGACGGAGCTCACCTGCATGGTCCGTACGCTGCCACCGGGTGAGGAGTCGCAGCGCTCGTTCTTCGAGCAACTCACCCGGACCCAGGGGGTACGCGAGGTGAATGCGGCGTGCCTTTTGCGTCCGGTTGCCGGCGTCGGTGGGTGGGCGGGGCGCATGAACGCCCTCAGCGAGGCGGAGCAGGTCCTGCTGCGGGCGCCGGAGCCGGCCGAACCACTGGAGGCAGAACACCCCACCCTCGTGTGGAGTGCCGCGGACAACCGACTCGTACGCGCCCTCTCGAAGGACGCCCGTGCCGATCTGGGTCAGCTGGCCGCAGCGACAGGCTGGTCGGAGTCCACCGTCCGGCGCCGCATCGCTCAACTGCGCGAGTCCGGAGTGCTCGCCTTCGAGGTCGAGGTGGATCCCGCCCTGTTCGGCTACGGAATCGAAGCGCTGATGTGGCTCGAAGTCGCACCGGCCGGCCTTCACGCCGTCACCAGAGCACTGTCCCGGCACCCCCAGGTCGCCTTCGCTGCCCTCACCACGGGGGCGACGGCTGTCTTCGCCATCGTGGAGTGCCTCGACGCGGACTCGTTCGGTGACTATGTGACCAACGAACTGGCTCAGCTCTCCGGCATCACTCGTATCGAGACCGCCCTCACCCGAAGTCGTACCAAACGGGCTGGACCGCTGCTGATACCCGCCATCGAGTCACGCCCGGGCCGGAACCGGCCGGTCGAGCGGTAGCCGGATGTACTGGGATGCGGGCTCTCGGCGTAGCTCGACGCTGCTGCTGCCGCCACCCGCCACTGGTCAACAAGCAAGCTGCTCGACATAGGCGTACTCGAAGGGGCAGGTCACCGTCTTCACCTCGGACGTGGAAGACCTGGAGCGGCTGGTCCGGAGCCGATCGTCGTCAGAGGGGTACCACCCGGCGCTCCGGTCTCGGTTCCGGTCTCGTTCGCCCCCGTCCGGTGCCGTTCACCATCTGTCCGACGCCCCACGGCATCCACCGCATCCGGCCGCTTCTTCGGGGGTTGACGAGGGCGGAGGACACATGGCCGGAATGAGTAGGTTCGAAGGCAAACGGACGCTGGTGATCGGGCGGTGGCGGGGCGGGATCGGCCGAACCATTGTCCGTTCCCCCGTTCCCCCGTTCCCCCGTTCCCCGAACAGCGGGGCACGAAGGCGACCCGGGCCTCGTGCCAGCCCCGGCTCGCCGATGCTTCTGGGTGCCTCGCAGTGATGGCTGCGGCAGATCCATCACTGCGTGACCGGGCGGCTGTGCCAGAACTTCACCTACGCGGCGCTCCGGGACGTGACCGGGGCATCAAGGTGGCTGATGAGGAAGCGGGCGGCACGGTCGAGAGCGGCGTCCGCCTCGTCGAGACGTCCGTGCCCGCTCTGGTAGACGTGCGGGAGCCCCGGCCCGATCTCCAGCGTGGCCTCGACGTCGGCGGCGCCCGCGCGGCCGACCAGGCGGACCGCGTCGTCGAGCAGCACCTCGTTCGCCCCGACCTGCACGAGCAGCGGGGGCAGGCCTGAGAGGTCGGCGAACAGCGGGCTCGCCAGGGGATGACTCCGGTCGCCCGCACCGACGTAGCGATCCGCGTATGCGCGCAAGTCGGCCTCAGTGAAGATCGGGTCGGCGTCCTCCTTGGTGCGCATGCTCTCTCCGGAGAGGGTGAGGTCGACCCACGGGGAGAACACGACCACTGCGGCAGGCTGCGGCAGTCCCGCGTCCCGGGCGGCGAGGAGGGTGGCGATGCTCAGGCCGCCGCCGGCCGAGTCACCAGCCACGACGAGCTCTCGCGGGTCGGCTCCGGCGGCCAGCAGCTCGCGGTAGGCGGCGAGCCCGTCGTCGACCGCAGCGGGGAAGAGGTGCTCGGGAGCCAGCCGGTAGTCGACCGAGGTGGCCCGCAGTCCGGCGCGGGCGGCGAGTTCGCCGGCCAGGCCGACGTGGGTGTCCGGTGAGCCGATGACGTAGCCGCCGCCGTGGAGGTACAGCAGCCGGCCGCGGTCCGCCGCTCCGGCCGGCTCCAGGTCCAGGGCCGCCCGCCCGCCCAGGACGGTCCTGCGGGTGGTCACGCCGCCCGGTGCCGGCCGCGTCATGAGCGTGGCGAACGAGGTGCGTTGCTGCGCGAGGGTGGGCGGTGTCTCGCTGTGCGGGGCGGAGCGCAGCAGGGCGTCCAGGGCTTGGCGCTGCTGTCGGGACATGGCGGGCCTCCATCGGGTCGGGATGCGAAGATGGATTCCTCGGAATCCATTTGCCCGTGCCAACCAGATTCCAGGGAAGATGATTCCCAGGAATCTATCGGAGGTTTTGTGAGCCCCGCCACTCCGGTCTTCCTCGATCTCGTCCGCGTGGAGACCCGGCTCTACAACGCGGTCGGCGCGCGCCTGCGCGCCGAACACGGCCTGACGCTGGGACAGTTCGAGTTCCTGCACATCATCGACCGGGTGGACGGGTGCCGCGTGCTCGACATCGTGGGCGAGCTGGCGATCACCGTGGGGGCCGTCAGCAAGGCGGTCGACCGGCTGGTGGCGGCAGACTGGTGCGTGCGGGTCGCGCACCCGCAGGACCGCCGTTCCTCCGTGCTGCGCCTCACACCCGAGGGCACGAAAGTGCTGGCGGCTTCCCGGCCCGTGGTGGAGAGCGCACTCACCTCACTGACCGGGGCGGTTCCCGCTGCCGACCTGAGACGCCTCGCCGCCACCCTGGCCGCCCTCCGTGCGAGCCTTGAGGCGGACGACCGGGGCCGGCCGGGCTGAAGAAGCGCCCACTCGCCCGGCACGGCACATACGCGATTCGCCGACCTCGCCGGCCCGTGACTCACATCCGCTTAAAACGCCTCGCCGGCGGCCTGGAGTCGAAGGTCGCCACGGCGCAACGGTGCCCTCGTACCTGCCGGGATCCTTCGCCCAGCCTTCGCCCTGGATGCGGGCCGCGATGATCGCGACGGCAACAGTGGTCTCATCCGTGCCGCGAAACACGTTGCCAGCCAGGCGGCGTCGCAGCGAACGTGGTCGACAGCGCCGGGAGCGCGCGGGCTTCGTGCCACATGCGGAGCACGTCCCCGAGTTCAGCGAGCACCATCGGCCCCGAGCCGTGGCCGACAGCATCGTCACCTTGTGGACGAAGATCACAAATAGCCTCTTCTCTGCTGCAGACAGAGGATCTCCCGTCGGGGACTATTGCGATACACGGAGTAACGCCCACCCCCGGCCCGCCGTGCCGCACGCGACCGACCGAGTCCGCCGCGACCTCCACAAGAATTCTCGAACCGGTGACAACCTCCCGTACGGCCCAGCACGTCAGTACGGCATGAAGTACTTCTCACCGCGCACCGTTGCGGTGCCGGGCGGAGGCGGTCTGTGATCCGGACACCGGGCGAACAGGACGTCTCCGAAGTCGGCGTCGGCGACGACATCGCCATCGGATTCGACGAGTTCGCGCGCAGCCGCCAGGCACAGTTGCGCCGTGCCGCGTATCTGCTGTGCGGTGACTGGCACTTGGCCGAGGACCTGACGCAGACGGCGCTGGCGAAGCTGTACGCGGTGTGGCGCAAGGTACGGATGGACTCTCCCGACAGTTACGCCCGCAAGGTGCTGTTCCGTACGTTCGTGGACGAGACCCGGCGGCGGCGCTGGTGGGAGCGGCCCAGCGCCCGCCAGTACGACCTGGCGGCCCCGGCGCACGACCCCGATCTGCGACTGGTGCTGCTGGCCGCCCTGCGGCAGGTACCCGCGCGCAGTCGGGCGGTGCTGGTCCTGCGGTTCTGGGAGGACCAGAGCGTGGAGGAGACCGCGGCGGCGCTGGGATGCAGCACCGGCACCGTGAAGAGCCAGACCTCCCGGGGGCTGGCGACCCTGCGCCGCATTCTGGGCGACCGGGCGACGGCGGCACTGCCCGGGGACGGGGCCCGCACCGGTGCGGGCAGGGAATCCGGGACCGGTTATCTGAAGGCGGGGTGGTGAGCATGGCGGGCAAGCATGGCGGTGGCGAGGACGGGTTCGCCCTGGCCGAGGCACTGAGCGAGGCGCTGGGCGGGCTGGACGCCGCGCCGGAGCCGCCGATGCCGGATCTGGTGTCGGGCGCGATCGTGCAGGGTACGCGGATCCGGCGGCGGCGCCGGATCGGCGCGGCACTGGGCAGCGCGGCCATGGCGGCCGTGGTGGCCGTGGTGGCCGTCGGCGCGTACGGGGTGCTCGCCCCGACGCCGGAGACCCGGCGCTCGCTGCCGGCCGTGGAACCGACGGTCTGGTACCCCTCGCTGAAGCTGCTGCGGTCGATCGTCCCGGCGTCGGCCGGCACGGTCGAGGCCGCGCAGCCGCACCACTCGCGGCGCCCGGCAACGTACTTCCGGCTGACCGCCCCCAAGACCGGGCTGGTGAGCGACCTGTACGTGTCGGTGGCGCGGTCCGCCACCGGGACTTCCCTGCTCCCGCCGGGGCCGGCGGGATGCCGGGACGGTCACGGTCCCCAGCTCACCACCTCATGGGGCGGGCGCCCGTTCAAATGCTCCGTCACACGGACGAAGTCGGGGGACCGCGTACTGGCCTACTTCGTGGACCAGAGTTCCTTGCCTGCTCGCACGGACGACCAGGACGGTTCGTCCGCGTTCGGCATCACCTATGTGACAACGGGCGGCTGGGCGGTGCAGGTGATCATGGGCCCCCACGATGAAGGCGGTACAGGCCACGTGGCCACCGCCTCGGACTGGTCCGTGCTGACCGACCTGGCCACCGACCCTCGGATCTTCGACGTCTTCGAGGAGACCGGCAGTTGACGACCCACTGACGGCTACTGACCGCTTACTGACGGCTTACTGACGGCAACCTGCACTACACCACGAATGGATGCATGGCATGAACATGCCCAACACTGCACTACGCAACTCCCTGGTCTCAGCTCTGGCTGTGGCCATGCTGCCGCTGCTCAGCGCATGCGGAGGTTCGAGCGACACGGCCGGCCCCGACGCCGGTTCGGGTTCCACAGCCGCCGGCGCTACGAAGACCGTCGACGGCGCCGCCCAACTCACCATCCCGGACGGCACGGACGACGCGACCAAGAAGATGTACATCGAGGAGAACGCCGTCGCGGCCTGCATGAAGAAGAAGGGCTTCACCTACACCCCTCACATGGCGAGTCCGCAGGCCGCCGACTCCTCCGGCTCGGTCGACGGGCAGGACTACGCGCTGGCGAAGAAGCAGCGGCAGAAGTACGGCTTCGGCACCTACGCGGCCGCCGCCTATCCCGACGACCCGAACGCCCCCGGCGCCAACACCGGGGGAAAGGTGGCCGGGAAGGTCATCACCCCCGACGACGGGGACGAGCAGGGATTCACCGCCGCCCAGCACAAGAGCTACGACGAAGCGCTGAACGGCATCCGGCCCACGACCGGGACGAAGACGGAGAGGGAGCAGCTCGGCGGGTGCACAGCCGAGGGCAGGGCCAAGGCATACGGACCGGAACTGAGCGTCGAGGATCAGATGAAGGAGCAGGCCGAAAGGGAGGAAAAGAACCGTGCGAACGGGCTGGAGCTCAACGGCGATCCCCAGCTGGTGCAGCTCGCACAGGAGTACGCCAACTGCCTGAAGGCGCAGGGCATTCCGGTCTCCACGACCCAGCCGACCGGCATGTTCAACATGGTGCGGGTCGACCTCACCATGAAGCTGCCGGAGCGCAGGCCGGAGCTGACCCAGGCGGAGGCGCTGCCTCTGCTCACCAAGGACATCGCCATCGCCATGAAGGACCTGGAGTGCGGCAAGGAATTCCGGGCCGCGTACTTCCCCAAGGAGAAGGCCAACCCGTACTGGGGTGCCGGCGCGTGAAGCACCTCAGCGGACGCAAGCAGCTGGGCGCGCTGGTCGGCACGATGGTCCTGGTGGGCGCGGGCGGCTGGATCGCCGGTACGCAGATCCAGTCCCCCGCCGATGCCGCCGCCGCACACAACGCGCCGAAGGCCGGCCCGGTGACCGTCGGGGTCCAGCGGCAGTCCCTCATCGCGACCGTGGTGGCGAACGGCTCCATCGAGTTCGCCTCGCCCGAGCCGCTCTCGCTGGCCGGCTCCGTGGGCACCGGGTCATCCGGGGGCGCGGCCGGCGAAGGTGCTGAGCAGCGGGTCACCAAGGCACCGGTCGCCGGTGCCAAGATCAAGGAGGGCGATGTGCTGATGGCGGTCAACGGCCGCCCCGTACTCGCGCTGAGCGGCCGGGTCCCGATGTACCGCGCGCTGGGCCCCGGCACCTCCGGCGACGATGTGAAACAGCTCCAACGAGCGCTGCGACGGCTCGGTTTCGAGCCCGGCACGATCAGCGGCAACTACGGCCGGGGCACCGCGACGGCGGTCACCCAGTGGTACACGAGCAAGGGATACCAGGCACAGCAGCCGAGCCCGGACGAACAGCAGCAGCTGGGCCAGCTGCAGCAGTCGGTGTCCTCCGCCCAGGAAACACTGCTCACGATGACCGGCAGCGAAAGCACCGGCAGGACGCGAGCCACCCCCAAGACCGACACGGACACCGACAGCAACGCCGACAGCGGCACGGATTCGGGTACGGATTCGCGTACGGAAGCCGGCGCGAGCACCCCGGCGACGGAATCCGGCAACGACAGGGAAATCCGGAAGCTCCAGTTGAAGTCCGCCCAGAAGTCGCTGGAAATGGCGAACGCCGCCCTCAGCACCTACCAGACCACTTACGGAACCAAGGTCCCGGCCGGTGAGGCCGTGTTCTTCCCGAAGCTGCCCGTACGGCTCGACAAGGTGACGGTGAAGACCGGGGACTCCCCGGCCGGCCAGATCGGCACCGTCACCGGGTCCGATCTGGTGGTCCAGACAGTCGTGCCCGGTTCGGACGGCGAACTGCTCAAGAAGGGCATGGCCGTCGAGCTGACGACGGCTGGGGGCGAGAAGGCCCGGGGCACCGTCTCCGCGCTCGGCGCCGACGCCACGCTCGGCGCCGACGCCGCGCCCCCGACGGCGGACGGCGGCGGGCAGTCCACGGGGGAGGCGGCACAGGGCTCCGAACCCGAACCCGGCGCCGAATCCGGCGGCGCCACCACCGAAACCGCGGCGGCCGGCGACCCCTCGGCCCCGGTCCCGCTGCGGATCTCCGTACCCGACCCCGGCCCGCTGGCCGGTCAGGCCGGGGCCTCGGTGAAGGTGACCATCAAGATCGGCGCCTCGGACGGCAAGGTGCTGACCGTGCCGCTCGCCGCGATACGGACCTCGGCCGACGGAAAGGCCCGGGTGCAGGTGCAGCGCGACTCCGGCGTCAGCGATGTACAGGTCACCGTCGGGCTGTCCGCAGCCGGCCTCGTCGAGGTGAAGCCGGCCGGCGGCACGCTGAAGCAGGGCGACAACGTGGTGGTGGGCAAGTGACTCCAGGCCCGGACGTCGTCATCGAACTCAGCGATGTGGAGAGGACCTTCGACACCGAACCGCCCGTACACGCCCTGCGCGGCGTGAATCTGACCGTACGGCGCGGTGAGCACCTCTCCATTGTCGGGCCCTCCGGATCCGGCAAGTCGACCCTGCTCAACACGCTCGGCCTGCTCGACCGGCCGACCGCCGGCTCGTTCCGGCTCGACGGGGTGGAGACCACCGGGCTGGGCGACCTCGAACGCACCGCGCTGCGCGGCAGCCGGATCGGGTTCGTCTTCCAGTCCTTCCACCTCCTGCCCTACCGGACGGTGGACGAGAACGTCATGGTGGCCGAGGCGTACCGCAAACCGCGCCCCGGACACGAACGCGGCACCCGGCTGGAGCGTGCCCGCCAGG
Organism: Streptomyces sp. NPDC050422; assembly: GCF_044458665.1. Classification (NCBI taxonomy): domain Bacteria; kingdom Bacillati; phylum Actinomycetota; class Actinomycetes; order Kitasatosporales; family Streptomycetaceae; genus Streptomyces; species Streptomyces sp. NPDC050422. The sequence goes on from NZ_JBITIE010000002.1 coordinate 106,570, forward strand.
CCCTGGAGCGGGTCGGGGTGGGGCACCGGTCGGGCTTCCGGCCCGACCGGCTGTCCGGCGGTGAACGCCAACGCGTCGCCATTGCACGGGCCTTGATCGGCGACCCCGCACTGCTGCTGTGCGACGAACCCACCGGCAACCTGGACAGCGAGAACACCCTCTCCGTACTGGAACTCTTCGACGACCTGTGTGCCCAGGGCATGACACTCGTCCTGATCACCCACGACGAGGCGGTCAGCCGCCGGGCGAGCCAGCGCGTCCGCATCACCGACGGCTGCCTCACCCCGGAGGCCGTATGACACACGGCACGACGTCCGCGCCCCCGGCAACGGCCGGGGCACGCGCCGAACGCCCCCGGATGGACCCACGGGACCTGTGGACGGAAGCACTCGCCGGCGTCCTCGCCCGCCCGATGCGATCCGCGTTGACCACACTGGGCACGGTGCTCGGCATCACCACGCTCGTCATCACCATCGGTGTGGCCTCCACCGCGGGCAACCAGATCGTCGGCCGGTTCGACGCGCTCACCGCGACCTCGGTGACCGTGAAGGTGCCGCGGGCGCAGCCCGGCTCGGTCGACACCGGGCCACTGGTGGACTGGTCGGGGACCGAAGCGGTCCGGCGGCTGGCCGGGGTGGAATCGGTCGCCGCCCTCGGGGACTCCGCCACGACCAACAGCGTCCAGGTCCGGGCCAACGACGTGAACGCACCCGGCGACACCTCCGGACAGACCCTGGCCGTCGTCGCCGCCTCGGCCGGGCTGCCCGACGCCGTACGCGGCACGATGACCGCGGGACGGTTCTACGACGCCGGCAATCTCGCCCGCCACGACCAGGTGGTGGTGCTCGGCGACCAGGCCGCGCAGCTGCTCGGCATCAGCCGGGTGGAGGATGCCCCCGCAGTCTTCTTCAAGGGCCAGTCGTACACGGTCATCGGCATCCTCGGTGGCATCGAGCGGGAGCGGCGCCTGTCCACCGCCGTCATCATCCCGCCCACCACCGGGGCGGACCGCCTCGGCCTGCGAGACGTCAGCCTCGTACTGGTCAACACCGCGCTCGGGGCGGCAGAGCAGGTGGCACGCCAGGCACCGATCGCCCTGGCACCCGGGCACCAGGACTCGCTCACCGTCGTGGCGCCGCCCGACCTGTCCAAGGCACGCGACGGCGTCCAGAACGACGTCAACGGCCTCTTCCTCGTCCTCGGCCTGGTCTCGCTGGTGGTGGGTGCCATCGGCATCGCCAACGTCACCTTGGTGACGGTGATGGAACGGGTCGGGGAGATCGGACTGCGGCGCGCTCTGGGCGCGTCGAGGCGACAGGTGGCCGGCCAGTTCCTGCTGGAGTCGACAACCATCGGTCTGCTCGGCGGCATCGTCGGCGCTGCCCTGGGCATCGCGGTCGTGGTGTGCGTCGCCGTGGTGAAACATTGGACCCCGGTACTCGACCTGGCCTTGGCCTTCGGCGCCCCGCTCGCCGGAGCCCTCGTCGGCCTGCTCGCCGGCCTCTACCCGTCGCTGCGCGCCGCCCGCATGGAACCGGTCGACGCGCTGCGCGCACCGTCGTAGCGCCCTGCGGGCTCCCGGGGCGTCCGCGATGTGCTGATGTCTGCGCCCTGGGTGAGCAGGTGAGCAGGTGAGCAGTGGTCGGGCAGCCTGAGGTCCTACGCGTCGGAGAGCAGTGAGTCGTAGGGGGTCGAACGCTGCCGGCCGGACATGAAGGAGAGGAACTCCCGTACGAATGCGCTACGGGAGTAGCGCCCTTCGCTGTCCGCGACGGTTCGCCCGAAGCCTCTCCTGAAGAGGAGGCGGTACTCCCCGGCGTCGATGAACCGGTCGCCGTCCGCGTCGGTGACGGCGAAGAGAACCTCGGCGACCCTGATCAGCGCCGGTCCTGCCAGGGACGGGGCCGCGGCCGCGTACTCCTCCTGGCTCACCCGGCCGTCACCGTCACTGTCCAGGGCCGCCTGCAGTTCCCTCCACCATGCGGCGAACGCGTCGTACAGCCGGGTCTCCTCCGGCTCGTCCAGGTCGAGACGGGAGCAGAGTTCCCGTGCCATGGCGGCGAGGTCGGGCCAGTCCAGATAGCCGTCCCCGGTCTGGTCCAGCACCTCGGTGAAGAAGACGCGGGCACTGCGCCGGTTCTCGGTCTCGCCCGTACCGTCCTGTTGCGCCGGTACGGGTGTGATCAGCCGGACGAACGCGCCTGCCCGTTTCATCCGGGAGCGCAGAGCACTGAGCGCCTCGGCGCAGGGGCCGTCGCCGTCCGGCGACAGCTGGAGCAGACTGACGACGTTCTCGGTCTGGATCCAGTTGTCGGGCAGGGCGCGGGCCAGACGGGCGGCCACGTAGGCACCCTGCATCAGGGTCTGGGCACCGGGAACCTCCGGCAGCCCCGCCCGGCGGCGGAAGGCCTCGGGAAGCGAGGCAACGGTGATGGTGCCGATGACGGGCCCCGCCAGCGCACGTCCGGTCGCCCAGACCGTGGGCAGGCCTGCGAACAGCGGCGGCGCCGGTAGGTGTTCGAAGAGCTTGAAGAGGATGATGCGCAGGGCCTCTGTGTTCTGCAGTTCCTCCGCGACCATGCGGTCGTAGTACTTCCAGAACTCGGGCAAAGTGGCCGGGAGATGGCCCGCCTCGTCCCCCAGGGCGGCGAGAAAGGCCTGGAACTCGGCGTAGAGCCGCTCCATGGTGATCTGGTCCAGGGGCTGCCCGCTCAATCGGCACATGGTGACGGAGCTCTCGAAGAGCGTCGCGACCACCCACGCCCGCACCTCGGGGTCCATGGCGTCGTAGGGCCGGTTCCTCGCGTCCGTGCCGCTCAGTCGCCTGTGCAGGCGGTTGAGCCGTGCCGCCTCCCGCTTCCGTGTGGGCTCGTCGGCTCCGAACATGCGCTGCAGGCTCACAAGCGTGTTGCTCAGCCGTCGCCACGGATGCACCACGAAGGACGAGTTGTCGGCCAGTGCCGCGCCGATCTTCGGGTGGGCGGCTTCCAGCACCGTGGCCCTGACGACGGCCAGTGCCCAGCGGGGATCGTTGAAGAAGCGGTGGAACTGCGACTCAGGACCGAACAGGGATTCCGTCGCCGTTTCGGTGGCCTCCCGGCCGGGGCCTTCGTACGGACCTGTCGCGTCGCCATCGTCGTAGGGACCTGTCGCGTCGGTGTCGTCGTACGGACCTGTCGCGTCGCCGTCGTCGTACGGACCTGTCGCGCCGGCGTCGGTCCGCGTGAAGTGGCTGCTGTTCGTGTCCTTCACTTGTGAGGCTCTCCGTTCGCTTGCGGGGTCACTCCGCCGAAGCGGCGATCGCGGCTCCGGTAGTCGTGCAGGCACTCCAGGAAGTGCGACGCGCGGAAGTCGGGCCACAGCACCGGCGGAAAGGTCCACTCGGCGTAGGCCACCTGCCAGAGCATGAAGTTGGAGATGCGCTGTTCGCCGGAGGTACGGATGACGAGGTCCACGTCAGGCGTGTCGGGGACGGGCAGATGCGCGGCGAAGCGTGCTTGGTCGACGGCGTCGGCGGACACCCCGGCGCGGATGAGTGACCGCGCCGCGGAGACGATGTCCTGGCGCCCGCCGTGGTCGAACGCCACGGTCAGCGTCATGCCTCGATTGTTCTCGGTGAGTGTCATCAGGTCGGTGAAGTCCTGGACCAGGGAGGCGGGGATTCTCGGGTCCTCGGCTCCCAGGAACCGGCAGCGGATCCCGCGTGCGTGCAGCAGCGGTGCGTGTTTGCGCACCACGCGGCGCACCAGACGCATGAGGAAGTCGATCTCCTCGCCCGGCCGTCGCCAGTTCTCGGTGGAGAAGGCGTACAGGCTGAGCCACTCGACCCCCGCCGAGCGCGCCGCCTCGATGACGTCGATCACCGTCGTCTCCGCCGCTCGGTGCCCGGAGGTACGAGGCAAGGAGCGCTGCTGCGCCCACCGGCCGTTCCCGTCCATCACGCACGCGACATGGTGAGGCACCGGGCGCCGCCGCACCTCACCGGGTGAACGGCGTTCCGGCTGCACCGGAACCGCCGGTGCGGCGGCGCCGTCCGGCCGCGTGCCGACGCGCCCCGGCGGCTCACCCCTCGTATGCGCCTGTCCGGATGGTCCCGCTCCACTGGATGTCATCGAAGCGCCCCGTTCGACTCGAGTCCGCAGGCTTCACCGGGCGATGGCGCATCCCCCGCTGCTCCTCACCTTCAGCAGAGTGCCGTTGCCCGGCGCCCGGCGCGTCGTGATGCCGGCATATTCACCCGTAGCACGTCAGTCGGAGGACACCGACGGATCGGCGGGCGGCCCCGGCCCGGCTCCCGGCCCGGGACGCGCGTCGGCCGGGGCTCTTCCGGATGCGGGCGGCGCGCGTCGGCCGGCTTCGGCCCTGAAGAGCCCGCTCACCCGCCCTCGGGACTCGACGCGGGCCTCACGCCGATGATTCGGCGGCGGTCAGGAACCCGCGCACATACCCGGCCACGGTGTCCAGGTGGCTTTCGAGCAGGAAGTGCCCACCTCCGTGGACCAGGTGGATCTCCGCGTCCGGCAGGTCCCTTGCGAAGGCGCGCGCTCCGTCCGGGCCGAAGATCTCGTCGTTCGCACCCCAGACCGCGAGGAGAGGGACGTGGCGGTCGCGGAAGTAAGCGTGCACCTGAGGGTAGAGGGGTCGGTTGCCGGCGTAGTCGCGGAACAGAGCGAGATGCACGAGGTCCATGCCCGGCCGGTTGACCTCACGGTGGTCGGCTGCCCAGGTGTCGGGATCGACCAGCTCGGGTCGGTCCACTCCGTGCAGGTACTGCCACCGGATGGCATCGAGCGAGAGGGCGGCACGGGCGGCGGGTTCGGTGCGGGGGCCCGGGTTCTCGCCGTACGCCCACACCGGCTTCCAGAAGTCCGGGACGAAGCCGTCCTCGTAGGCGTTGCCGTTCTGCGTGATCACCGCGGTGACCGCGCCCGGGTTGCGCAGAGCCAGCCGCCAGCCGATGGGTGCGCCGTAGTCCTGGACGTACACGGCGTAGTGGGTGACGTCGAGCTGGGCCAGAAGGGCTTCGGTGACGTCGGTCAGGGCGTCGAAGGTGTAGGTGAACGCGTCCACGGGCGGCGCGTCGGAGCTGCCGAATCCGATGTGGTCGGGGGCGATGACGTGGAATCGGTCGGCCAACGCCGGAATGAGGTGGCGGAACATCCGTGAACTGGTGGGGAATCCATGCAGGAGCAGGAGCGTGGGCGCCTCGCGGGGCCCTGCCTCGCGGTAGAAGACGCGGTGTCCCCGCACTGTCGCGTACTGGTGGCGGACCTCGACCATGGCTAACCCTCTCAATGTCACATGGTGGTTATCGTCGGCACTCAGTAGACCGCCCTGGGAGTAACCTGTCAAACGCATTGATGGAGTTAGAGCCAGGGGAAGGTGAGGTCCGTGCTCGACGACGAAGCCCTGATGCAGGCGCTGAACAGCACTCCTGTCACGGATGGCCGATGCCAGGACCTGTGGCGCGAGGACCACGAGCTGGACCGGTGGGCACTGGCGCACGGAGGTCTCGGCGGCGACGGGGAGGAGCGCCGGTGGCTGCGCACCGCCCGGGACGCGCTCCAGGCGGCGGAGTCGGGCACGTCGGCGGAGCCCGGACTGAGCCAAGTCCTCGCAGGCGTACGCAAGGTCCCCCGGCCCAGCGCGTCGGGCATCGAGTGGCACCTGGAGGCAGAACCCGAGCGCAGGCTCGCCGTGGAGCTTGTCCTCGCGTGGGCGGATGTCGAGGAGCGCATGCCCGGCCGTCTGCGGCCGTGCGAGAACCCCGAATGCCGGCTCTTCCTCCTGGACCGCAGTCGCGCCAACACCGCACGGTGGTGCTCGATGAAGACCTGCGGGAACCGGCTCAAGGCCCGCCGGCACCAGGCACGGGCGCGCGAGACCCCATGACTCGACCCCGGCCGCCCGGTCGGCGGAGCCGCCGATCCGGCGCCCGTCGGTGTCGCGAGTGGCGGGCAGGGGCCGGTCGGTGATCCGGCCGCGGAAGTTGCAGACCGTGCGGATCTCGCGCGGATCGCGGCCCACGGCCGCCGCCGCTTCGTCGATGACCGGCCGCGACGTCCGGTACCGGTCGGCAGAGCGTCGGACGCTGTGTGGCCGGGTACTCGTGTCGACCGAGGGCCGACGAAGGCTCCGGGGCCCACCCGGCAGCCCGTGCAGCCCGTGCAGCCCGGATGGTGCACGAGATGTTGGCTGCCCCGACCGCTGCCGGTGACGCTGAGCGGGACGCCGCCGGGGTCCATCGGGCGCGGACGGATCCGCGCCGGCCCCGGTGTGACAGAAGGAGCCACACCATGAGGGTCATGCTGCGAGCACAGCTGGACACCCAGGCCGCGAACGAGGCGGTCAAGAACGGCAGCCTGCCGAAGATCATGCAGTCGCTCGCGGAACGCCTCAAGCCGGAGGCGGCCTACTTCGGCCCCAGCGAGGGCAAGCGCTGTTGCACCTTCGTCTTCGACATGCAGGACAGCTCTCTGCTGCCCTCCATCGCGGAGCCGCTCTTCGAGAGCCTCGGGGCGACGATCGAGATCCAGCCGGTCATGAACACCGAGGACATGAAGAAGGGCCTCGCCGCACTGCGACAGGGCTGACCGACGCCCCTCACCGCACCGCGACAGGGCCGACCGAGCCCGTCGCCCACCCACCCCGGGCCGTACGCCGTACCGCCCGCCGGTCGCAGGAGACACCGCCGGACACGACGCAGGAGGCAGGTCCCGCACCGGCCGCTTCGCCGGACGCCCCGCTGCCCGCCTGAGCGCGCGCCTGCATCACCGACGACACGACCGTCGGCCGGCCTGCCCGCCGCCGTGCGCGGCACGATGGCTGCGGGCCGGTTCTACGAGACCGGGAACATCGCCCGGCACGACCAGGTGGCGGTCCTCGACGACCAGGCTGCGCGCACCTTCGCAGCGCAGGCCGCCGACGGGGCCTGGGCCGTTCCGGGAATTCTCGGCGCTTCCCAAAAACTCTTCGGCGCGGTGTCGAGAACCGCTGCCCCGCCCCGACGTCCCCTGTGAGAGTCGCCCACGAGGGTGACGGAAACGCAGAGGGAGCGGATCATGAAGTACCTGGTGATGGTGCAGGGCTCGCAGGCCGACTACGAGGCGATGCGCGGGAACGCGTCCGCCGGCAATCCGGCCTGGAGCGAGAAGGACGTGCAGGCCATGTTCGCGTTCATGGGCGCGGTCAACGACGATCTCGCCGAGACGGGTGAACTCATCGACGCCCAAGGACTGGTCGAGCCGGCGAAGACCCGGTACGTCTCCGCGGGCGAGGACGGCCGTCCGGTGATCACCGACGGCCCTTACGGGGAGACGAAGGAGCTGCTCGCCGGGTACTGGGTGCTCGAATGCGAGAGCCTGGAGCGGGTCACCGAGATCGCCGCGCGCGTCACACAGTGTCCGGCGCCCGCCGGTGCGCCGGTCCGGCCGGTGGTCATCCGGGCCATCGACGGCGGCGGGGGCGATGCGTGAGACGTACGACCGAGGTCGAGGATCTGCTGCGGCTGCACGCCCCGCAGGTCCTCGGCGCGCTCGTACGCCGGTACGGGCACTTCGACCCGGCCGAGGACGCGGTGCAGGAGGCCCTGATCGCGGCCGCCCGGCAGTGGCCCGAGCAGGGGGTGCCGGACAATCCGCGCGGCTGGCTGATCCGGGTGGCCTCCCGGCGGCTCGTGGACCGGCTCCGCAGCGACGACGCCCGGCGCGCGCGGGAGGAGGCGGCGGCCGCGCTCACGCCCCGGGACGCCTTCACCGCTCCGGCGCCCGACGAGGCCGTGCCGGGCGGGAGCCGGGCGCCGTCCGAGGACGACACTCTCACCCTGCTCTTCCTGTGCTGCCATCCGGACCTGGCCCCGGCCGCACAGGTCGCCCTGACACTGCGGGCCGTCGGCGGGCTGACCACGGCCGAGATCGCCCGGGCGCATCTGGTGCCGGAGGCGACGATGGCCCAGAGGGTCAGCCGGGCGAAGCGGAAGGTCCGGGGCGCCGCCTTCGTCCAGCCGGTTCCCGCCGACCGGGACGCTCGGCTCGCGGCCGTGCTCCAGGTGCTCTACCTGATCTTCAACGAGGGCTACACGGCGACCTCGGGACGCGCCCTGCACCGCGCCGGCCTGGCCCGGGAGGCGATCCGGCTCACCCGTTCCGTCCGCCGGCTGCTGCCCCGGGACGGCGCGGTGACCGGGCTCCTGGCGCTGATGCTGCTGACCGACGCCCGCAGCGACGCGCGCACCGGACCGCTCGGCGAGCTGATCCCGCTCGACGAGCAGGACCGCACCGGCTGGGACCGGGCGGCCGTCGACGAGGGCCTCGCCCTGGTCGAGGAGGCGCTGGGCGAGGGGCCCGCGGGCCCCTACCAGGTGCAGGCGGCCATCGCGGCGCTGCACGACGAGGCGGCCCGTGCCGAGGACACCGACTGGCCGCAGATCCTGGCGCTGTACGACGTCCTCGTACGGATCGCCCCCGAGCCGATGGCCGAACTGAGCCGGGCCGTCGCCATCGCCATGGTGCACGGTCCGCAGGCCGGTCTGGCCGCGGCCGACGCCCTCGCGGACCGGCTGGCGGGCCACCACCGGCTGGACGCCGTCCGCGCCCACCTGCTGGAACGGGCCGGCGACACGGAGGGTGCCCGCGCCGCCTACCGCTCGGCGGCCGCCGGAACCCTGAGCATCCCGGAAGCCCGCTACCTGTACGGCCGGGCGGACCGCCTCGACGGCTGACGCGGGTCCGTACACCCCCGTCATGACAACCCCGCCATGCGCCGTGCGACTCCACCGAAGGGGCAGGAAGCAGCCGGGAACAGCGGCAAACGGCTGCAAACCGCCGCACCGGCGGTGGTTCGCTGGCCGTCGCAGCCCCGGCTCGTAATCATCGGGCCATGACCAACAGCGACAAGGGCCAGGACCTCACTCTCCGGATCGCTCAGCAGCCGGAGGCGGACGAGCTTCTCGCACGCAGCCCGCTCGCCGCCCTCGTGGGCATGCTGCTGGACCAGCAGGTGCCGATGGAGTGGGCGTTCTCCGGTCCGTACGCACTGGCACAGCGGATGGGCGGGGACGATCTGGACGCCCACGAGATCGCCGTGTACGACCCCGAGGCCTTCACCGGACTCTTCACCGACAAGCCCGCCCTGCACCGCTATCCCGGTTCGATGGCCAAGCGGGTGCAGCAGCTGTGCCAGTACCTGGTGGCGCAGTACGACGGCGAGGCGAGCCGGGTGTGGACCGAGGCCGCCACCGGGGCGGAGTTGCGGAAACGGCTCAACGCCCTGCCCGGGTTCGGCACCCAGAAGGCGCAGATCTTCCTGGCGCTGCTGGGCAAGCAGTTCGGTGTCCGGCCGCCGGGCTGGCGGGAGGCGGCGGGACCGTACGGGGAGGCGGGCTCGCACCGCTCTGTCGCCGACATCACCGGGCCCGAGTCGCTCGCCGAGGTCCGCGCCTTCAAGCAGGAGGCCAAGCAGGCGGCGAAGGCCGCGAAGGTGGCGGCAAAGAGCAGGTGAGCCGGGAGCGGGCGCCCGACTCCTCGGCGCCCCGCTGTTGGCGGCGGGCCCGAGGAGTGAGGCGCCCGCGCGTGCGCCCCTGCCCGCGCACACTCCCCCGCCCGCGTCCGCGCTCTCGCCTCCGCCCCCACCCGCGCCCCCCGCCCGCGCTCTCGTCCTCGTTCAGCACGGCCTCAATTCCGTAATGAACGCTTATATGCCTCCTCGGCCGGCATCGCAGTCCCGTCCCATGGCTGCGCCCGGAGCCTCTTGGCCGGTAGGCTTTCCGTGTGATCTTCAAGCGCATCGGAAATGGGCAGCCCTATCCCGACCACGGCCGGGAAAGCACCCGGCAGTGGGCGGATGTCGCGCCGCGCCCGGTCCGCCTCGACCAGCTCGTGACCACCAAGGGCCAGCTGGACCTCGAAACGCTTCTCGCCGAGGACTCCACGTTCTACGGCGACCTGTTCGCGCACGTCGTGAAGTGGCAGGGCGACCTCTACCTGGAGGACGGACTGCACCGCGCGGTCCGCGCCGCGCTCCAGCAGCGCCAGGTGCTGCACGCCCGCGTGCTCGAACTCGGCTGAGAACCGCACCGGCCGCGTTCGATTCCGACGGGGTTCGTTCGGGTGCTTTCCCACCCGGACGGGTGCGATCCGTCGATCATCAAATAGTCATCATCCCCGGGTCGCACTACGCTGCGCCCATGAGCATGCTCACTCCCCCCGGCATGGGCGGAAAGTACCGCATCACGGGTGACAAGTACCCGCGCATGCGGCGCCCCCGCCGCCGCAGCAAACTGGTCCTCGCGACCACCGCCTCCGTGGTCGCCCTCGGGCTGGCCGGATGGGGCACGCTGCAGCTCATCGATGTCTTCACGGGCGGCGACAGACAGGCCAGCGCCGCCGACCGCAAGGCGGACTGCCCGACCGCCCGGCCGTCCACACCCGCGAAGGTCCTGCCGAAGCCCGCGAAGATCACGGTCAACGTCTACAACGCGACCCCGCGCGGTGGACTGGCCAAGGCGGCGGCCGACGAGCTGAAGAAGCGCGGCTTCACCATCGGCAAGGTGGGCAACGCCACCGCCGCGTACGACAAGAAGGTCGCCGGGACGGGGCTGCTGCTGGGCGCGCCTGCCGCGGTCAACGGCACGTTCCCGGTGCTCGGCACGCAGTTGCCGGGGGCGACGACGAAGACCGACGCCCGCAAGGGCGCCGACATCGATCTGATCATCGGTACGAAGTTCAAGGCGTTCAGCCCTCCGCAGACGGCGGCCACCGCGCTGACCGCCCTGACGAAGCCGGCTCCGGCACCGTCCTCCTGCTGAGAAACGCGACGGCCGGGGTGCTCCAGGAGCACCCCGGCCGTCGCCGTTCACGTGTCGAGTCCTAGCCGGCGGTGCCGTACATCCGGTCCCCGGCGTCACCGAGACCCGGCACGATGTAGCCGTTCTCGTTGAGCCGCTCGTCGACCGAGGCGGTGACCACGGTGACCGGCGTCCCCGCCAGCTCGCGCTCCATCACCTCGACGCCCTCGGGCGCCGCGAGCAGCACGACCGCGGTGACGTCGTCCGCACCGCGCTTGATCAGCTCCTGGATGGCCGCGACCAGCGTGCCGCCGGTGGCGAGCATCGGGTCCAGGACGTACACCTGGCGGCCCGAGAGGTCCTCCGGCATGCGGGTCGCGTACGTGGACGCCTGGAGCGTCTCCTCGTCGCGGATCATGCCGAGGAAGCCCACCTCGGCGGTCGGCAGCAGCCGCACCATGCCGTCGAGCATGCCGAGGCCGGCCCGCAGGATCGGCACGACCAGGGGCCGCGGGTACGACAGCTTCACTCCGGTGGTGGGTGTCACCGGGGTCTCGATGTCGACCTGTTCGGTGCGCACATCGCGGGTGGCCTCGTACGCGAGCAGGGTGACCAGCTCGTCGGCGAGGCGCCGGAAGGTCGGGGAGTCGGTGCGCTTGTCGCGCAGGGTGGTGAGTTTGTGCGCGACCAGCGGGTGGTCGACGACGTGGATCCGCATGGCATCAACAGTAACCGCGTCGCCCGTACCCGTGCGCTGGCATCAATCGCACGTTCGGGGGGAAGGTGGGGGCATACGGACCCAGCCTTGGGGTGATGAGCCGATGCCGGACGGGGCGAAGCGGAAGCGGGACGGCCAGGACCCGCAGGCGGCGCAGGACGCGCCGGAGACAGACGCGCAGCGCCGCAGGCGCCGCGCCCAGTTCCTCCGCGAGCTTCACGAGGCCAAGGCACTCCGCGACCGGGTCCAGCCGCGCCGGGTCAAGGCCGCCAGAATGCGCCAGGCCATGCGGATGCGGACGTTCCGCTGGTAGCCGTCCGGCCGTCGGAGAAACCCCCCAGGTGGCGGCGCCGGAGAGAACTGATGGCCGACGCAACGGTGGAACTGCTCTCCTGAAGCCCTCGTTTCTGCCACGATTCCGATGGGCGGGACGCAGGGCAGCCGGACCACCGACTGCCCTCCCGCCGGACCGACACACCCAGGGTCTTTCGTTGGGATCACCAGCCCGCTCCCTGATCCGGCCTGATCCGAACGAGAGCCCCCGAGACCAGTGGGAGAGTCACGGTGTACTTCGCCGCACTGCTCGCGCGCACCGAAGACGGGTGGAAAGCGAGCGACACGGAGCTCGACGATGTGGAGACCCTGTCCGATCTGACGGATCTGGCCCGTGAGGCCTCGGTGGACGAGGACACGGTGCTCGTCTTCATCGAGCAGGAGGACGCCTGGTTCGGCGTCATCCGGGTGGACGGTGAGGAGGATCCGCGTATCTATGTTTCCCACGCCTCCGCCGCCGCCCGCTCCTCGTACGGGGAGATCCTGCTCACCGATGAACTGCTCGGCCGCGAACCCGGGGCCGAGGACTCGATTGCCGCCCTCGAAGAGCTCGTCGGCCTCGACGGTACGGAGGACGGCGAGCCGGAAAGCCCCGGCCATTCCCCCGACAATTCCACCGACAATTCCACCGACGATGACGACGACGGGCCGGACCCCGACGCCGTACCGGCGGGTCCGCTCGGCGACACCGGGGTGCTGTCCGACCTCGGGCTCCCCGAAGCGGAGCTGCTGATGCTGCGGACGGACGCCCTGGCGGAGATCGCGGACGCGCTGGGAGCGGCCGAGGTCCTGGAGACCGTCCGTTAGGGTCCGCGGGTGACCGAAGCACCGCACCCGCACGACCACTCCCCAGCGCAGCACCTCCCGCACGATCCCGTACGGGACCCGTGGCGGGCGCCCATGCGCCGCGCCCTGGACGAGGCCGGCAGGGCGGCGGCGGCCGGCGATGTGCCGGTCGGCGCCGTCGTCCTCGCCCCGGACGGCACCCTGCTCGCCACGGGCCACAACGAACGCGAGGCGACCGGTGACCCGACCGCGCACGCCGAGATCCTCGCGCTGCGCCGGGCCGCCGCCGCCCTCGGCGAGTGGCGGCTGACCGGATGCACGCTCGTCGTCACCCTGGAACCCTGCACCATGTGCGCGGGCGCCCTGGTGCAGTCCCGCGTGGGCCGGGTCGTCTACGGCGCCCGCGACGAGAAGGCCGGAGCGGCCGGCTCGCTCTGGGACGTCGTACGGGACCGCCGTCTCAACCACCGCCCCGAGGTGATCCACGGCGTCCTGGAGACGGACTGCGCGGCCCTCCTGACGGCCTTCTTCCGCGACCGCTGACCTGCGTTCCCGGCACCTTCGCCGCATTGCGGGGAATCGGATTTCGACGGACGGCCGAGATGGTCTAAGCTCTCTCTCGGTAGCGTGTCCGAGCGGCCGAAGGAGCTCGCCTCGAAAGCGAGTGTGGGGAAACTCACCGAGGGTTCAAATCCCTCCGCTACCGCTCTCACACCCTCCTGACCAGCGGAAACGCGGTCAGGGGGGTGTTTTGCGTGCGGCAAGGAAGAGCTTGCGGAGTCCGCCCCGAGGGTGCTGCCCGTGGAAATGCCCTCACCGGACCGTCCGCGACACGGCCCACGGGGGCAAGGCGCGGGCCGGCCGGTATGTGCCGCATCAGACCCCCGGGCACCTTGAGGAGTACCTCGTGGGTGCCCGGGGGTCTGCTGACTTCTTCTGTCCGCCTCAAGCCCTGTCAGATGGATCCGTCGGCGACAGCCGCTTTCCAGCGAGCGGCACCGGACAGCGTGACGGAGACGGTCTGCGGGGTCTTGTCGGTTATCTGTTCGGCTACGTTCTCCACGCCGTCACAGGGGTAGCTGATCCACTTCTTGCCGTTGGCCTGCAAGGTGACCTGACCACTGCCCGAGCAGACGAAGTGGACGGTGTAGGACGCGTGTGGCGGCGTGAACTCGGGCAGATCCACGCCCACCGCGCCGTAGGTTTCCGGAACGAGAAGTTTCTTCCCCGAAAGCTGTTCCAGCTTCAAGGCCTGCGACGCTGCCGGTTCGCCGGACCGCGTCGCTCCCCCGGGGTTCTCCTCGCCCGGGGGAGGCGCCTGACACCCCGTGGCGGCAAGAGCCCGCCCGGGCCGGGTCGTGCCAGCGCCACCGCACGCGGGTGCCGGTGTCCGGACGAGAGGTGACGGAGGCCGAGCCTCCGACCGCGTGCATCCTGCCGATGATGGAACCGGAGATGCCCCGACGCCGTGCGGGGACGGAATGCGGGTCGAAGCCCCGCCCCGCGTCCGACAGTTCAACGACGGCGCCGTCATCGTCCGCCCATGCCCTGAGCTCCGCTTCCCGCACTCCGGCATGGCGTGCCACGTTGGTGACGCCCTCCCGGACGCCGTTGAATATCGCAAGCCCGGGGCCGGACGGAATCACGAGCGGGCCGTCTATGCGCGTCTTGAGCCGCGCTCTGGCCGGCCCCTCATCAGCACCAGGACGGCCGCGTCCAACGTCCACAGCAGGCGGAACGGGAGCGGGTTGCGCAGCGCGTGGAGGCGCACACCGCAGGCCAGGACAGCGGGCACCAGCAAGGACATCGCCAGGGGAATCTCCGCCGCATCCGCCAGGACGACGCCCAGCGCACCGCACAGACAGACCACGCTGGAACGAAGCCACACCCCGAACCGCTCAAGGGCCAGGACCAACAGACGCTCGCTGGACCTGGGGCCCTCCGCCGGCTCAGCGGCTCCGTCCCGCCCCTCGTACCCCCCGTGCCGCATGGAAGGCAGGATAGTCAACCCGCAAGGCCCGATCCCGGGAAAGCCGTCAAGGTCCACGGCCCCGTCCCGCACCGATTGTCCGGAACCGTTCCGCCTCGGCGGCGGTGCGGCAGGCACGACTGCGGCCCCGGGTCCGACGACGGTCGGGCCCGGGGCCATCTGCGCGATGTGGGTCGGGGGAAGCGGCATCGGGGGGACAAGCCGCTCCCCCCGATGAGAACAGGTCCTACCAGCCCTCGCCGCGATCGGGGGAAGGCCGCGGCGAGAACCCCACAGAGAGGCCCTGTTCCTCGCCCCGCGGATTCCTGCCGGATCCGCTGGGCTCGTCCACCATCCTGCCGTGCCGCAGATGCCGCGCGGGCGGGCAAAGGACCCCGATCACCGGGTCCTTGGTCCTTAAAGACCGTATGAGTGATCGGAAACAGCAGGCCGATACGGGCATGTGTGCGGATAGACTCGCCCGACTGCACAGGGGATCGAAGGGGAGTCAGGGGCTGATGGTGCAAGCGAAGAAGATAGCTCTCTACTTGATAGTCGTCTTCGTGCTCTACACGATCATCACGTCCCCCGCACGGGCCGCGGATCTCGTCCAGGTAGGGTTCGAGGGCGTTTCGGATGCCGCACAGGGCGTCGGCGACTTCATGTCCGAGCTCGTGAAGTAGGAGTACCCCCATGATCCGCCATCTGGTCCTGTTCAAGCTGAACGACGGCGTCGAGCGGGACGATCCGCGGGTCGTCGCGGGCGCCGAGGCCTTCCGGGGACTGGCGGACAAGGTGCCAGGGCTGGAGTTCTGGGAGTGTGCCTGGAACATCACCGACCGGCCGATCGCCTACGACTTCGCCATCAACTCCGCGGTCGCCGACGAGGCCGCGCTGAAGAGTTACATCGAGCATCCGGCCCACCAGGCGGCCGCCGGGCAGTGGCGGGAATTCGCCACCTGGGTGATCGCCGACTACCCGTTCTGACGGCTTCGGCCCTGCGAGCCCCTCACCATGACGGTGAGGGGCTTTTCTTTGTGTTTAAACCGATTCGAGGTCAACACGGCGCTATGGGGTGCTTGCACATAGTGGACATGTCTTGTGATGCTATGACCGCTTTTGACGGATGAGTTGACCGAAGTTGACCGCAAAGGGGTGGCGTCATCGTGCCGGCCAGTACAGCGCCTCAAGTGCCTCCCCAGACCGTCCAGGCGCCCCAGGCACCTCAGACGATTCAGATGGAGACGCCCGACGACACCGTCGCGCCCGCCAGGACCCGGGGAGCCGACACCAGGGCGCTCACCCAGGTGCTCTTCGGCCGGCTCCAGGGACTGGATCCGGGCACCGCGGAGCACGGCCGGGTCCGGGCGGCGCTGATCGAGGCGAACCTGCCCCTCGTGCGGTACGCCGCCGCGCGGTTCCGCAGCCGCAACGAGCCGATGGAGGACGTCGTCCAGGTCGGCACCATCGGCCTGATCAACGCCATCGACCGGTTCGACCCCGAGCGCGGGGTCCAGTTCCCCACCTTCGCGATGCCGACCGTCGTCGGCGAGATCAAGCGGTACTTCCGGGACAACGTGCGGACCGTCCACGTACCGCGCCGGCTGCACGAGCTCTGGGTGCAGGTCACCGGCGCCACCGAGGACCTGACGACCGCTCACGGCCGCTCTCCCACCACCGCGGAGATCGCCGGACGGCTGAAGATCTCCGAGGACGAGGTGCTGGCCTGCATCGAGGCGGGCCGGTCGTACCACGCGACCTCGCTCGAAGCCGCCCAGGAGGGCGACGGGCTGCCCGGTCTGCTGGACCGGCTCGGTTACGAGGATCCGGCCCTGGCCGGCGTCGAGCACCGCGACCTGGTCCGGCATCTGCTCGTACAACTGCCCGAACGTGAACAGCGGATCCTGCTGCTGCGCTACTACAGCAACCTGACGCAGTCCCAGATCAGCGCCGAACTCGGAGTCTCACAGATGCATGTGTCAAGACTCCTGGCCCGAAGTTTCGCCCGACTTCGATCCGCAAACAGGATCGAGGCGTAACCGGATCGGGTAGACCGGTCCCGGGGCGTTCCCCGCGGACCAAAAGCCGTACACCCCTTGTTAACTGGGCAGACTCCCCCGAAACTTGTCGACAAGTCACTACAGCGTGTTGCCGACATGTGACATTCTGCGGGAACCGCGTTTGCCGCAGCCTCCCCTCCGGTATTCAGGTGGAGGCTGCGTTCCTCCGATGGTCGCGGCCACCGCGACCGTCCGCGACCTCAAGGGGGTGGCATGTCCGCAGAACAGGGCAGCTCGAAGGTGCTCACGCTCACCAAGAGCGCACCGGCACCCGTTGTGCTCACCAGCTCGTCGGAAGCCATCGACACCCGCACGCTGTCCCGCTCCCTGTTCCTGCGGCTCGCCGCACTGGGCCCCGCACCGGGCCCCGACGGAACGGACACTCCGGAGCGCGCCTATGTGCGGGACACACTCATCGAGCTCAACCTGCCGCTGGTGCGTTATGCCGCGGCACGGTTCCGCAGCCGCAACGAACCCATGGAGGACATCGTCCAGGTCGGCACGATCGGCCTGATCAAGGCGATCGACCGGTTCGACTGCGAACGAGGCGTGGAGTTCCCCACGTTCGCGATGCCCACCGTCGTCGGCGAGATCAAGCGCTTCTTCCGCGACACCTCGTGGTCGGTGCGGGTGCCGCGCCGGCTCCAGGAACTGCGGCTCGCCCTCACCAAGACCAGTGACGAGCTCGCCCAGAAGCTCGACCGCTCACCGACCGTTCCGGAGCTGGCCAAGGCGCTCGGGGTCTCCGAGGAGGACGTCGTCGACGGCCTGGCCGTCGGCAACGCCTACACCGCCTCCTCGCTGGACTCGCCCTCGCCCGAGGACGACGGCGGCGAGGGCTCGCTCGCCGACCGGCTGGGATACGAGGACGCGGCGCTGGAGGGCGTCGAGTACCGCGAGTCGCTCAAGCCGCTGCTGGCCAAACTCGCGCCGCGCGAACGCCAGATCATCATGCTGCGGTTCTTCGCCAACATGACCCAGTCGCAGATCGGCGAGGAGGTCGGCATCTCGCAGATGCACGTCTCCCGGCTGCTGACCCGCACACTCGCCCAGCTCAGGGAGGGTCTCATCGCCGACTGATCCGGAACCCCGATCACGGGGGTTCCGATTTGACGACCCGTCAGACACACTGTCGCGATGCGACGTCAGACATTCGGCCGGTCCGGCCGCCGGGGCACAGCGATCACCGCCTCGGCGGCCGTGCTGTGTCTGGGCGCGGCCCTGGCAGGCTGCGGCGACCGGGCGGGCGGCGACGGCTACACGGCGGTCGGTGCGGCCGCGGCGGGCCCGGGGAAAGCGCCCTCGGGGGCGGTGGCGCCCTCGGGCAAGGTCACGCTGGTCCCGCTGGACGGGGCCGGGGAGCCGAGCGGCGGCGACGGGGGCCCTTCAGGCGCCTCACCCTCACCCGGAGCCTCCGCCGGGGCCGCGACGGAGTCCGGCGGCACAGAGGCCCCCACCGGCCCCGGTACGGGCACCGCGCGGCCCGGTGCGTCCGGGAGCGCGGACCGCGGATCGGGCGGGTCGGGAGGATCGGGAGATACGGCTGCGAGCGGCACGCCCTCCGGCCCGTCCGGCTCCGGTTCGACGGGCGGATCCACGGGCGGATCGACCGGCGGTTCCACGGGCTCCACCGGCCCCGCCTCCCCGTCCGCGCCCGGCTCCACCGCTCCGGCCGGGGCCGCCGTCCTCGCGGTCGGCGCTCCCGTGCGGGCGGCGGCGGACGAGCGGTGGTGCGAGAAGGTGACCGTGGAGTTCCGCAATACGGGTGGCTCACCGGCCCGTTCGGGCACCGTCACCTTCGCCACCCACATCATCGGCGGCGCGGGGATCGACTGGGCGACCCGGGAATCGACAGCGCCGCTGCCCGTGCCTGTCGGCGCGGGAGCGGCGCGGAAGATGACGTACACCGTCTGTGTGGACGCCTGGCGGGTGCCCCTGGGCATGCATGTCGAGACCCGGGACGTGACCGCCGTCTGGAAGTGACGGGGGCTGAGGCCGACCGGCCTACGGGATGGTCAGCCGAGCGCGAGCCAGGCGACCGCGCCGAGCACGACGACCACCGCGACGACGGCGGCGATCAGCCCGGTCCTCGGTCCGGAGGACACGGCGGCCGGCTGCTGCCGGCCCTGCGGCTCGCCCTCGTCGACGAAGGCGCGGAACATCTGGGTGTTGCCTGCCGGGTCGCTGTTGCCCTCGGGGCCCTGCGGAGCGTGGGGATTGTGTGCCATGTCGCAGGACCCTAGCGAACTCGGCCGAACGGCCCAACCCCCGGGCAGTGAAGGGGCGGTCCCATAACCGGTGAACCGGTGAAGGCGGAGTGCGGAAGCGACCCGGACCGCTGCGCGCCGTACGGGGCCCGTCACGCCGGGTGGAAGTCAACCTCCGGCTCGGAGCGCCCAGTTGGGATTCGCGGCGCCCCGCCCCAGCCACGCTCCCGTATATATGCGCGAAGGGCGGCCGCCCGCCCTGCCGGATGCCGCGAGAGTGAGAGAGAACGCCCTGGGCGCGCCCCTGAGGTCACCGCCACCCCCGCCCCCGGAGTGGCGCAAGACACATCCGCCACTCGCGCACCGCGCACGCTGGGCGTTTGACCCGCGCCCTACGCAGCCTTTTGTTTTCCTTTACTTCTGCAAGCCCCTTTTCGTTTGCCTGCAGCAACCAACGGCTTCTATGGTTGCCCTAAGCAACAAGATGACCGGTGAGATGTCTGGGGGTCCCGTGGCTGCACGGAGTCAGTACGAAGAACTGGCCCGGCAGCTCAGCGCAGTCGGCGCGGTCAAACGGGGGCTCGCCCGCATCCTGCCCGCCGAGTGCCCCGGCGGCTCCGCCGCCGTACTGGCTCTGCTGAGCCGGCACGGGGAGATGCGGATCAGCAGACTGGCCGAGTTCCTCGCAGTCGATATGTCGGTGACCAGCCGGCACGTGGCTCACGTGGCGGAACGCGGCTGGATCGAGCGATCCCCGGACCCCGCGGACAAGCGCTCGCGCATCCTGCGGCTGACCCCCGCGGGCGAGAGCGTGCTCGACGATCTGAACTGCCGGACGACCGAAATGTTCGCCCACAACCTTCAGGATTGGTCCGACGACGAGGTCGGACAGCTCAACACGTTGTTGGCCCGGCTGCGCGACAGCTTCTCCTGCCGCAGCTCCGACGGGTGCGCCCCCGGAAGGCACAGCGGCGACTGCCGCTCCCGGCCCACCGACAGCCACGACGGCTCGTACACCCGTACACCCGTGTAACAGAAGCAAAGACAAGGATTTAAATGGCTACGACCACACCAACCGGTGTGCGGGGCGGCCACGCCAAGCACGGAGGGAACGAACCCTCCAACGGCGTGCCGATGACACACCGGCAGATCATGGAAGCGCTCACCGGGCTGCTGCTCGGCATGTTCGTCGCGATTCTGTCGTCCACCGTCGTCACCAACGCCCTGCCGGAGATCATCTCCGACCTCGGCGGCGGTCAGAGCGCCTACACCTGGGTCGTCACGGCCTCGCTGCTGGCCATGACCGCGACCACCCCCCTGTGGGGCAAGCTCTCCGACCTGTTCAGCAAGAAGCTGCTGGTCCAGATAGCACTCGTCATCTACGTCGCGGGCTCGGTCGTCGCCGGTCTCTCGAACAGCGCCGGCATGCTGATCGTCTGCCGTGTGGTGCAGGGCATCGGCGTCGGCGGTCTCTCCGCCCTCGCGCAGATCGTGATGGCCGCGATGATCGCCCCGCGCGAGCGCGGCCGCTACAGCGGCTACCTCGGCGCGGTCTTCGCCATCGCCACCGTCGGCGGTCCGCTGCTCGGCGGCGTCATCACCGACACCAGCTGGATGGGCTGGCGCTGGTGCTTCTACGTCGGTGTGCCGTTCGCGGCCATCGCCCTCGTGGTGCTCCAGAAGACCCTGAAGCTCCCGGTCGTCAAGCGCCAGGTCAAGGTCGACTGGACCGGCGCGTTCTTCATCAGCGCCGCCGTCTCGCTGCTGCTCCTCTGGGTGACCTTCGCGGGCGACAAGTACGACTGGATGTCCTGGCAGACCGGCGCGATGCTCGCGGGCTCCGTGCTCCTCGCCCTGCTCTTCGTCTTCACCGAGTCGCGCGCCAGTGAGCCGATCATCCCGCTGCGGCTGTTCCGCAACCGCACGATCACGCTCGCCTCCCTCGCCTCGCTCTTCGTCGGTGTCTCGATGTTCGCGGGCACCGTCTTCTTCAGCCAGTACTTCCAGCTGGCACGCGGCAAGTCGCCGACGATGTCCGGCGTGATGACGATCCCGATGATCGCGGGTCTGTTCCTCTCCTCGACCCTCTCGGGCCAGATCATCACCAAGACCGGCCGCTGGAAGGCCTGGCTGGTCAGTGGCGGATTCCTGATCACGGCCGGGCTCGGCATGCTCGGCACCATCCGGTACGACACCGCGTACTGGCACATCGCGATCTACATGTTCGTGATGGGTCTCGGCATCGGCATGATGATGCAGAACCTGGTGCTCGCCACCCAGAACCAGGTCGACCCCAAGGACCTCGGTTCGGCCAGCTCCGTCGTCACCTTCTTCCGTTCGCTCGGTGGCGCCATCGGCGTCTCGGCACTGGGCGCCGTCATGGCGAACCGTGTCTCGCACTACGTGAAGGACGGTCTGACGGACCTCGGTCCCCAGGCCGGTTCCGCGGGCACCGGTGGCGGGGGCATCCCCGACCTGGAAACGCTGCCCGGGCCGATCCGTACGGTCGTGGAGTCCGCCTACGGGCACGGCGTCGGTGACGTCTTCCTGTACGCCGCTCCGGCCGCGCTCATCGCCTTCCTGATCACGATCTTCATCAAGGAGGTCGCGCTGAAGACGAACGCGGCCAACGACGCCCCGGCTCCGGCCGAGGCGGTGGAGCTCGCCAAGGCCCCGGCCGGTACGGCCACCCTGGTCGCGGAGGGAACCGCCGGCGTCACCGCCGTCGACACCCTGGAGGCCGCTCCGGCAGCCGCCCCGGTGGCGACCGTGCAGGGCACCGCGGTCCGCGGTGTGGTGCGCGGCGCCGAGGGCGCGCCCGTCGACCGGGCCGCCGTCACTCTGATCTCGCTGGGCGGCAGGCAGCTGGGCATCTCGGCCGCGCAGGCCGACGGCAGCTATGGCCTGGACGCCCCGGGTGCCGGTTCGTACGTGCTGATCGCGTCGGCCGACGGCTTCCAGCCGCAGGCCTCGACCGTGGTCGTCGGCGACGAGCCGCTCACGTACGACATCCTGCTCGCCGGTACGAGCGGCCTGGCCGGGACCGTGCGGGCCGCCGAGGGCGGTACGCCGGTCGAGGGCGCCATGGTCATCGTGACCGATGTGCGCGGCGATGTGCTGGCCACCGGCAAGTCCGGCGACGCGGGCGAGTTCACCTTCGGTGAACTGGTCCCCGGTGCGGTGACCGTCGCGGTCAACGCGGCCGGCTTCCGTCCGCTGGCGCTGCCGGTGGAGATCGGCGGCCAGGGTGTCACCCGGGTCGACGTGGCACTGCGGTCCGGTGCGCTGGTGCAGGGTGTCGTGCGGGCCGGCTCCGGCCGGCGGCCGATGCCCGACGCCCGGGTCACGCTGGTCGACGCGGCCGGCAACGTGATCGCCACCTCGACGACCGGGGAGGACGGGGCGTACGCCTTCGCCGACCTGGACGCGGGCGAGTACTCGGTCATCGCGACCGGCTACCCGCCGGTGGCCGGCGCCCTGACCGTGGCCGGTCGCGGGGTCGACGGCCACGACATCGAGCTCGCCCACCCGGGCGAGTAGATCCGTCCGGAAAATCTTCCGGACGCGTAAGACCCCTGGCGGGACGGCACTTCGAGCGGAGAGTCTGTCCAGGCCGGCGGAAAATGGGCCCCGGCGGTGGGGACGGCAGGCAGGGGACGGCCTGCCGTCCCCGCCCCGGGGCCCGACTCATTGAGTGACCCGTTCCCTGGCGGACGGGGCATTGAGCAAGGAGAGAAAACGGGATGGGACTTCGCGCACAGGTACGCACGCGGGACGGCTGGGCCGTCCAGCACGCGGTCGTGACGGTCACCGACATGACCGGTACGCAGGTGCTGCGGACCGCCGCCGACGAGGACGGGGCGGTGCGGACCGACACGCCGCTGTCCGCCGGCGCGTACACGGTGATCGTGACGGCGGTCGGGTACGCCCCCGCCGCCTCCACCGCCCTCGTCACGGCGAGCGGCCGGGTCGAGGCCGGCACGGTGGTGCTGGCCCGCCAGGGCGGCGTGGAGCTGCCGCCGCCGGGCGCCTGGTCGCTGGATCCGGCGCACTCCTCGGTGGGCGCGGTCGCGCAGCACCTGGGGATCTCCAGCGTGCACGGCCGGTTCACCGACTTCGGCGGCCGGATCGAGATCGCCGAGGACGTCCAGCTCTCCCGCGTGGACGCGGTCATCAACGCGGGAAGCATCGACACCGGCAACGGCATGCGGGACAAGCACCTGCGCTCGCCCGACTTCCTGGACACCGAGCGGTTCCCGGAGATCACCTACCGCTCCGGCGGACTGACCCCGGCGGGCCCCGACCGCTGGACCGTGCACGGCGAGCTGTCGCTGCACGGCGTGGAGCGTCCGGTCGACCTGGACCTGAGCTACCTGGGCACCGGCCCCGACCCGTGGGGCGGCGTCCGCGCGGCGTTCCGCGCCACGGCGGAGCTGCGCCGCGAGGACTTCGCCATGAACTACAACCAGGTGGTCCAGGCGGGCATCTCGGCGATCGGCACGACGCTGCGGATCGAACTCGACATCCAGGCGGTGCAGGGCGATTCCCTGCCGGCCGCCTGACCGCACGGCCGTAGGGTCGGGTCCATGGCATCCAACATCGCGACCAACACCGCTGTGGAACTCGACGACTTGCTGGCGTTCGTACGGCCCCGGCACCGGGCGATCCTGCTGACCACCCGGTCCGACGGCCGCCCCCAGGGCTCCCCGCTCACCTGCGGCGTCGACGACGCGGGCCGGATCGTCGTCTCGACGTACCCCGAACGGGCCAAGACCCGCAACGCGAAGCGGGACGAGCGGGTGAGCGTGATCGTCCTGTCGGACGAGTGGAACGGGCCCTGGGTGCAGATCGACGGTTCGGCCGAGGTGATCGACTCACCTGATTCGGTCGAGCCGCTCGTCGAGTACTTCCGGAACATCTCGGGGGAACACCCCGACTGGGACGAGTACCGGGCGGCGATGCTGAAGCAGGGCAAGTCGATCATCAGGATCACCCCCGAGCGGTGGAGCCCCGTCGCCACCGGCGGCTTCCCGGCGCACCTGGCCGCGGACAGCTGACCGTGGTGCCGCTTCCGTCGCCCGAACTGCTCGCCAGGGCCCGGCTGCTGGCCGGGCCCGAGGTGGGCCCCGCGGTGGCCGAGGCCCTGGAGCGGGCCACCGGGCGCACGGTCGAGCGCGGTGGCCGGGACGGCCGCGGCCCCTGCGTGTACGTGGGGGCCGCGCTGCCCGACGCGCTGCGCGGGGATCGCCTGGTGTGGTTCCACAGCGTGAACGCCGGTACGGACGCCCTGCTGGGCGCCGGGCCGTGGCCGGCCGGGGCGCTGCTCACCCGCACGGTGGGCCGGATGGGCGAGCGGATCGCGCAGTACGTGCTGGCCTGGGTGCTGGCGGAATGCCAGTCGGTCCCGGAGTTCGCCGCGCAGCACGCCCGCGCGGAGTGGCGCCGTATCCCCTCGGAACTCGCGGCCGGACAGACGGCCGTGGTGCACGGCACCGGACGGATCGGCTCGGCCGTCGCCGGGCTGCTGCGGTCGTGCGGCATCCGGACGGTGGGCGTGGTCCGCACCCCGCGCGAGGTGCCGCCGGGCTTCGACGCGGTGGCTGTGGCGGACGAGCCGGTGGCCGCCCGCTGGGTGATCGCCGCCCTGCCGCTGACGGACGCGACGGACGGGTACTTCGGGACGGACCGGTTCGCGGCCCTGGGCGGGGCCACCTTCCTCAACGTGGGGCGGGGCGCGACCGTGGACCTGGTGGCGCTGGAGGCGGCGCTGCGCGCGGGATCGGTGGGGCGCGCGGTGCTCGACGTGCTGCCCGACGAGCCCGCGGCGCCCGGTGACCCCTGTTGGCGGCTGCCCCGTACGGTGATCACCTCGCACTCCGCGGGCATCACGGCGGACGACGACGTCGTCACGGACTTCCTGGCCTGCCTGCGGGAACTGACGGCGGGACGGATTCCGGCGCTCGCCGTCGACACGGCGCGCGGTTACTGACCGGGGCGGGCGTCTTCCGCGTCCACGGACGGCTCCCGCTCGCGCATCACGCCGATGCCCGCGATCAGCAGGTCGAGCGCGAACGCGAAGTCCCGCTCGTGCATCTCGTGCACGGTGTCGGCGCCCCGGGCCTCGATGAGGTCCTGCGAGTTCTCGACGAGCGGGCCCATCTGCGGCTGTCCCTGCATGGCCGACATCGCCTGCTGGAAGTACGCGTCCTGGGTGAGCCCCGCCTCGGCACTGCGCTGGGCGAACTGGCCCTCGACGGTGCTGAATCCGTACACGAACTGGAAGACCGCCGAGAGCGCACCGGTCTGCCGTCCCAGCGCCAGGCCGCTCGCACGGATCACATCCTGGATCGCGTACGCCATGAGCATCGCGTGCGGACCCACGTTGAGGAACTTTCCGACGAGCGGGGAGACCCACACGTGCCGGACGAGCAGCTCCCGGTACGCGCCCGCCAGCGCGCGCAGCCGGTCCTCCCAGGGCGCGTCCTCCCCCGGCGGGCGCATCTCGCTGTAGACCGAGTCGAGGGCCAGCTCCAGGAGGTCGTCCTTGGTGTCGACGTACCAGTAGAGGGACATCGCCGTGACGTTCAGCTCGGCCGCGAGCCGGCGCATGGAGAACTTCGCGAGGCCCTCGGCGTCCAGCAGCCGGACCGTCGCCGCGGTGATCCGGTCGCGGTCGAGCCCGGCGGGCTGGTCGGACTTCCGGGCGCGCGACGGTGGCCGGTGGTTCAGCCACACGCTGGTCCGGGCAGGGTCCTTCGCACGGTCGGCCGCGGACACCATGGCGCACTCCCTCGTCTCGCCGGCGGGACGAACCGGCTGCCTGCCCCGTGCCCCGAAACGGAGCTGTACGGTCCGGTACGTCCCGCCTGATGCTATGCCGCTGCCGCGGCCGGATCAGCCTCGACCGATTCTCCCCGCTCGGCCCGGCGCAGCAGTACCGCGGCCAGCAACCCGCCGGCCAGCACCGCCACCGCCCCGACCAGCATGCTGGTCTCCAGCCCCGAGGAGAACGCGTCCGTGATCCGCTGCCGCTCCGCGTCACCGCCCGCGGCGGCCAGAGCGGCGGGCAGCGAGGCCGCGCCGACGGCCGAGGGCACGAGCGCCGCGAACCGGGAGTTCAGGACCGCGCCGAGCACCGCGACCCCGAGGCCGTTGCCGCATTCGGCGAGGGTGCCGTTGACCCCGGCGCCGACACCGGCCTTCTCGGGCGGGATCGCGCTCATGATCGCGTTGGCCATGGCGGGCATGGCGAGCGCGATGCCGGCGCCCATCACGAGCAGGCCGAGCAGGGTCCCCGCGTAGCCGTCCCCGCCCAGCAGCGCGATCGCCCCCAGTCCGGCGGCGAGCAGCCCCATGCCGGACGCGATGGTGACGGGCGTGCCGAGCTTGGGCACCAGCCGTGCGCCGAGCCCCGTGAGGTTGAGCGCGACGACGCTCAGCGCCAGCGGAGCCGTACGCAGTCCGGCCTCCAGCGGCCCGTAGCCGAGGACGAACTGGAGCTGCTGGGTGAGCAGGAAGAGCGAGCCGCCCATCCCGAACGCGACCAGGATCGCGCCCGCGACCGCGCCGATGAACTTCTGGTTGCGGAAGAAGTGCATGTCCAGCATCGGGTACGGGATGTGCAGCTCCCACAGCACGAATCCGGTGAGGACGGCGACCCCGACGAAGGCGGTCAGCAGCACCTGGCCTGAGGTCCAGCCGTGTCCGGGGCCGGAGATGATCGCGTACACGACCGCCGCCATGCCGATGGTGGAGAGGACGGCGCCGAGAAGGTCGGGGCGCTCGCCGCTCGGGTTCTTCGACTCCGGGACCAGTCGCGACACGGCCACCAGGCCGATGACCGCGACCGGGATGTTGATCAGGAAGATCGCGCCCCACCAGAAGTGGTCAAGCATGACGCCGCCGATCAGGGGCCCCACGGCGAAGCCGAGCGAGCTGACGGTCGACCAGATGCCGATCGCCTTCACGCGCTCGGTCTCGTCGAAGATCTGGACGACGACGGCGAGGGTCGTGGTCATCAGCAGCGCCCCGCCGATGCCCATGCCGGCCCGGGCGGCGATGAGTTGCGCGGACGACTGGGCGAGCCCGGCCACCAGCGAGCCGATGCCGAACAGCGCGAGCCCGGCGATCAGCATCTTCTTGCGGCCGTACCGGTCGGCGGAGCTGCCCGCGGTCAGCAGCAGTCCCGACTGGACGAGCGAGTAGGCGTTGATCATCCACTGCACGTCGGCGGTGGAGGCGTTCAGCTCCCGGGTGAGGGAGGGGATGGCGACGTTGAGGACGGTGTTGTCCAGCAGCACGGTGAGCTGGGCGAGGCAGATGACGCCGAGGATCAGCCAGCGCTGTGGATGGCTCGGCGCCGAGAGGCGGTTCGACTCGGCGGAGGTCGCCGTCATACGGACTCCCAGGCGTTCGGTCAAGGTCTTATACGGTGTACAGGGAAGCGCTGTACACCGTATAGCTGTGCAGGGGACACGTACAACCGACATTCCCGCGATACGGTGCCGATCACTGATCCGACAAGGGCTGGAGTGGCATGTCACTGCGTCGTCGTACGGTGGAAGTCCTGCTGACCGCAGGCCTGTTGGGGACGGCGCTCGCGCCTCCCGCGGCAGCCGCGGGGCACGGTCCGGGGCAGTTGGTGCCCCTGCGTGTCGCCACGTACAACATCCATGCGGGGTCCGGCATGGACAACGTCTTCGACCTCGACCGGCAGGTGGCCGAGCTCCGCTCGCTGGACGCGGACGTGATCGGGCTCCAGGAGGTCGACGTCCACTGGGGCGACCGCAGTCAGGGGCGGGACCTGGCGGCCGAACTGGCGCAGCGGCTGGGCATGCAGGTGTCGTTCGCCCCGATCTACAGCTTCGATCCGGCGACGCCCGGCGCCCCGAGACGCGAGTTCGGCGTCGCGGTGCTCTCCCGGTACCGGATCGTGAGCGCCGAGAACCACGACATCACCCGCCTCTCCACCCAGGACCCGAACCCGGTCCCTGCGCTCGCGCCCGGCTTCGGCGAGGTGGTGGTGCGGGTGAAGGGGGTACCCGTGCACGTGTACGCGACGCACCTCGACTACCGCGGCGACCCGTCCGTCCGGATCGCCCAGGTCGCCGACACCCGCCGGATCATGGCGGAGGACCAGGAGGACGAGCGACGGCCCGTGCACCAGATCCTGCTCGGCGACTTCAACGCGGCCCCCACCGCGCCGGAACTGGCCCCGCTGTGGGAGACGCTCACCGACATCGAGCCGGGCGCTCCGACCTACCCGGCGCTGAATCCGGTGCAGCGGATCGACTACGTGACGGTCTCGAAGGACACCGTGCGGGTACGCGACGCGGCGGTGGCCGAGACACTTGCCTCTGACCACCGCCCTGTTGTCGCAGACCTGTTGCTGCGGCGCTGAGCCTCAGCTGCTCTTCGGCTGGGTCAGGTCGTAGAACGTGGCGCTGCCGGCCGTGACCTCCTTGAAGGTCTTCTCCACCCAGGTGGAGATCTGCGACGAGGTGCCGCTGCTGCCGCCCATGCCGCCACCGCCGCCCGTGCCGCCGGCGATGAAGTAGTGGATCCGGCCGTCCTCGACGTACTTCTTGAACTGGGAGAGCGTCGGGGACGGGTCGCTCCCGTTGAAGCCGCCGATCGCCATCACCGGGTCTCCGGTGGCCAGCTGGTAACTGGCCGCGTTCTGCGAGCCAATGGCCGCGGCGGCCCAGGTGTAGTCGTCCGCGTTCGCCGTGAGGAGCTTCTCGGCCGCGGCGTCGACGGTCGCGCCGTTGAGCAGGCCGCCCATGCCGCCCCCACCGCCACCGCCCCGGGTGCCTTCGCCCATGCCGGGCATGGCGCCGGGCTGTTGTCCCTGCTGTGCCGTGCCGGTGCCGCCCTGGCCCGGCTGACTGCCGGTCGGGGGCTGCCCGCCCCGGCCGCCGGTCGGGGGCTGTCCCATGCCGCCGCCCTGCTGGTTGCCCTGGCCGGGCGGCTGCATCCCGCCACCGCCGCCGGGACCACGGCCACCGCCGCCACCACCGCCGGGGCCGCCGCCCATCCCGCCGGAGGACGGGCCCGCCGTGACGATCGAGCCCTGGTGTCCGGTGTTCAGCGTGCTCACGGTGTACGAGACCGGCCCCGCCAGTGACGCGATGAAGCCCAGACCCACGGCGGCGAGCGCCAGTTGACGCCCCAGCCGGGACACGAGCAGCAGGCCCAGCGCGCCGACGATCCCTGCGACGAGCACCGTCGGCCCCAGCCACGGCTGGTAGTCCGGGGTCCGCCCGAGCAGCACGTAGGACCAGTACGCCGTCACGCCCACGGTGACCGCGAGCGCGGCGCCCGCCCACCAGCGGGAGCGCTCCTCCCACAGAACCGTGGCGCCCATGCCGATCAGCGCCGCGAGGTAGGGGGCCAGGGCCACCGTGTAGTACTGGTGGAAGATGCCGGCCATGAAGCTGAACACGGCCGCCGTCATCAGCAGCGAACTGCCCCAGGCCAGGAAGGCCGCGCGGGCCGTGTCCGTCCTCCTCGCCCGCCAGGTCAGCCAGACGCCCGCGACCAGCAGGATCAGCGCGGCGGGCAGCAGCCAGGAGATCTGGCTGCCGATCTCGGAGTTGAACATCCGGCCGATGCCGGTCTCGCCCCACTGGCCACCGCCACCGGCGCCGCCCCCGCCACCGCCGACGCTGCCGGTCTCCTCGCCGTTGATCCGGCCGAGCCCGTTGTAGCCGAAGGTGAGCTCCAGGAACGAGTTGTTCTGCGAACCGCCGATGTACGGGCGCGAGGAGGCGGGCCACAGCTCGACGATCGCCACCCACCAGCCGCCGGCCACGACCATCGCCAGGGCCGAGAGGCCCAGCTGGCCGAACCGCTTGCGTACGGAGACCGGGGCGAACACCGCGTACAGCACCGCCAGCGGCGGCAGGATCAAGAACGCCTGCAGGGTCTTGGACAGGAACGCCAGACCGACGGCGACGCCCGCCCAGATGAGCCACTTGGTGCGGCCGTTCTCCATCGCGCGCAGCACGCAGTAGACGGTGACGGTCATCAGCAGCGCGAGCAGCGCGTCCGGGTTGTTGAACCGGAACATCAGCGCGGCGACGGGCGTGAGCGCGAACACCGCCATGGTGATCAGCCCGGCGGCGGCGCTGAACCGGCGGCGTACGGAGGCGTAGAGCACCCCGGCCGTCGCCGCGCCCATCAGCACCTGCGGGGCCAGGATCGCCCACGAGTGGAGGCCGAAGATCCGCACCGACAACGCCATCGGCCACAGCGTGGCCGGGGGCTTGTCGACGGTGATGGCGTTCGCCGAGTCCAGCGAACCGAAGAAGAAGGCCTTCCAGCTCTGGCTGCCGGCCTGCACGGCCGCGGAGTAGAAGGAGTTGGCGTAGCCGGACGCGCTGAGGTTCCACAGGTACGCCAGCGTGATGACCAGCAGCATGGCGAGGAAGGCCGGGCGCGCCCAGCGGGGGTCCTCGGGCCGGCCGCGCCACACGCGGTGCGGCAGCGGGCCGCCCGTCCGTCCGTGGCTCGGCGAGCCCGCCGTCGGGGGCGGGGCCGGGAGGTGGTCGAGCGTGGTCATCGGACGTTCCTCAGTTCGTGGTGGGTGTCGTCGGCCGGCACGGCGGCCGGGCGGGGCGCCGGGGTGTCCGCCGGGCGGGGCGCGTCACCGCCCCGGTCGCGGTCCGGGAAGACCCAGGCGCGGAAGAGCAGGAAGCGCAGCACCGTCGCCGCGAGGTTGGCCGCGATCAGCACGGCGAGTTCGGTGCCGTGCGAGGGCGAACCCGAAGCCGCCCCGAGCGCGGCGAGCGAGCCGCTGGTCAGGGCCAGACCGATGGCGAAGACCACCAGGCCCTGCGCCTGGTGGCGTACGGCCCCGCCCCGGCCGCGTACCCCGAAGGTGAGCCTCCGGTTCGCTGCCGTGTTGGCGACGGCCGACACCAGCAGCGCGCCGCCGTTGGCGAGCTGCGGGCCGACGCCCTGCCGGAAGAGCGAGTACAGCACCAGGTAGAACAGCGTCGAGAGGGCGCCCACGACGCAGAACCCGACCAGTTGCCGGGCCAGTCCGCCCGGCACCCCGCCGATCCCGCGGTCGCGCGGGTCGTCGCCGAAGGGCCGGGCCAGCCGGTCCAGCGGGAGCGCGCCGACGGCCAGCGCCCGCCCCACGCGCCACACGCCCTTCAGGTCCTCGGTGGCGGTCCGCACGATGTGGACCGTCGAGTCCGGGTCGTCGACCCAGTCGACCGGCACCTCGTGGATGCGCAGCCCGGCCCGCTCGGCGAGCACCAGCATCTCGGTGTCGAAGAACCAGCCGGTGTCCTCGACCATCGGCAGCAGCCGCTGCGCGACCTCGCGCCGGATCGCCTTGAACCCGCACTGTGCGTCGCTGAACCGGGCGGCCAGCGACGAGCGCAGGATGATGTTGTAGGCCCGCGAGACGAACTCCCGCTTCGTCCCCCGCACCACCCGGGAACTGCGCGCCAGACGCGAACCGATGGCCAGGTCCGAATGCCCGGAGATCAGCGGCGCGACCAGCGGGAGCAGCGCGTTGAGGTCGGTGGACAGGTCCACGTCCATGTAGGCGAGGACCGGGGCGTCCGAGTGCGACCAGACGGTGCGCAGCGCGCGCCCGCGGCCCTTCTCCTCCAGCCGGTACGAGCGCACCTCGGGCAGCGAGTGGGCGAGCCGCCGCGCCACCTCGGGCGTCCGGTCGGTGCTCGCGTTGTCCGCGACGGTGATCCGGAAGGCGTAGGGGAAGGTGCGCGCGAGATGGTCGTGCAGCCGCAGCACACACGGCTCCAGGTCCTTCTCCTCGTTGTAGACGGGTACCACCACATCGAGTACGGGGGCACCTGCCGCATCGCCCGCACGGGCCAGGAGGTGGTCCCGGGCCGGCAAGGTGCTCCAAGGAGTGTCTGTTCGCATGACATCGACACTCGCCAACCGCGCTGTCACGCCCGTGTGGTGAGCCTGTGGTCCGGCTGTGAGTGGATCGCGTTCGGCACCTGGTGGCCGGTGTCCCCCGGCAGGTGCACGGCGAACACCGTGTCCCCCGGCACCGAACGCACCTCGACGACGCCGCCGTGCGCGACGACGACGGCCTGCACGATGGCCAGCCCGAGCCCCGTCGAACCGGCGTGCCGGGACCGCGAGGCGTCCCCGCGCGCGAACCGCTCGAAGACGTGCGGCAGCAGCTCCGCGGGGATGCCCGGCCCGTTGTCCCGGACCTCCAGGGTCACCCACGGGTTCCCGGCCTCGGCGAGCACCCGGGCCGTGACCGTGGTCCCGGGAGGGGTGTGCGTACGGGCGTTGGCCAGCAGGTTGACCAGGACCTGCTGGATCCGGGTCGGGTCGGCGCGTACGGTCGCCGGAACCTCGGGCAGGTCCAGCCGCCAGTGGTGCGTGGGCCCCGGCCCGTCCGGCGAGGCGGGTCTGCCCGCGACCCGCGCGTCACTGACCGCGTCTATGACGAGCGGGGAGAGATCGGTGCTCTCGTACGTGAGCGGTCGGCCCGCGTCCAGCCGGGCGAGCAGCAGCAGGTCCTCCACCATGCCCGTCATGCGCTGGGCCTCGGACTCGATCCGCCCGAGTGCGTGCCGGGTGTCGGGGCCGGTGTTCTCCCGGCCGCGCCGGGTGAGTTCGGCGTACCCGCGGATCGAGGCGAGGGGCGTGCGGAGCTCGTGGCTGGCGTCGGCGACGAACTGGCGTACCCGCATCTCGCTCTTCTGCCGCGAGTCGAGGGCCGACCCGACGTGTTCCAGCATCCGGTTGAGGGCCGCGCCGACCTGACCGACCTCGGTACGCGGGTCCGCCTCGGCGTCCGGGACCCTTTCGAACAGGGTGACCTCGCCGCTGTGCAGCGGGAGTTCGGAGACGCGCGTCGCGGTGGCGGCCACCCGGCGCAGCGGCCGCAGGGCGACCCCGACCATGGCGGCACCGGCGATCCCGGCGGCGATCAGTCCGGCCCCGGTGACGCAGACCTCGACGAGGATCAGGGTGTTGACGGCGCCGCTCACCTCCGAGGTCGGAATGCCGACCAGGACGGTCGTGCCGTCGCTCGCGGGGGCCGTGGCCTGCACCCGGTAGCCGCCCAGTCCGGGCAGTTCGACGTCGTGCGCCTTGCCGTTCGCGGGGATGTGGGCCGCCTCCAGCGCGGCCGTCTGCGCGTCGGTCAGCGGTTCGGTGTTCTCCGAGGCGTCGAAGCCGCCGCCGGTGGCGACCGCCGAGTCGGTGACCTCGCCGTCCGCGGTGAGCGCGCCGAACGTCTTGAGGGGCTGGCCGCCGCCCATGCCGATGAAGCCGAGCGGGTCCTTGTGCTTGGGCCCGCCGGGTTCGGGCGTACCCGGCATGCGGGCGGCCCGGATGCCGATGTCACGCAGCTGACCGTCCAGCTTGCCGTACATGTAGGTGTGGAACGCGATGGCGGTGACCGTGCCGATCACGGCCGCGACGACCGCGATCAGCATCACCGAGGACACGGCGAGCCGGGTCCGCAGCGTCCACGGCCCCCTGCCCAGCCGCTTCACGCGGCTATTCACCGGGCTTGATGAGATACCCGGCGCCCCGCCGGGTGTGGATCATCGGCGTCCGGCCGGCGTCGATCTTCTTGCGCAGGTACGAGATGTAGAGCTCGACGACGTTGGCCTGCCCGCCGAAGTCGTAGTTCCAGACCCGGTCCAGGATCTGCGCCTTGCTCAGCACCCGGCGCGGATTGCGCATCAGGAAGCGCAGCAGCTCGAACTCGGTCGCGGTGAGGTGGATGTTCGCACCGCCCCGGCTCACCTCGTGGCTGTCCTCGTCCAGCATCAGGTCGCCGACGACGAGCGTCGACTCGCTGCGTACCGCCGCCGTGCCGGACCGCCGGATCAGCCCGCGCAGCCGGGCGACGACCTCCTCCAGGGAGAACGGCTTGGTGACGTAGTCGTCGCCGCCGGCCGTGAGACCGGCGATCCGGTCCTCGACGGAGTCCCGCGCGGTCAGGAACAGCACGGGCACCTCGGAGAGTTCCCGGCGCAGTCTGCTGAGGACGGCGAGCCCGTCCATGTCGGGCAGCATCACGTCGAGGATCACCGCGTCGGGCCGGAACTCCCGGGCCGTCCGCAGGGCGCCCGCACCGTCGCCCGCGCTGCGCACCTCCCAGCCCTCGTAACGGAGCGCCATGGAGAGCAGCTCGGCCAGCGGGGCCTCGTCGTCCACGACCAGCACCCGGACGGGGGTCCGGTCCGGCCTGAGCAGTTCGGTACGCCCCTGGGGCGAGGTCGTCGTCGTCATGGACCCCACCCTGTGAGACGCCCCTGAGAGAGTTCTTTCCCGATTCTGTGAATTCCCTGAGAATGCGCGAGGGAGGCCCGGGGCAACAGCCGCCTCAGCAGTCGAAGAGCGCCTTCGCGTTGTCGTGGCAGACGGCCCGCAGCCAGTCGTCCCCGAGCTCCAGCCGCTCCAGGGCGTGCAGCTGGTGGGCGTACGGATACGGGATGTTCGGGAAGTCCGTCCCCAGCAGGATCCGGTCGCCGAGCGCCGCGAGCCGCCCCCGCTCCGTCGCCGGGAAGGGCGTGACCGCCTCCGTGAAGTCGGTGAACGCCATCGTCGTGTCGAGCCTCACCTCCCGGTACGTCTCCGCGAGCGTCAGGAACTCCGCGTACTCCGGCATCCCCATGTGCGCCACGATCAGCCGCAGCCGGGGGTGCCGGGCGAGCAGCCGGCCGACCGGTTCCGGTCCGGTGTGCAGGCCGGGCGCCGGCCCGGACCCGCAGTGCATCACGACGGGGATCCCGGCCTCGGCGAGCAGCCCCCACACCGGCTCCAGCAGCGGGTCGTTCGGGTCGTACGCCCCGACCTGGAGGTGCGACTTGAAGACGCGCGCCCCGGCCTCGACGGCCTCCGCCACGTACTTCTCGACGCCCTCCTCCGGGAAGAAGGTCGCGGTGTGCAGACAGTCGGGCACCCGGCCCGCGAAGTCGGCCGCCCAGCCGTTCAGCCAGGTCGCCATGGACGCCTTGTGCGGGTAGAGCATCGAGGTGAACCGGAGCACGCCGAACGACCGCAGCAGCGCGAGCCGTTCGTCCTCGTCCTGCCGGTAGGCGATCGGCCACTCCGTCCCGGTGAGCGGCCCGACCGAGTCGAAGTACGCCCAGACCTTGCGCAGCACCTGTTCCGGCATGAAATGCGTGTGGACGTCGATGATGCCGGGCAGCCCGAGCCGCTCCCTGAACCGCACCACGTCGTCGCGGTCGTCACTCATGCCGACGCTCATGCCGTCACTCATACAGCGCTCCCGTCCCTCGATGGCCTCCGACGATCTCAGAACAGCCCGTCCTGCGAAGCTCCGCCCCCCGTGGTGACGGTCGGCATGCTCACTCCGCTCCCCGCGGCCGCCGCCAGGTCCCAGCCGGTCATCAGCCGGGTGTCCACGACGACGACCCCGTCGCCGCCCGCGTCCAGATGCAGATCCGGCCCGGCCGCCGCAACGAGCCGCCCCGCGACCACGCCCCCGTCCACCAGCCCGGTCACCGCCCGCACCACCCCGCCCCGTCCACCGGTCCCGCCCGGCCCGTCGATCGCGAAGACGCCCGCGTGGTCGACCACCGCGAACGGCAGCCGCTCCAGCGCCTCCGGCCAGCCGCGCCCGTCGAGCGCCGCCGCCCGTCCGTACAGCTCCGCCACCTCTGCGGCCCGCACGGCCGGGCCCACAAGGTCCGCCCGTACCGCCCGCTTCCGCGCGTACGGAATCCGGTCCGGCACCCCGAGCGCGGCCCGCAGCACCTCCTCGGCCCGTCGCGCCGCCATCAACGGCCCGCGCCCCAGCCAGCTGAAGACCACCGCCCCCTGCTCCCGCAGCCGGGCGGCGCCCCGCTCCTCGGCGGTGATCCCGACCTTCACCAGGCCGGTCCCGAACCAGGCGAGATACACGCGGTACGTACGCGGGTCGTCGGGGATCGTGTCGGCGGCCACCGAGTGCGCCCGGTCCAGCCGCCCGCACTCCACGCACCGGGCGCCCGTGCTCCGCTCCGGGACCGGGACCGCCATCGGGCAGGCGTTCCCCCGCGCCCCGACGCAGATCCGCACCCCCGAGGCCCGGAACCCGAACTCCGTCCCGTACGCCAGGGCGCTCCCCCGCGTCTGCCGGCCCTTGCGCCACCCGAGGACGGGTCCGCCCCGCTCGTCGGGCCAGCGGAGGCCGGTGCACTGCCAGTTCATGCGCGAACTCCCGGGCTCCTGGACGTGGACACGGACGGATACGAACCCGCCATGGTCCCACACATGGCCCCCGGATGTGACCTGCGTCACACTGGAGGGGTGGCGGGTTCGGTCCCAGGATCCTTCAGAGGTGTTCCACCATGACCAGCATCGACAGCACTGCTCTCGACGGCCTGCGCACGACCTTGCGGGGGCCCGTCGTCACACCGGGGGACGCGGACTACGACGAGAGCCGAAGCCTCTACAACGCCATGATCGACCGGCGCCCCGCGGCCATCGCCTCGTGCACGGACGTGGCGGACGTGCGGGCCACCCTCGCCTTCGCCCAGGACACGGGGCTCGACCTGGCCGTACGCGGCGGCGGACACAGCGGGCCGGGCCTGTGCCTGGTCGAGGACGGGCTGACCCTCGACCTCTCCCCGATGCGCTCGGTGCGCGTCGACCCGGAAGCGCGGACGGCACAGGTGGGCGGGGGCGGCCAACTGGGCGACCTGGACCACGCCGCACACACCTTCGGCCTCGGCGTACCGGCCGGAATCATGTCGACCACGGGCGTGGGCGGCCTCACGCTGGGCGGCGGGCACGGCTATCTGACCCGCGCCTTCGGCCTCACGATCGACAGCCTGATCGCCGCGGACGTCGTCCTGGCCGACGGCACCTTCGTCACCGCCTCCGCGACGGAGCACGCCGACCTGTTCTGGGCGCTGCGGGGCGGCGGCGGCAACTTCGGCGTCGTCACCTCGTTCACCTACCGGCTGCACCCCGTGGACACGGTCGGGGTCGCGGTGACCGTGTGGCCGGTCGACCGCACCGCCGAGGTACTGCGCTGGTACCGCGACTTCCTGCCCGCCGCGCCGGACGACCTGTACGGCTTCTTCGCCCTCCTGACCGTCCCGCCCGGGCCCCCGTTCCCGGAGGAGATCCACGGACAGAAGATGTGCGGCGTCGTCTGGTGCTACACGGGCGACCCGGCCTCCGGCAGGCTTGAGGAGACGCTCTCGGCGGTCAACGACCCGGCGCCACCGGCCTTCCACTTCACCAGCCCCATGCCCTATCCCGTCCTCCAGACCATGTTCGACGGCCTGATCCCCAAGGGGCTGCAGTGGTACTGGCGCGGCGACTTCTTCGACGCGATCTCCGACGCGGCGATCGAGGTGCACCAGAAGTACGGCACCAACCTCCCCACCGGACTGTCGACCATGCACCTGTACCCGGTGGACGGAGCCGCCCACCGGGTCGCCCCCGACGCGACACCGTGGGCCTACCGGGACGCCACGTGGTCCGGCGTCATCGCCGGCATCGACCCCGATCCCGCCAACGCCGAGGTGATCCGCCAGTGGTGCGTCGACTACTGGACCGAGCTGCATCCGCACTCGATGGGCGGCGCCTACGTCAACTTCCTCGGGGAGGCGGAGACTTCGGACCGTGTCCGGTCGGCCTACCGCACCACGTACGACCGCCTGGCCGCGGCCAAGCGCACCTACGACCCGGACAACTTCTTCCGCGCCAACCAGAACATCACGCCGGCCGCCGCGTGAAACGGCGGCGGCCACCGCAACCGACGCCCTGCGGGCACCGCGGGCGCTAGGATCCGGGCCATGGCCTTGACCGTGCAGGACGTGGAACGGTTCGAGGCCTCCCGGCCACGCCTGGAGGCCATCGCGTACCGCCTCCTCGGCTCCGCGAGCGAGGCCGAGGACGCCGTACAGGACACGTTCCTGCGCTGGCAGGGCGCCGACGCCGACCGGATCGAGGTCCTCGAGGCCTGGCTGACGAAGGTCCTCACCAACCTGTGCCTCAACCAGCTCACCTCGGCCCGCGCCCGGCGCGAGACCTATGTGGGCCAGTGGCTCCCCGAGCCGCTGCTCGCCGGGGACCCGATGCTCGGCCCCGCCGACACCGTCGAGCAGCGCGACTCCCTCTCGTACGCCGTTCTCGCCCTCATGGAGCGGCTCTCGCCCAACGAGCGGGCGGTGTACGTCCTGCGGGAGGCCTTCGGGCACCCGCACCGCGAGATCGCCGAGATCCTCGATATCAGCGAGGCCGCCGCCCAGCAGGTCTTCCACCGCGCCAAGAAGCACATCGCGGACGGCAGGACCCGCACCGAGATCGACGAGGCCGCCGCCCGGCGGGTCATCGAGGAGTTCCTCGCGGCAGCCACCAGCGGCCGGACCGAGCCGCTCGTGCGGCTGCTCACCCAGGACGCCATCGCGGTCGGCGACGGCGGCGGCAAGTTCCCCGCCCGGGCCAAGGCGTTCGAAGGCGCGCTCGCGGTGGCGACGTTCATGCGCGGCCTCTTCAAACCCGGGAAGGCCCAGCGCGCCCTCGCGGGCGGTTCGCCCGGGATCCACGTCACGGCCGCCAACGGCGCCCCCGCCGTCGTGGTGGTCGTCGACGGCCGGGTCATCGGCGTCATGTGCCTGGAGGTCACCGGCGAGGGCATCGCCGGGATCCGCAGCCAGGTCAACCCCGACAAGCTCGAACGCGCGACCCGGCGGTGGTCCGCCTCCGGCCACGGGGAACCCCTGTTCAGGCCCTTCTGACGGTCGAGTGACCTGGATCACATTCCCCACCTGTCAGGAATCGGCGGGCTGCCCGGTTCAAGGGGCGAACCCGCGCGAGACAGGAGCAGGGAAATGCAGCAGCAGCACCGCATCATCGTCCTCGGAGCCGGCTACTCGGGCGCCAGCGCCGCCGGCCGCCTTGCCAAGCGACTGCGCCGCGAAGACGTGGCCATCACCCTCGTCAACACCGAATCCGACTTCGTCGAGCGCGTCCGGATGCACCAGCTGGCCGTCGGCCAGGACCTCACGCCCAGGCCCTTCGGCACGATGTTCGCGGGCACCGGTGTCGCGCTGACGTACGCGAAGGTCACCAGCGTCGACGCCGACCGCAAAGCCGTCGCCGTGGTGGACACGGAGGGCGAGCGGGAGCTCTCGTACGACACCCTCGTGTACTCCCTCGGCAGCGGCTGGAACAGCCAGGGCGTCCCCGGCACCGACGAGCACGCCCACGAGATCGCCGGCCGCCCCGGAGCCCTCCGGCTGCGCGAGCGCCTGGCCGCCCTGACCGCCGGGCAGCCGGTGGTCGTCGTCGGCGGCGGCCTCACCGGTCTGGAGGCAGCGACCGAGGTCGCCGAGGCCCGTCCGGACCTCGACGTCGCCCTCGCCGCCCGCGGGGAGCTCGCCGACTGGCTCTCGCCCAAGGGCCGCCGGCACGTGCGGAAGGTCTTCGGCGGGCTCGGCATCACCGTGCACGAGCACAGCGCGGTCACCGGCGTGACGCCCGACCGCGTCACCACCGCCGACGGCGCGTCCCTCCCGGCAGCGGTCACCGTGTGGACGACCGGCTTCGCGGTCCACCCGATCGCGCGGGCCACCACCCTGGAGGTCTCCGAGACGGGCCAGATCATCGTCGACGGGACCATGCGGTCGGTCTCCCACCCCGACGTGTACGCCATCGGCGACGCGGCCCTGGCCATGGGCCCGGGCGACAAGCCGCTGCGGATGTCGTGCGCCTCGGGCGTCCCCGCCGCCTGGCAGGCGGCCGACGCCCTCGCGGCACGCCTGACCGGCACGAAGGTGCCGAAGACCCCGCTCCGCTACTTCAACCAGTGCATCTCGCTGGGCCGCAGGGACGGGCTCATCCAGTACGTCACCGCCGACGACCGCGCCGTCCGGGCGGCCCTGACCGGGCGCCTCGCCGCCTTCTACAAGGAGCTGGTCTGCAAGGGCGCGGCCTGGGGCGTCGCCCACCCCACGCTCGCCGTCCCGGCCAGGCGCCGCCCGGTCGTCCGGCCGGAGCCCCGGACGGCACCGGTCGCCGCAGCACCGGCCCCCGCCGCCGAGCGCGGCTGACCCCGTTCGTTCAGAGCAGGCGTTCGGGGAGCGGGCCCGCGCTGGGGGTGCGGGCCCGGACACCGTCCCGGGTGACGAACTCGACGTCGCCCACGGCGGCGTCCGTGACCTCCCCGACGACGGCGGCGTGCCGGCCGTACGGGTGCGCGCGCAGGGCGGCCAGGACCTGCGGAGTACGTTCCGGGGGGACGAACAGGCACAGGCAGCCCGCACAGGCCGCGTCCAGCGGCGCGAGGCCGCGGGTGGCGAGGGCCACCCGGGCCTCGTACCGCACGGGCAGGGCGTCCTCGTCGACGCGCAGGGTCAGCCCGCGGCCGGCGGCGCACTGACGCAGGACCTCCGCGAGGCCGCCGTCGGCCACCGGACGGGCGTGGCGGATGTCGGCGCGCACGGCACGCAGGAGGCCGGCGAGGGGGGCGCAGTCGCTGGGCACGTGGTGTTCGTAGCCGAGACCGTCGCGCAGGGAGACCAGGTGGGCCGCGTGACTGCCCAGCGGACCGGTGACGACGATGCTGTCGCCGGGGCGGACGGCGTCCAGGTCGAGGGGGCGCCCGGCGCGCTCGCCGAACGCGGTCGCGGTGAGGAAGACCCGGTCGGCCTCGCCCGCGCGGACGACCTTGGTGTCCACGGCGGCGACCGTGACCCCGGCCTCGGCGGCGGCGGCACGCACCGAGGCGGTCAGCCGGTGCACCAGGTCGAGCGGCAGTCCGGCCTCCAGCACGATGCCGAGGGCGAGGTGGCGGGGTTCGGCTCCGGTGGCGGCCAGTTCGTTGACGGCGCCGCAGACCGCGACCCGCCCGATGTCGCCGTTGCCGAAGAAGGGCGGGTCGACGACGTACGTCCCGGTGCGGACGACTACGGCGGGGTCCGGGGCGAGGGCCCGGGTGACCAGTTCGCGTGCCTCCGGGCCGAACCCGACCTGGGACGTGCCCCAGCTCCCCGTGTACGTCACGCAAGCCACCCCCCGATGCCCACGGATCATGATCGTGCCCTCATCATCCTTCGGGAGCGTGGCCCCGCATACCCGTGTCCACGTCCGCGCCGCTGATCAGGGGGGAGTAGGGGCGGTCGTACGAGCGCAGCAGCAGGACGGCCAGGGCGGCGGCCAGGGCGGGGAGTGCTCCGAAGCCCGCCAGGATGCCGGCCCGGGCGGTCGCGGTCTGCTCGGCGGCGTGACCGGTGCCGGAGGAGACGTATCCGGTCAGCTGGAGGACCAGGCCGTAGAGGAAGGGGCCCAGCGCCACGCCGAGGCCCTCGGCGGTGGTGAAGACCCCGGAGAGGACGCCGCCGCGATGGCGGCCGGTGCGGGCGGTGTCGCGGGCGATGCAGTCCGGCAGCATCGCGTACAGGAAGAGGAGCTGGCCCGCGTGTCCGGTGCCGGCCAGCGCCATGCTGAGCAGCACCACGCCCTCGGGCAGGACCGGGGACGCGAGGAAGAGCAGACAGCCCGCGGCGAACAGGGTGGTGGCGACGGTGTATCCGCGGGGGCCTCGCAGCCGCGACCACAGGGGCATGGTCAGGAGGTTGGGGGCGACGAACGCGGCCACGAGGGCGCCGACCCCGGAGGAGTCGTGGAGGATGTGCCGGGCGAAGTACGGGGCGCCCGCGAGGAGGACGCCGGTGGCGACGGACTGGGCGACCACGCAGCGGAGCAGGGCCATGAACGGCGGGTTGGCGCGGGCGGCGGCGAACTGCGCGCGCAGGGTGGGCTCGTCGGCGGGGACGTGGGTGGTGCCGGGTGCCGTGCGGGCCGTGCGGGCCGTGCTGCCTGCCGTGCCGGGTGCCGTGCGGGCAGTGCTGCCTGCCGTGCGGGCCGTTCCGGGTGCCGTGCGGGCCGTTCCGGGTGCCGTGCCGGCCGTGCTGCCTGCCGTGCGGGCCGTGCCGGGTTCCGTGCCGGCCGTGCCGGGTTCCGTGCCGGCCGTGCCGGGTTCCGTGCCGGCCGTGCCGGGTTCCGTGCCGGCCGTTCCGGGTTCCGTGCCGGCCGTGCCGGGTTCCGTGCCGGCCGTGCCGGGTTCCGTGCCGGCCGTGCCGGGTTCCGTGCCGGCCGTGCCGGGTTCCGTGCCGGCCGTGCCGGCGAACACCCAGAGGGCGCCGAGGGCGATGAACGTCGCGCCGAACAGGCCGGCCCAGCGGTGCCCCACGAGCCCGCCCCCGCCCGCGTCGACGAGGACCGGGGAGAGCGCGCCGGTGACCAGGGCCGCGACGCCGATGACGGCGACCCGGCCGGCGACCAGCCGCACCCGGTCCGCCTCGCGGTCGACGAGCTCGGCGGGCATCGCGGCGTACGGCACCTGGAAGAAGGCGAAGGCCGTCGCGGTGAGCAGGTATCCGGCCGCGGTGAGCCAGGCACCAGCGGACCCGGGCAGCAGGCCCGAGAAGGTCAGCGCGAAGGCCAGGGCCATGGCGAGCCCGCCCCCGAGCACGTAAGGGCGGCGGGAGCCCCAGCGGGTCCTCGTACGGTCGCTGGCGCGGCCGACGAGCGGGTTGATAACGGCGTCCCACGCCTTGGGCACGAAGACGATCGCCCCGGCCAGCGCCGCGCCGACGCCCAGGGTGTCCGTCAGGTAGGGGAGCAGCAACAGCCCCGGCAGAGTGGTGAACGTGCCGGTGACGAGCGCCCCGGAGGCATAGCCGAGCCGCAGCCGGCGCGTCGGCCCGCCGGCGCGCGCCGGGCCGGGGGCGCCGGGCGGGGCGGGCCGGTCGCCGTCGGTGTCCGAGATGGCCATCGGGGTGTTCTCCCTCCGGAAGTCCCGCCGGGGGTGTCTCCGGGGCGGGGCTGTCGGGGGGAAGCATGACCGCGCGCGCATGGATGCCGCTTAAGGCCGGCCGGCGGATCGGGGTCGGACAGGGCGCGGCGTCCGGTGCGGTACATCGCAAGGCGCCGGAGCGTCCTCATGGCGGAGCTGTGCGGGCGTTTCGGCAACGCGGCGAGGTGCCGTGCCGGACGCCGTGACCCCGGCCATGATCCGCCGGCCGGCCTCGGGGCCGGCCGGCGCACCCGCGACGCACCTTCCTGCCATGCACGTTGTGGCCAACGGGGACGGGTGGCTGGGGCTTGTCAGGGCGCTTCACCATGTGCCGAGAGAAGGGGAGGGACATGACAGTCGACAACCGCACGACCTCGGCTCCCGTCATCCACGGACGTGCGACAGCGGCCTCGGCGGCCGCTGGGGTCGCACAGCACCTGATCCACCGGCCG
Source organism: Streptomyces sp. NPDC050422 (assembly GCF_044458665.1). Lineage (NCBI taxonomy): Bacteria > Bacillati > Actinomycetota > Actinomycetes > Kitasatosporales > Streptomycetaceae > Streptomyces > Streptomyces sp. NPDC050422. The sequence continues at coordinate 149,660 of NZ_JBITIE010000002.1, forward strand.
TCCGCGCGGTCCTACTACGCCCTCGACGCGCCCAGTCCGGGCGAGGAGCACTTCACCCTCGTCGGCGAGACCCCTGTCGCTCACCCGCTCTTCAACGACGGCCCCGGTCACTTCCACGACCTCCAGATCGCGACCGGAACCGTCCGCGAGGTCGGTGAACTCGTCGGGCACCGCTACTTCGGCGTGCCCGAGGACCGGCCCGGGCTCTTCTACCGGTTCGCGCTCGACCTCACCGATCTCTCCGCCTGGCGTACGGATCCCCCGGGCGGCCGGCCCGTGACCATGGAGACGCGGATCAGAGCCCGGCCCGCGAACGTGGTCGCCGAGGTGCCGCGCGGGCTCGACTTCCATCTGGACGTGCAGATCGACGGCCGCTCCTGCGCCATCGGGTCCGCCGGCATGGTCTTCCTCATGCCGAAGCTGTACCGCAAGCACGTGGCGCACGCCCGGGAGGCGATGCGCGCCGTGCCGGAACTCGGCGACGCACCGGACAGGCCGCCGCGCCCGGCCGACGCCAACGAGGTGAGCCGCCGCGCCGAGGGCAACGTCGTCATCAGCGAGCCCACCGACGCCTCCCGCGGCCGGATCAGCACCTGGGTACTGTCCGCGCCGGTCAGCCCCGTGTTCGACGACGTGGACGGGGGCCGGGACGGACAGTTCTCGGGGCTGCATCTGCTGGAGGCGCTGCGCCAGAGCTCGCTGCTCACCGCGGGCCGCGCACACGGGCTGGAAGCGGCCCGGAGCACGCTGGGGGCCTGCCAGGTGCACTTTCGCGGGCAGGCGGCCCGCGATCTGCCGCTGCGCTGTGTGGCGGTGGCGGGTCCACTGGGCCGGGACGCCGAGGGCCGGCCGACGGTGCCGGTCACGCTGACGCTGACGCAGCAGCGGTGGGCGGTCGCCGAGGCCCGTACCACCGTGGTTCAGGACTACTGAGCGGATGGGCTCGGTGCGCTTCGGGATTCTGGGCCCCCTGGAGGTCAGCGGCGGTGTCCCGCAGGCCGCCAAGCTGCGCGGTGTCCTCGGGACGCTGCTGGTCCGGGCGAACGAGGTCGTGTCGGTGGACAGCCTCGTCGACGAGCTGTGGCCGGACTCCCCTCCGCGCACGGCCACGACGACGCTCCAGGTGTACGTGTCCCACCTGCGCAAGTCGCTGCGCGGCGCCGATCCGCAGAACGGCGGGGAGGTTCTGGTGACCCGCCGCCCGGGCTACCTGCTGCGGGTCGCACCCGACGAGCTCGACAGCACGGCCTTCGAGGAGCTGTCCCGGCTCGGCCACCAGGCCTCGCTGGACGCGGACTTCGCCACCGCGGCCGCGCACCAGCGGAACGCGCTCGCCCTGTGGCGGGGGCCCCTGCTGTCCGACATCCCGCACGGGCCGCTGATGGACGGCGCGGCCGTCCGCCTGGCCGAAACGCGCACCACGGCGCTCGACGAACGGGTCCGGGCCGAGCTGCACCTGGGGATGCACCGCGAACTCGTCGCGGAACTACATGAGCTGGCGGCCGAGTACCCGCTGCGCGAGGAGTTCCACGCCCATCTGATGGTGGCGCTGTACCGGTGCGGACGGCAGGCGGAGGCGCTGCGCGTGTACGCGCGGCTGCGGCAGACCCTGGTGGAGGAGCTCGGCATCGAACCGGGCCCGAGGTCCCGCCGGCTCCAGCGGCTCATCCTGGAGGGCGACCGCGAACTGGCCCGGCCCGGGGCGGCCGAGCGGCTCACCGGCAGCGGCGGCGGAAGGCGCGGCGAGGACGCGCTGCCGGCCACCGACCCGTGGTTCACCGGCCGGGCGGACGAACTCGCCGTGCTGGAACGCCTGCTGCGCGGCGCACCGGAGGCGGGCGGCGACCTCGTCGCCGTGACGGGCATGCCGGGCACCGGGAAGACGGCGCTGGCGGTCGAGGCCGCGCACCGGGTGTCCGACGCCTTCCCCGGCGGCGCACACTTCCTGGATGTGTCGGGCGGCGGGCGCCCGCCCCTGCCGGCCGCCGCCCGGGACCGGCGGGCCCTGCTGGTCGTGGACGGGGTGACCTCCGAGGCCCAGATACGGCCCCTGCTGCCACTGGGACATGCCGTGCTGCTCACCGCCTGCCGGGTACCGGCCGGACTTCCGGGGCTGCGCACCGTGCTCCTGGGCCCCTGGCGCCCCGAGGAGTCACATCAACTCGCCCGCCTCTTCGAGGGATACGGCGACGACCGCGCCGGCAACCGCGTCGAACCCGGCACGGTCACGGCCGTGGCCGAGCTCTGCGGGTGGCTCCCGCTCGCCGTACGGGCCGCCGCCGCCCAGCTCGCGGCCCGGCCGCACTGGACCCCGGCCGCTCTCGCCGCCCGGCTGCGCGCGGAGGACGGCCGGCTCGACGCGCTGCGCACCGGTGACATGGACGTGCGGGCCCGGCTCATGACGGCGTACGAGGCCTGCCCGGCCGACCGGCGGCGGGAGTTCCGCCTGCTGTCCCTCCTGCCGCCGGGCCGCTTCGGCGCCCCGCAGGCCGCTGCCGCCCTGGACGTCACCGGTGCGGGGGCGCTCACCGCGCTCGAAGCGCTGGCCGACGCCCGGCTGGTGGAGGCGGACCAGGACGGCTGGCGGCTCCCGGAGCTGTTGCGGCTGCTGGCCGCGGAACGGCTGGCCCGGGAGGAGGACCCGCAGGCGGTGCGGGCGGCGGCGTACCGCGTGTGCCGTGCGTACGCGCAGGCCGCGGCGGAGCCCCGCCGTGCCTCCGGGCCCGACGGCCCCGGCCTCGCCCGGTTGGCGCGCACCGCGTACGACGCCGGGCTGTGGGAGCTCACGGTGCGGCTCACGGACGGGCTCGCCCGCTGTACGCAGGAGGACGCGCAGGCCGAGGAGGCCTGCTACGCCCTGGCCCTGGACGCCGCCCGCCGGTGCGCGGACCGCTCCGCCCAGGCCCGGATGCTGCGTCTCCTCGCGGAACTCGCCTCGCGCTACCGGCGGTTGGAGCAGGCCCGGGAGCTCCTCGGGCAGGCCCTGGAGCTTGCCGAGGAGGCCGGCGACGAGGACGGGACGAACCACGCGCTGGTGGGCCTGGCCGAGCTGCTGCTGGACGGTGGGGCAGCCGGTGCGGCGGCCGAGCTGCTGGAACCGGCCCTGGCCGCGCTGTCCGCGCCCGGTCACGCGCGGGGCCACTACGAGGCGAGCCGGGCCCGGGCCCTGGTGGCGCTGGCCCAGGAGGGCCCCGGGGCGGCCCGGTTCTGGTTCGGCGAGTGCCTCCGGCTGGCGGGCACGCTGGACGACCCCCGGCTCCAGATGTACGCCAGGCGCTCCCTGCGGGCGCTCGACACCGGCGCCGCCGCGGCCGCCACCGCCGGCCGGGGCGGGGCGGGTTTCGGGGCCGTGGAGATACGGCCCGGCCTCTGGCGGATCCACCGGGGCGGGCCCTTCGCCGGGCCGCCCCCGATCTACGGAGAACCATGTCGGTAGCGCTCGGCCCGGATACGGAGCTCGTCGGCAGGGAACTCGAGGCCGCCACGCTGCGGGAGCGGCTGCGGCAGCACCCGGTGCGGCTGGTGACGCTGACCGGACGGGCCGGCGTGGGCAAGACCCGGCTGGCGCGGGAGGTCGTCCGGGAGCTCGGCGCGGAGTTCGACCGGGTGGAGGTGCTCGACGCGGCGGCACCGGGCGAGTCCGGACGCGACGCGATGCGGGCGCTCGTCCACCGGCTCACCGACGCCCCGCAGCCCGCGCCGGGGGACGCCGGCAGCCTTCGGCCCGCACCGGGGGACGCCGGCCTCCCTCGTCCCGCGCCGGGGGCCACCGGCGGGCGGATCCTCCTGTTGCTCGACGGCTGCGACCACGAGGCGCGCCGCACCGCTGCCGAGACCGCCGTCGCGCTCGCCGCCGACCCGCGCGTGGTGGTGCTGGCCACCGCCGTGGAACCGCTCGGCGTCTACGGCGAACAGCTGCTGCCCCTCACCCCTCTGCCCGTGCCGGGCGACGGCGAGGGCGACGAGCCGCACGAGGTGGCCTCCGTGGCCCTGTTCGTGCGCCGGGCCCGGGACGCCGATCCGTCCTTCGCGCTGACCCTGGAGAACAGCGCGGCCGTCACGGAGATCTGCACCCTCCTCGGCGGCCTGCCGCTCGCTCTCGAACTCGCCGCGCAACGCCTTCGGTTGCTGCCTCCGCACCTGCTCGCCGCCCGGCTGCGCGGCCGTACGACCGTCCTCGCGGGCGGCCCGGTCGACGCACCCGGGCGGCACCGCTCGCTCGCCGCGCTCGCCGAGTGGAGCTGTCGCGGCCTGGCCCCCGCGGCCCGCGCCCTGCTGGGGAGGCTCGCGGTGTACGAGCCGGGCTTCGGCCTGGCCGCCGCGGGACTCGCCGACGAGGAGGGGCTCGAACCGCTGATGGATCGCGGGCTGCTCGTCGTGGCCGCCGAGGAGCGGGGCGAGCTGCGGCTGGCCGTGCCCGAACCCGTCCGGTCCTACGCGCGCACCGGCCCGGCCGGGGCGGACGGCGGCGGCGCGGTGCTCGACGCGCACGCGGAGCGGTACCGCCGGCTGGTGGCCGCCGCACTGCCCGGACTCACGGGGACCGGCCAGGACCGGCTGCTGCGGGAGTCGGCGGCGGAGAGCCCGAACGTGCTCGCGGCCCTGCGGAGGCTCCACGAGCAGGGCGACGGCGAGGCGGCCGCCGCGATGGTGCTGGGCTGCCGGCTGCCGTGGCTGGCGCAGGGGCGGCTGCGCGAGGGCCTGGAATGGTGCGACCAGGTGGACGGGGACAGGGGGCAGCAGCTCCCGGACTCCCTGCGGGCCAGGCTGGCCGACCTGTCCGGGGTGTTCGCGCTCGCGCTGGGCGATCCGCAGGAGGCCGCACGCCGGCACAGGCGTGCGCTGGCGCTCGGCAAGAGCGTGGGGGACCGCCGGCAGAACGCGCTCGCCTCCGTCGGACTGGGCACGGCCCTGCTGAGGTCCGGTGACGCCTCGGGGGCACGGAGCGTGCTGGTGACCGCGCTCAGCGCGCTGTCCGCGATGGGCGTCACCGGCGGCGCGGCCGAGGCGGCGGTCTCGCTCGCCGGCGCCCTGCACGCCGAGGGCGACCGCCGCCAGGCGCTGGGGTCGCTGGACCGGGCCGAGGAGACCTTCCGCCGGATCAGGGACGGGCGCGGGCTGGCCGGCGCCCTGAGGGCCGGGGCCGCGATGGCGCTGGAGGGTGACGAGCCCGCGCGGGCCGAGGCGGCGGTGCGGGAGGCGCTGCGGCTGTACGAGGCCATCGACGAGCGCACCGAACTCCCCGGCGTGCTCGAAGAGTTCGCGCTCCTTCTGTTCCGTACCCAGCCCGCGCAGCGGCCGCGCACGGTACGGCTGCTGGCGGCGGCGGACGTCCTGCGCCGCAGGACCGGCGCCGAGGTCCCGCAGGAGTGGCGCTCGAAGGCCGAACAGACCCGTACGGAGCTGGGCTCCCGGCTGGACTGGCCCGACTTCGCCACCGCGTGGGCGGAGGGCGTGCGGATGTCCGCGGCGACGGCGGTGACCGAGGCGCTGTCGGCGCCCGCCCCCTCGCGCCGCCCGGTGGCCGGTTCGGCGACCGAGGACCGGTCCCTCACGCCGCGCCAGGCACAGGTGGCGCTCCTGGTGGCCGAAGGGCTCACCAACCGCCATATCGCGGCCCGGCTCGACATCTCGGAATGGACCGTGGTCAACCATGTCCGCCAGGTGATGCGGCGGCTGGGATGCACCTCGCGGGTGCAGGTGGCCGGGGCGGTGGGACGGTGGGCCTGACCCACGGCACGGGGACCGCGGAGCGCCGCATCCTGGAGCTGACCGCGCCCGCCGACGTCACCGGCCGGTTCCGGGCGGCCGGGTGGTGGCGGGCGGGGACGTTCCTCGACGACCTCTACCGCACGGCGGCCGGTACGCCGGAGCGGCCCGCCATCGTCTCGGAGCGCCTGCTGCGCCCGGCAGGCCGCAGCCGCGTCGTCCTGACGTACGGACAGCTCGCCCTGTACACCGACCGGTTCGCGGCCGCTCTGGTCTCGCTCGGGGTGGCGCCCGGCGATCCGGTGGCCTACCAGTTGCCGAACTGGTGGGAGACGACGGCCCTCACCCTGGCCTGCCTGCGTGCCGGAGCGGTCGCCGTGCCCGTACTGCCGACCGTACGGTCCCACGGACTGCGGCGGATCCTGGACGGCACCCGGGCACGGGTGTGCGTGGTGCCGGACGCGTGGGAGGGCTTCGCGCATGCCGAGGCGCTCGCGGAACTCGCCCCGGAACTGCCGTGGTTGCGACATCGGGTGGTGCTGGGCGACGCGGCGGCGACCGGGGCGGTCGACTTCACGGAGTACTTCGCGCGCACCGCGCACGAACGGACCGGGGCGGGCCGGCGGGCCAGGCCGCTGCCGGGGCAGGCCGACCGGCCTTCGGTCCTGATCAGCGTCATGGGGCTGCGCGACTCCTACACCTCGGTGCTGCACTCCCCCGACACGCTGTACGCCAACATCTCCGCCCAGGACCATCCGGACGGCCCGGGCCGGCGGCACGGCGAGGTGTTCCTCAGCACGCTGCCACTGACCTCGCTGGCCTCGCTGATCTACTCCGTGTGCTGGCCGCTGGCGGTCGGCGGGACGGGCGTCTACCAGGACGTCTGGGATCCCCGCCGGTGTCTGGACCTGATGGCGGAGGCAGGGGTCGACCAGGTGTACGCGGAACCCGCCTACTTCGCGGAACTCCTCACCGCACAGCGGCACCGGCCGCGGGAGCTGAACCGGCTGCGGCTGGTCCTCTCGGGCGGGCGCACCAGCACTCCGGAGCCGCTCGCCGCGGAGCTGCGGGAGGTGTTCGGGGTGCCGGTGCTGTCCGCGTGGGGGGCGCCGGAGCTGGGGATGGGCGCACTGTCGGCGTCCGGGGGCGCCCGGCTGCTGCGCGGTCTGGAGGTGTCCGCCCACGACGGTTCGGCCGCCGCCCCGCTCCGGGTCCGCGGGCCCTCCGTGGCCCTGGCCACCTGGCGGCACGGCTCCTCGGCGCCGGTGTCCACCTGGGAGGACGGGGACGGCTGGCTGGACACCGGTGACCTCGCCGCGGCCGCGCCCGGGGGCGGGATCCGGGTGCTGGCCAGGGCGGGGACGCGGACCGGCGCGATCTTCATGGTGCCGGTCGCGGAGGTGGAGGAGGGCCTCGTTGCCCACCCCCGGGTGGGGGAGGCGGCGGTGGTCGCCTACACCGATCCGGTCCACGGGGAGCTGCCGTGCGCGGTGGTGGTGCCGACCGCGTGGGACCGGCCGCCCGGCCCGGCCGAGCTGCGTGAGCACCTCACCGCGCTGGGGATCGCGGAGGCGTTCCTGCCGACACGGCTGGAGATCGTCGGAGCCCTCCCCCGCGACGAGCACGGCCGGCTCCGCCGCGCCGCCCTGCGCAGCTGGCTGCTCCGCCTCCACCCGGGCAGCCCCCGGCCGGCCCCGTAGACGTCAGTGTTCGCAGCCGGCCACCCGGCGGGCGAAGGCGCGCAGTTCCGTGCGCCAGCCGGGCGCGACGGGCGCGGTCGCCACCGCGGTGTCGGCCCGGTCGAGAAGTCCGGCGATGGTCTCCTCGGCGCTCTCGCGGGCCTGTGCGTCGAAGAAGATGTCCCGGAGGAACTGGGCGTCGCCGTCGAAGCCCGGGCCGCCGCGCAGGAATCCGCGCAGCCGCCAGGCCCCGTGCACGGCGCGCGCGTACTCCTCGTACGGATCGCGCAGGTCCTCCCGGCCCGCGAGCGCGGCGCCGATCAGCAGGGCGTGGCGCAGCCCGTACCAGCCCGCGCCGCAGCCGCTGCCGCAGCCGTCGAGGCACTGGCCCGGCCAGGCGTCGTCGAGGTACTCGGTCGCCGCGGCGGCTTCCGCGTGCGCCCCGATGGCCCGTTCCGTGCGCAGCCCGTCCCACAACTCCCAGGCGCTGTCCGGCAGCCGGGCCGCGAAGCGGTCCCCGTACGCGACGGCCAGATCGCCCGCGAGGACCGCGGTGCCCTCGCCGAAGCGGCGCGACTCGCCGCTCCAGCCGTTGCGCTCGTGCTCGGCGGCGTGGCTGATGTGCAGGGTGGGGATGCCGCGGCGCAGGCTCGCGTTCTTGCGGACGTCGTCCCGGATCATCAGGCAGGTGTCGAGGAGTTCGAGCGCGACGCACGCGGACACGACGTCCTCCCCGGCCGGGTCGCCGCCCGCCGCGAGGTACCCGGTGAGGCAGATGACCGGATGGGCCCGCTCGGCGCCGGCCTGCACCAGTTCGGCCACACCCGCCACCAGTACGGCGCTGCGTGGATCGGACGTGCGACGGCTGCGGCCCTCCTCGGCGAACAGGTGGGCGAGTCTCTCCTCGACCCGGTCGAGGACGGCATCGCGCACCCGGTCGGGTGTCGCCGCGTTCCCCGGCGGGTCGTGCGTGGGTGTGGTGGTCATGGCGCCCTCCCTGGTGGGCTACGGCCTCAGGACCGACCTTCCAGGACGCCGCACGCGCTGAACCATCCGGACGGGCCGGCGCGGGCGGGCGCGGCAAAGGAGGGCATTCGGGCTGCCAGTTGCCTGCCATGGCCGGGCGGAACCGGCCGGGGCTTGCCATGACCTTGCTACGCGAAGCCGGAGACCTTCAGAGGGTCCGGCAATCGGGGGGCGGCGTCGCGGGGCTGGGCACGCGCCTCCACCCACCCCCCACTTGCCGGACCCTCTCAGATGAACTCGGCGACCCCCAGGTGGAAATCGACCGGGAGGGCCTGGCGGCCGGGGATCTCCAGCTTGCGGTAGACGCGGGTGAGGTGCTGCTCGACCGTGCTCACCGTGATGTACAGCTTCTGCGCGATCTCCCGGTTGGTGTGGCCGTGCACGGCGAGCAGCGCGACCCGCTTCTCCGACTCGCTGAGGCTCGCCACGAGGTCGGCGTGCGGTGCCCCGGCGTCCGAGGCCGTCTCCGGGGCCTCGCCGGTGTGACCGGGGAGGATCGTGACGCACAGTGCCTCGGCCCCGCACTCCTTCGCCACGTGCCAGGCCCTGCGGTTGACCATGGCCGCGCGGGCCGGTTCGCCCAGGACGCGCAGGACCTGGCCGAAGTCACTCATCGCGCGGGCCAGTTCGTACTGGTCGCCGGAGCGGTGCAGGTCGTCCACGGCCTTGGTGAGCATCATCTGCCGCTCCTTCGGCTCGCGCAGGGAGGCCCGCAGGCGCAGTGACATTCCGCGCACCCAGGGGTCGTTGGCGTCGCGGGTGGTCAGCTGGTCGGCCAGGAATCGGTCGGCCTGGTGGGTCTCGCCGAGCCTGAGCAGTGCCTCCGCCGCATCGGCCCGCCAGGGCAGGACCCGTGGACGGTCCAGACCCCAGCGCTTCATGTGGCGGCCGATGTCGAGGAAGTCCCCCAGGGCCGCGTGGAAGTGACTGGTCGCCAGGGAGTAGTGGCCCCGGGCGCGCAGGTACGCCAGTCCGTGGACGCTGCCCGTCAGCCGGTCGGGGACGGGCCGGCTCAGTACGGCGGCCGCCGCCTCGGGGCGGCCCATGGCGGTGAACGCCCGGACCAGGGTCGCTGTGAGGGCGCACAGCTGGACGCCGCCGCCCCGGGCGGGTACCGCGCGCAGGGCCGCCTCGGCCGTGGCGACGGCCCCGGTGAGATCGCCCAGGCGCAGCCGGGCCTCGGCGAGGAGTCCGGCGAAGGCGGCCTGCCAGCCGGTGGCGCGGCGGGCCGCCGCCTGGTCGGCGAACGCCTCGCACCAGGGCAGTACCCGCTCGGCGCCGTCCAGGTGGAGCAGGGTGCGCAGGGCCTGCATGGTCGGTTCGACCATGCCTTCGGCCAGGGTCACGCCCCGCAGGAAGAGTTCGGCGGCCTGCGCGGCGGCCCCCTCGTCGGCCTCGGCGGGAAGGGCCCACAGGGCGGCGGGGTGGATGGCTCCGCGCGCGGCGCGGCCCGCCGGGTATCCGCCGGGCTCGGCGGTGGTGCAGCCGCGGCCTGCGGCTCCCCACCGGGGGAACGCCGAGAGGCCGTCGAGCGGGTCGTCGCCGGGGATGTCCCCGTGTCTTCGCCCGGCGGCTCCGGGGTGACGGCCCTCGCCGGCCGCGAGCCGCTCCAGCACCTCCGTCGACTCGTCGATGCGGCCCTGCGCGGCCAGCGCCCGGGCGAGCGGTCCGAGGGCGCGCGGCTCCAGCAGGCCGTCGGCGAGGGCGGCGAGGGGTTCGGCCAGGTGGCGCTCGGCGGCGGCCGGGTCGGTGCGTCCGGTGACGACGCTGAGCCTGACGCTCACATCGGTGCGGTGGGCCTCGTCGGTGCACGTCTCCCGGGCGAGCCGCAGCAGGGCGGCCGCCTGGTCGAGGGCGGCGTCGGCCGCGTGCTGGTCGGCCGCGGAGCGCAGGACGGGCAGCGCCCAGTCCTCGGCGGTGTGCCGTGCGGCGAGGAGCTGGGCCGCGACGGCGGTGTCGGGGGCTCCCGCGGCGCGGGCCAGCAGGGCGGCCTCCCGGTGCAGGGCCCGGCGGGCGTCCGCTTCCATTCCTTCGAGTACGGCGGCCCGCGCGGCCGGGTGGCAGAAGCCCTGTCCGCGCCCGGCCGGGAGCAGGCCCGCGGCTTCGAGGGCGGCCAGGGCCCGGGCGGCGGCGGGTTCGGTGGCTCCGGCGAGCCGCGCGACATGACCGGCACTCGCCAGGGGGCCGAGCACGGCGATGGCCTCGGTCAGCCCCGTGGTGGCGGATCCGCAGCGGTGCAGGCAGGCGAGTACGGCCTGGGTGTAGGCCTCCCCGGGCAGGGCCCCGGGGTCCTGGAGCAGGGCCCGCAGCAGCAGCGGGTTGCCTCCGCTGGCCCGGTGCAGCCGGCCGGTCTCCGCCTCGCCGCGGTCGGGCAGCATCGCCCGGACCGCCTCGGGCGTGAGGCGTTCCAGCCGCAGGCGTACGAAGTGGGGCAGCCGCAGCAGTTCGGTGCGCAGCAGCGGATCGTCCCCGTGTTCGTGGACGGACTCGGTGAGGACGAGCAGCACCTTGGCCTGCCGGGTGCCGCGGGTGAGGTGCAGCAGATAGCGGCTGGAGAGCTCGTCGACGTGGTGCAGGTCGTCCACGCAGATCACCACCGGTGCGACGGTGCTCAGCTCACGGACGGCCGAGGCGAACTGCCGCATGGCCCCGACCCGGCCCGCCTCGTCGGGCGAGGGCGGGACGGCCGGCAGTGCGCCGGCCGGGGCGTCCGCGGTCAGCTGGCGCAGCACGCCCAGCGGGTGCCGCCGTTCGTCGGCGGTGCCCATGCCCCGCAGCACGATCGCGCCGCGCTTCTCCGCATTCACGGCCACGGTTTCGAGGAACTCGCTCTTCCCGCAGCCGACCGCACTTTCGACAAGAATTAATCCAGAATTCCCTTCTTCGCAGCCTTCGATCAGCCTTTCCAGAAGAGAGAGTTCCTCCGCGCGACGGAACAACACCATGAGATCCCCCAGTGCCCGCTTTCCGCGCGCTCGAAAAAAGGGAACGCGAATCGGATTCAGGACCGATCGAGCAGTGCTTGAAAAGCGGTCCGGACTCACTCTAGAGGCCCGTTCCCCTTCTGCCCGGTGGCCGGAACCTGCCAGTCAGCAATCCCCGGGGCCGGCCGGGAAGATGCGGCGCGGGGCGACCCGGGACCGGCCCTGGTGACGCCGTTCGCGGGGATAGCCGACGGAGACCTCCTCGAACCGCACACCGTCGTACCAGGTGGTGCGCGGGATGTGCAGATGGCCATAGACGACCGCCGCCGCCCGGAACCTGGTGTGCCAGTCGGCGGTGAGGTCGGTGCCGCACCACTGGGCGAACTCGGGGTGCCGCAGGATCCGGGTGGGCGTGCGGACCAGCGGGAAGTGGTTGACCAGTACGGTGCGCAGTTCGGGGTCGCAGGCCGCCAGGCGCTGTTCGGTGGCGGCGACCCGGGCCCGGCACCAGGCCTCGCGGGAGGGGTAGGGGTCGGGGTGCAGCATGAACTCGTCGGTGCACACCACTCCGGCCTCGTAGGCCTGCTCCAGCGCCTGCTCCCGGGTGGCGGCGGTGGGTGTCCGGAAGCTGTAGTCGTACAGCAGGAAGAGGGGGGCCACGACCAGCGGCCCGCCCGGTCCGGACCAGACGGGGTACGGGTCCTCGGGCGTGTAAGCGCCGTACGACCGGCAGATTTCGACCAATCGCCGGTAGCGGGCATCTCCACGCAGGGGCACGGGATCTTCGCGAAGAGTCCACAGATCGTGGTTTCCGGGAGCCCAGACGACGGTGGCATAACGCCGCGTCAGCAAATCGAGCACCCACCGCAGATCTTCGGGGGACTCGCCCACGTCACCGGCCACGACGATCCAGTCGGCAGGGCTGTCGGGATACAGCTCCTCGACGATCCGGCGGTTCTCCGGGAATGCGACATGGAGGTCACTGATGCCCATGAGGTTTCCGTGCGCCATTCACCCAGGCTGGGCCGCCGGCCCGGCAGCGAACACCCCTCCCCGACCCCTGCGTTGAGGGTCCGCTCGCGGCCGCGCGCATGACAGGGGGATGGCAAGGCCCGCTGCGGGGGGTGGCAGTGCGCTCCCGGACGGGGCGGTCGCGGCCGGGCGGATGGCAGCCGCCTGGGAGAAAGTGCCGGTCCGGCAGCCCTTCCCGGCCCGCAGGCACCCTCTTCGCTGGCCGGGACGGAGCGGCGGCGCGAGCGTGGGAGGCGTCCACCCGACGCACCGACCTGAAGGAACGCCGTGCTCACAAAGCTCCTGCCTTCGAACGTCGCCACCGCCGAGGCCACCGCCGATCCGGCCGAGGTGTTCCTCTTCCCGGAGGAGGAGAACCTGATCCGCAACGCCGTCCCGAAGCGCCGGCTGGAGTTCGGCACGGTGCGGTGGTGCGCCCGGCGTGCCATGGGGGCGCTGGGCGTGGCGCCGGCCGCCGTACTGCCGGGACGGCGCGGTGTCCCGCAGTGGGCGCCCTCGGTCGTGGGATCCATGACGCACTGCACCGGCTTCCGGGGCGTGGCGCTCGCCCGTTCACAGGACTTCCTCGCGGTGGGGATCGACGCGGAGCCCAACGCCCCGCTGTCCGCCGGGATGCTGGAGTCGATCGCACTGCCGCAGGAACTGCGCAGAACCCGTGAGCTCGCGTGGTCGGCGCCGGAGATCGCCTGGGACCGGCTGCTGTTCAGCATCAAGGAGGCCGTCTACAAGACGTGGTTCCCGCTGACCGGCCAGGAACTGGACTTCACCGACGCACTGGTGAACGTGGACGCCGCGCAGGAGACCTTCCACGCCCGGCTGCTCCCCCAGCCCGGAGGGCTCTCCGCGGCGGGGCCCACCACGTTCAGCGGCCGCTGGTCCGCTCACAACGGTGTGCTGCTGAGCGCCATCGCGGTGCCCGCCCGCAGACCGGCCGCCCCGGCACACAGCGATGCTCCCCGCCTGTGCGGCACGGGGAGCATCGTGTGAGTCGTGGGACAGCCGGGGCCAGGTCAGTCCCACCGGTCGTCGTCAGGTCTGTCCACACCCGGCGTCACAAGCCCGTTCGCAGCCGTCGCCCCCGCGCCGGATCCTGCGGACGTCCCCTGCAGCGCCAGGCCCGACATGAACTGTCCCCCCATTACTGCAAGAAGCATACCCACCAACAAAGTCAAGCGGACCAGAGATGTTTTGCCATACCTTGCCATTGCGACTCCCCTCGGTCGACGAATGAGCCTTACCTCCGCTAACTCCATCACCCGAAATCTCCGGCTTTGGCGTGCCCGGGTGATGGGAATAGAGTCTCGGATACCGATCATTCACGCCAAGGCCTGCACGTTGGCGTAAAGTTACGTGGCAGGTATTACACCGATCAGTGGGGGCTGGCGTGTTCCAAGGGGAGTACGCAGATTCGGGATTTACCGAACTGGACGACGTGAGCGCCGCGGCATACGGCCTCGCCGTCGAGTGCGGTCGCTTCGACCGGGAGCAGATTGCCAACCGGCTGTCCCTCTCGCACGACGAGATCGCCCGGGTCGAGAGCGTGTTGTCCGGGGTCCGGCTGTTGCAGTCCGTGCCCGGCCACTCCCACCAGCTGACCCCTGTGGCACCCGACGCCGCGGCGGCCTCACTCGTGGGCCCCGCCGAGCGGCAGATCCGCGACCTCCAGCAGGCGGTCACGGACGTCCGCGCCAAGCTGATGTCACTGAGCTCCCTCTACTTCGAGGGCCGCAGGCTGCGCAACCACCTGGAAGCCTTCGACGTCATCAGCGACCCCTCCCGCATCCAGGCCATGCTCGACCACCTGGGCCAGACCTGTAAACACGAGCTGATCACCGTGCAGCCCGGTGGCGCGCGCCGGGCGGACATCCTCGCGGACGCGCGCGAGAGCGCGCTGTCCATCCTCGACCGCGGGGTCCGGATCCGGACCATCTACCAGCACACCGCCCGCAACGACCTGCCCACCCGCTCGTACGTCCGCGACGTCACGGTGCAGGGTGCGGAGGTCCGTACCGCCGACGAGGTCATCGACAGACTGATCATCTACGACAGGGAAGTGGCCTTCCTCCCCGAGCGCTCCGCCCAGGAGGGCAGCACTCCCGGCGCCGCCGTCGTCCGCGAGCCCACCCTGGTGGCGTTCCTCTACTCCGTCTTCGAGTACCTGTGGGAAGGCGCGTCCCCGTACGTCGTGGAGTCCCAGCGGCCCCCGACGTCCACCGACGAGCTGAAGTGGTCGATCATCCGGCTGATGACCAAGGGCTACAAGGACGAGATGGTGGCCCGCCGGCTCGGCATGTCCGTACGCACGTGCCGGCGCCATATCGCCGAGATCACCGAGCAGTTGGAGGCGACCAGCCGCTTCCAGGCCGGGTACAACGCCGCACGCCAGGAGATGCTTCCGGGGGGCACGGCACCGCCCGCCTTCTGATCCCGGCACCGCCCGCCTCACGGGCCGGTGTCCGCGTCGAGGGCCTCGGTGATCGCGTCGACGCAGTCCTGGTCGAGCATCGTCGTGACATGGGCGTCCTGCAGCTTGCCGAACCCCGCGTCGTACACCGCGGCACTGACGACGTAGCCGCCCGGCAGGGGGAACGTGCGGAAGGTCCACTCCTCGCCGGTGCCCGCCGTGCCGTCCGGCCGCTGCACCCGTACGGGCCGGCCGTCCGGACCGAAGCCGAACTCGGTGAAGCGGAACTGCATGCCCTGCCCGATCGCCTTGCTGTACGACTCCTTCAGCGTCCACAGGCGCACCAGCGCCCCGTTGCGCTCCTCCTCCGGCATGCCGGACAGCAGGACCGCTTCGTACGACGTACAGATGTGCCGGACGAGCCCGCCGCCGTACATGTCCCGGTCGGCGCGCTCGGCGTCCACGCCGATGAGCCCGCACGTGGTCAGCCCGACGAGCAGCAGGTCCTGGGTGTGGCTGAGGCTGATGTCGATCTGGTCGCAGCCGCGCAGGTACGGGCGCCCGGTCGGGCCGTAGGCCAGTTCCAGGTCGGCCGGTTCGCTGGCGAGCACGGCTCCCGCCGCGTGCTTGAGGAGCATCCGGGAGGCGACGTACTGGTCGCGCACGTCGGCGTGGGTAAGGTCGAGGTAGCGCGTCCAGTCGCGCCCCAGCAGTTCGCGCAGCCCGTCACCGGACGGCACCACCGGCTCCAGGTCCTTCAGCCACGCGTAGGCCAGCGCGCTCCCGTGGGTGGCGAGGTCCGCTCTGACCCGGTCCCACGAATCCCCTCCGGGAACCACGCGGACGGGCTCGCCGAGCGGTGAACCGAGCGTGATGCTGCCCGGGGCGGTCATCCGTACTCCTTCACGAGGGTGTGAATGTCCCGGAGGCTGTGCGCCTCCAGCAGCCGGTGCACCGGCACGCCATGACCGGACTGCTCCAGGAGGGCCACCAGCCGGAGCAGATTCAGCGAGTCCCAGCCGGGCAGGTCCGTGAGAGCGGTGTCCGCTCCGGCGCTCCCGCCGATGTCCAGGCCGAGGTCGTCGCCCACGGTCCGCAGGAACACGTCGAGGACGTCCAGATCATCGGAGCTCATGCGGCTGCCCTCCGGACTCGGTGACACATACATGGCCGGGGAGGTCCGGAAGCACCGCCAGGTCGTGGTGGAACTCTTCGGTCCCGTCCCCGTACGCCTCCCGGTCCGGGAGATCACGAGCGGTGAACCCGAGGGAGGGATAGAAGCCCCGGGCCCGGTGGTTTCGCACGGTGGGTACGTAGCGGGCACCCACGGCGTTCAGTCCGAGGCGCCGGGCTCTACTCAACAGCATGGCGAGCAGGGCCTGTTCGATGCCACGGCCGAACACGCGACAACTGAGCCACAGATTGTCCAGATGCCACTGCCCCTCGGAGACGGAGATCAGCACGGCGCCGGTCAGACCGTTGTCGCCGAAACGGTCGGCGCTGCGGGCCGCCAGCAGCAGATGCCGCCCGGGGTCGGCGGCCAGCGCCGTCAGCGCGGCCTCCGAGTGACCGCCCCCGGTGAGGTTGAACTGGTTGGTCCGTAAGGTCAGCTGGGAGACACGGGCGAGCTCGTGCGGGCGGGCCGGGCCGACGTCCAGGCGGATGTCCAGGGCGTCCAGGAACTCCTGGTGCGAGCCCGAACCGGCGTGCAGGTCCCGGCGTTCCCGGCGGGCCCGGTACTCACCGGTCCTGGCCCGGTCCTCCTCGGTCACGCTCATCGTGTCGAACCAGCCGTCCGCCAGCAGCCGTTCCACGTGCGACGCGGGTTCCTCGCCCAGCGGCACGACGGCCACCTCGGGCAGCCCGTGCCTCACCTGCGCGCGCTCGGCCGCCGAGTCGTCGGCGAAGACGAGCGCGTCGGTTCCCAGGTCCAACTGCCGGGCGATGTCGGCGAGATTGGCGTCCTTGGGTTCCCAGTTGGCGTTGACCGCCACGAAGTCCGGCTCGCGCAGGACGAGATCGGGATGTTCCGCGAGCACCCGCTCCACCTGCTCCTGGTCGTTCTTGCTGCTTACGGCGAGCAGTACGCCCTGGGAGCCGAGCTGCCGCACGCATCGCTGGAACGCCCCGAAGGCCTCCCCGCGCAGGGTGCCCGCGGCGGCGATACCGTCGGGCCCCTCGTCGCCGAGCACGCCGTCCCACAGCGTGTTGTCGAGGTCGAGCACCAGGCATTTGCGGGTGGCGCCGCGCAGCGCCCGGGCCAGATGCCCGACCTCGCGCGCATAGGCGGCGAGGAGTTGCGCGCCGAGCTGCACCTTGGCGTACCGGGCCAGGCGGGGATCGGTGACCGGTCCGCCCTCGCCGACCAGGGGCTCCAGGTCGATGACCACCAGTGCGGGGGCGAGCTCGGTGAGCCGCAGCAGCCGGGCGTTGAACTCCCGCCACACCGCGCCGAGCAGGGCGCGGGAGCGGTGGTCGACGAGCTGGTGGGTGTAGGTCCGCGGCAGCGGAAGCGTGTTGAGCACCAGGGTGCCCGGGGCCTCCTCGGCCATCGTGGCGCATCTGGCCAGTACCTCCTCCGCCGCCGGCACCACGTCCGCGGGTCTCCACAGCACGGGTACCTGGGAGAAGAGCGTCTCGGCGTCCAGCAGGCACAGGGTGAGGTCGGGGCCGGCCGCGTGCAGTTCCCCGGCCGGGTCGGTCAGGTCGCGCAGATAGGTGCCGTGCTCGCCGAGGACCGGGCGCAGCAGCATGCCGTGGCGGGCCAGTTCGCCCCTGAGCGGGTCGAGGACCTGGCCCACGGTGGACTGCCCGGTGACGGCCACCGTGACGACGGGGACCGCCGGGTGGTGGGCCAGCACGGCGTCGGGGTCGATGCCGCCCAGCAGCCGGCCGGCCGCGGCGGCGTCCGGCGCCCCGCCCCCGGGCTCCTCCTGGGCGAGCACCGCCGCTACCTGGTCGTACGACTTCTCCAGCAGACCTCTGCCGCGCAGGTCACGCAGCCGGTCCGTTGCCGTGGTCATCCGTGCCTCACACCTTCTCCAGGGCGAACCCGGCTCTGATCCACCTGCTGGACTCCACACAGAGACCGAGCGCCCGGTCCCCCGTCGTGAACCGCGGTAGCAGCCGGTCGAGTTGGAGGAACGGCAGGGCGTTGCCCGTGTTGCCGGTGTCGGCGACGCAGGAGATCTCCTCGGCGGGGCTGTCCGGCAGCCGTTCCACGATGCGTGCGGTCATCCGCTCGGAGAGCTGGGGCGGCAGCAGGAAGCCGACCTCACCGAGACTCCACCCGAGGCCCCCGAGCAGCTCCCAGAGGATCTCGGCGGCGATCGGGGGCACGTGCTGCTCGATCGCCTTGTAGTCCTCGGCGAGCATCGGCCGCTGCGAGTCGCGGTCGGTGGTCCCGTACCAGTCGAGGAGCTGGCCGGGCGGCCGTCCGCGGCCGGTCCAGGAGTTCAGCACCGCGCGTACGGCGATCCGCTCGCCCTCCGGTTCGTCGGTGAGGACGACGGCCCCTGCCCCGTCGCCGAACAGGACGTAGTTGACGAGTTCCTCGGTGGGAATCCGGGCCGTGTCCCGGCGGGGCGACAGGAACCGGTGCGTGACGTCCCCGCCGATGATCAGGCCGGCCCGGCGGCCGCCGAGGATCAGGCTGCGGCCGAGGTCGAGCGCCTGGACGGCGCCCGAGCAGCCCGCCTGGATCTGGTAGACCGGCAGGTGGTCGAGGCCGAGCCGGTCGGCGACCTCGGTCGCCGTGGTCGGCAGGAGCGTGTCCGGGGTGGCGGTCGCGAGCACCACGAACTCGATGTCGGCGGCGTCCAGTCCCGAGGCGCGCACGGCCCGGGCCCCGGCCTCGGCGCACAGATCGGCGAGGGTGCCGCGGACCTCTCCGGTGACCGGGTCCCAGCCGAAGTACCGGGTCCTGGTGCCGACGAAGAGATCGATCCACTCCTTGCTGACGCCCAGCATCGTGCCGAGCACGGTGTTGTCCACCGGGTCGCCGGGCAGCGCCGTGCCGGTCGCGGCGATGTGGACGGCACTCATGCCGACCTCGCCATGATGACGCCGTCGAGGAACTCGGCCAGCGAGCCGACCGAGCGCAGCGCGGGCAGCAGCCGCTGGACGGACACCTCTCCGACGCGCGGCAGCCGGGCCTCCACCCGGTTCTTCAGCTGCATGATCATCACGGAGTCGAAGCCGAGGTCCTCGTGGAACCGGGCCTCGCGCACCACGCGCTCCGGGGGGTACCCGCCGACCTCGGTGACGGCCTGGACCACCGCGAGGAGCACCGGGTCGCCCGGGTCCGCGCCGGCGGCCTCCTCCGGCCCGGCCCGTCGTTCCGCTACGGGCGACTGCGCCGCCGCGGGCGTGGCGGGCACGGTGCTCGCGGGCGTCGGCGGCCGGTCCCAGTAGCGCTGCGCGGACGAGAACACGTACGGGCCGAGCGGTTCGACGACCCGGTGCTCCGGCGCGTACAGCTCCTCCCAGAGCGGGTCCACTCCGCCGCGGTACAGGGCGGCGGCCACCTCCGCCAGGTCCCGGCCGGTGCCCTCGGGGCCCGGCGCGGGATGCAGGAGTTCGACGCCGCCCACGCGCCCGCTGCGGACGGCGATCTGGGTGAGCTGCGGCCGCGGCCCGATCTCGATCAGGTGCGTCGGGGCGATGTCGTGCACGAGCGCCCCCAGTGCGTCGTCGAACAGGACGGGTTCCTCGATCTGGCCGGCCCAGTAGCCGGCGTCCAGGGGCTCGTCACGCAGCATCCGGCCGTGCCGGGCCGAGGCCACCGGCAGCGCGGGGGGCGCGCACCGCACGTCGGCGGTGCGCAGCCCGGCAGCGGCCGGAGCCATCAGGGGAGAGTGGAAGGCGTGGGCCGTCGCCAGTTCCCTGGTACGTATCCCGAGCCCGGCCAGCTCCTTGCCGATCCGGGCCAGTGCGTCCCGGGGACCGGAGAGCACCGTGTCGGCGGGGCCGTTCAGTGCGGCGGCCACCACGTCCGGCTCCCCCGCCAGGGCCGGAGTCAGCTCATCGGCGCCGGCGGCGACGGCGAGCATGCCGGCGCCGGCGGGCAGTCCGGCCGTCAGCCGGGCGCGCAGGGCCACCAGACGGGCGGCCTCGTCCAGTCCGAGGGCGCCGGCGACGACGGCGGCGGCGTACTCACCGAGGCTGTGGCCGAGTACGGCGGCCGGGGTGACACCCAGGCTCGCCAGGGTGCGGGCGAGGGCGACGCCGACGGCGAACAGGGCGGGCTGGACGGCCTCGGGCCGGCCCGCCGGATCCTCACCGCCGAGAATCAACTCCCGCACGGAGAAACCGAGGTGGACCGCGAGTGCCGCGTCCGCCTCGTCGAGGTGGCGGCGGTAGACGGGCGACTCGCCATACAGCCCCGCCGTCATGCCCGGGAACTCGCTGCCCTGGCCGGTGAAGAGGAACGCCACCACGGGCCGGCCCCAGGGGCGGTCGGTGGCGACCGCGGCGTCCGGTGACACGGGGGTCCGCAGGGTGACCGCCCTGCGCAGCTGCGCCACGAGCTCGCCGGTGTCGCGCGCGGTGACCGCGAAGCGGTGCGGCAGGCCCGTCTTGACGCGGTTGCTGCTCCAGCACAGGGCGGCCGCCCCGCCCTTCGGCCGGTCGGCGATCGCGTCGGCCTGCGCGGCGAGGTTGCGGCGCAGCGCCTCGGAGGTGTCGGCGCTGACGGTGAACACACCGACGGCGTCGGTGTGTTCACCGGCCCGGGCGGGGGCGGCCTTCGGAACCCGGGGCGCACTGCCGAGGACGGCGTGGACGTTCGTACCGCCCATGCCGAAACTGCTGACCCCGGCGGTGTTCTCCCCGCGCGGCAGTCGTGTGGGGGACTTCAGCAGCCGCAGGCCCCGCTCGCCGAGCCGCAGCCGGGAGTTCTCCCGCTCGGCGAACAGGCTCGCGGGAACGACCCGGTGGTGCAGGGCCAGCGCGGCCTTGATGAACCCGGCGATTCCGGCCGCGCCCTCGGTGTGGCCCAGGTTGCCCTTGACGGAGCCGATCGCGCAGGGGGCGTCTCGCGGAACCCCGTGGACCGAGCCGAGGGCCGCGCACTCGATGGCGTCGCCGAGCACCGTTCCGGTGCCGTGCGCCTCCACGAAGTCGACCTGGCCCGGGGTGACGCCGGCGCGCCGGTAGGCCGACTTCAGGACGCGCTCCTGCGACCAGCGGTTGGGGGCGATCATCCCGTTGCTGCGGCCGTCCTGGCTGACGGCGCTGCCACGCAGCACGGCGTAGACGCGCTGGCCGTCGGCGAGGGCGTCGTCGAGGCGGCGCAGCACCACCAGGCCGACGCCGTCGCTGCGGCCGATCCCGTCGGCGTCGGCACTGAACGGCTTGCAGCGTCCGTCGGCGGCCGCCAGTCCGAGCTGTCCGTAGACCATGCCCAGCGAGGGCGACAGCACGATGTTGACCCCGCCGGCCAGTGCGGTGTCGCACTCCCCGGCGAGCAGGGAGCCCGCGGCGAGGTGGACGGCGACCAGGGAGGAGGAGCAGGCCGTGTCGACGGCGAGGCTGGGTCCGGTGAGGTCGAAGTGGTACGAGATCCTGTTGGCCGCCATTCCGGCGCTGCTGCCGGAGCCGAGCAGCGGGGTGACGCGGGCCAGGTCGCTCATGGTGAGGCGGCCCCATTCGCCGCCCATCACACCGATGAACACCCCGGTCTCCGTACCCGCGAGTTCCCCCGGGGCGCGGCCCGAGTCCTCCAGGGCCCGCCAGGCGCAGGGCAGCAGCAGCCGGTGGTGCGGATCCATCGCGGCCGCCTCGCGCGGGGTGACGGAGAAGAAGTCGCTGTCGAAGACATCGACGTCGTCGACGAAACCGCCGCTGTCACCGACGGCGGGAAAGTCCCGCGCCTCCCAGCGCTGTCCGGGCACGGGGCCGATGCCGGCCCCGCCGGACATCAGCAGGTCCCAGTACGCCCGCACGCCCGCCGCTCCGGGAAACGCGCAGTCGATCCCGACGACGGCGATGTCGCCCATCAGAGCCGGCCCTGTGCCGGGGCCGTGTCCACGGCCGCGTCCGGCAGTACGGCCGTCAGATGGCGGACCAGGCCCGCGACGGTCGGGTAGTCCCACAGCAGGGTCGGCTCGACCTCCAGGCCGAACTCCTCCTCCAGGTCCCCGCACAGGCTGAGCGCCGCCACCGAGTCCATGCCGTACTCGGCGAGCGGCACGGTGGGGTCGATGGCCTCGGGCGCCCGCCGCAGGTAGAGCGCGACGCGGGCGGACAGCCACTCGTACACGCCGTCGGCCTTCGCGGTGTCGGCTGCCACGGCCTGCCGGCCGGTGGGAATGGTCATGGCGGGACTCCTTCGGTCAACCCGGGATCGGGGTCGAGTAGAGGTCGTAGCTGGTCCGGGTGGAGAAGCGGAGCTGGACCTCGTGCCGGATCCGCGTCTCGCACTCCGGCGGGAGTGCGGCGACGCGGGTGCCGAGCCGCCGGCAGATCCGGTGCAGCGCGGCGGCGGCCCAGGACGGGTCGGCGAGGAACGGATCGGAGCCGTAGCGGCCCTGGTCCCACACACCGAGCACGGCGGCCCCGGCCAGCAGCAGCGTGTACCGGTCCATGAGGGCGAACCTGGCGGGCTGCGCGCGGGAGGCGGGACCGGCGGCCTCCAGCCTCAGCACCCGGCCCCGGACGTCACGGAACTCCTCGACGAGCAGGCCCGCGAGCGTGCGCAGGGCGCGCTCCACGGGTCCGTGGCCACGGATGCCCGCGGCGACGGCGAGCATCGTCGCGCTCAGCGAGTCGCGTCCGCAGGCGAGGGCGAGCCGGTCGCCGCGCAGCGGCGGCAGGTCACCGTCCAGCCGGAACAGCGCGGCGGGCGCCTCGTCCTCGACGAACCAGGAGCCCCGGGCCAGCCGTGGCATCTGCGGGATGACGGTGGCCTGGCAGGCGACGGTCCCGGCGTGGCCGAGGCTGAGCACCGGTACGTCCCTGACGTGTTTCTGGAAGATGCCGAGGGTGCCCTCGCGGGTGTAGAAGTCCGAGCCCAGCACGATGGACAGGTCGTACATCGTCTCGGTGAGCACCCGGGGCAGCAGGTACTTGAGCGCCGACGAGTAGACGCTCGTCTCGGCGGGCAGCAGGTGCAGGGCGCGGGTGGCGACGACCGCGAGGCTGTCGTAGAGCAGCAGGTCGACGAAGGCGTGAGTGAGGGCCGCGCCGGTACGGCTGTCGTCGGTGCCGCGCGCCTGCCAGCCGCCGGACTGTTCCCGGTCGATGCGGACGGCGGTGCGCAGGCTGGTGTCGAGGGCGGCGACGGCGGTCGCGGCGATCACGGTACGGCTGATCTGGAAGGAGCGCAGCGCGGTCTCGATGCCGCTGCCCTCGGGGCCCAGCAGCGCGGACCGCGGCACCGGGCAGTCGTCGAACTCCACACCGGCGAAGCGGCATCCGCGCAGCCCGACGGGGGTCCTGCGGGCGGTGACGGCCGCGCGGGCGTCGCCCAGCTGCCCGGGCTCCAGCAGCAGCACCGAGTGGCTGCGGCTGCCGGGATCCGGATCCGTACGGCAGAACAGGACGAGCGCACCGGCCCGTTCCAGGTTGTTGACCAGCGGCTTGCCGCCACTGATCAGATAGCCGCCGGTGCTGCGGCGGGCGGTGACCTGACTGCGTACGTAGTCGTTGCTGTGGGCGGTCTCGTGCTGGGCGATCGCCGCTCTGCCGCCCTTGCGCAGCAGATCCGCCAGCCAGTGCCGCTGCCGGTCACTGCCCGTCGCCCATACGTCTGACGCGGCCATGAAGGTGGTCATGCCGTGCCCGATGGCCAGGCCCACGTCCCGGCGCATGACCGGGCGCATGACCCTGACCAGGGTGTCCATCGCGTCGAGCCGGCCGCCGAGCTCCTGCGGTACGTACTCGTCGACGATCCCGAACTCGTCGAGGAGCGCCTCCCCTTCGGCGAAGGGAACGGCCGCCCGGTCGGCTTCGAGCAGCGCGGTGTAGCCGGCCGGGTTGGCCGGGTCCGACGGGTCGCCGAGCAGGGCCTCCAGATCGGCGACGCGGGCCCGCACGGCGCTCTCGCGCCGCTGCGCGGCGGCCGCGTTGGCCTCCGGCCGCTCGACGGGCAGGGTCGTCACCACCGCCTTCCTCCGTCGGCTCCTTCCGGCCGCAGCAGGTCGCCTCCGAACAGCACGTCCTCGGCGCGGGCCAGTGCCCACACGTCGGGGGTGAGCACCTCGTACTCGCCGCGTACGGCCCCGTCGAGGAAGAGCTTGCGCATCAGGGTGCGCTGGACCTTGCCGCTGCTGGTGCGGCGGACGGTGCCGGGGCGCACGAGCAGGACGTTGCCGGCCGGGATCTCGAACTCCTGGCCGATCAGGGCCTGGATCTTCTGGGCGACCGGCCGCAGCTCGGTGCTGCCGACCCCGCGCACCTCCTGGACGAGAACCAGGTGCTCGCGGCCGGCGTCCACGGAGAACGCGGCGCCCGCGCCGAAGGTCAGGGCGGGGCTGACGGTCCGCGCCGCCCATTCGACGTCCTGCGGGTACACGTTGCGGCCGTTGATGATGATGACTTCCTTGAGCCGCCCGGTGACGAACAGCTCACCGTCCACCAGCATGCCCAGGTCGCCGGTGCGCAGGAAGTTGCTCTCCTCGTCGTTGAGGCTGGCGCGGAAGGTCCTTACGGTCTCGGTGGGGCGGCGCCAGTAACCACGGGCGATGCTGTAGCCGCGCAGCCAGATCTCACCGACGGCGCCGGGCGGCATCTCGTGGTGGGTCAGCGGGTCGACGATGCGCACCTCCATGTCCACGGGGGTGCCGCAGCCGACGAGGGTCTGGTGGCGCGCCGGTGTCCCGGCGGTGTCGGTGGCGTCCGCGACCCGGTCGTACTCGAGCTCCGTCTTGTCGAACACCTTGCGCACGTGCGGGGTACCGGGCACGCCGCCGGAGACGACCAGGGTCGCCTCGGCCAGTCCGTAGCAGGGGCGCAGCGCCTCGGGGCGGAATCCGGCGGGGGCGAAGCGCTCGGCGAACGCGTCGAGGCTCTCGGCGCGCACCGGCTCGGCGCCGTTGAGGGCGAGGCGCCAGCGGGACAGGTCGAGGGTGGCGATCTGCTCGTCCTTGACACGGTGGACGCACAGGTCGTAGCAGAAGTTGGGGCCGCCGCCGACGGTGACGCCGTACTCGTCGATGGCCTGGAGCCAGCGCAGGGGGCGCTTGACGAAGGACAGCGGGGTGACCTGGACGCTGTGGCTGCCGAGGAAGACCGGGTGGAGCAGGTGCGCGACCAGCCCCATGTCGTGGAAGTAGGGCAGCCAGCTGCCGAAGACGTCCTCGCGGGTGGTGCGCAGCAGCTTGTGCAGCGTGGCCTGGTTGGCGAGGAGGTTGCGGTGCGAGACCGTCACCCCGCGCGGTTCGGAGACCGAGCCGGAGGTGTACTGGAGGAAGACGAGGTCGTCGGGGCGTGCGGCGACGGGCTGCCACTTCTCCGGGTCGCCGATGTCGGAGACGTCGGTGACCAGGCAGGCGGCGCCGGAGCGGGAGTTGCGGGCGAGCCACAGCGCGACCTCGGGGGCGGCGGAGGTCTCGGTGAGCACGACCTCCGCACCGGTGTCCTTGAGGACGGCGGTGGTGCGGTTGAGCCGCTTGTCGCGGCCCGCCTCGCCCGGCAGCGGAACGGGGACCGCGACGGCTCCCGCGTACAGGCAGCCGGCGAAGGCCTTGAGGAACTCCACGGTCGAGGAGTAGGCGAGCAGCACAGGCTGTCCGGCCGCCCCGTACTCCTGGAGGCAGGCCGCGATGCGTCGCGCCTCCCGGTCGAGCTCTCCGTAGGTGAGGTGCTCGGCCACGGTTCCACCGGCGGTGTCGCGGAGGAAGATGTGCACGTCCTCGTCGGCGAGTTCGGCCGTCCGGGCGCGGAGCAGTTCGGTGAAGGTGGCGAAGCGTGACTCTGACATCCGCGGCATCCCCTCGCATCTGCGGGCCCGTGGATGGTGCGGCCCTCGTTCCCGCCGATCCTCCGCAAACGCCCTTAAGGCTCGCTTGCGCGGGCGGCCGGTCAGCGGCTGCCGGGCGGCCTCTCAGGGGGCGACAGGGGTGCTCGCGGGCCGTGGTTGACGCGAGGCTCGGGCCATGAACACTCACACCGAAACCGGGAGTGCGCCGAGCACGGCCATCGTCTTTCCCGGGATGCAGCCGACGGCCTTCTCCGAGGTCGCCCGATTCATGCTGGTCAACCCGTACGCGCGCGAGCTGTTCGCGATCGCCGACGAGACCCTGGGGTACCGGCTGGCCGACCGCTACCGGGACACCGACGGCGACTACTCCGTCTACGGACAGATCTCCTTCGTGGTGAACTGCCTCGCCCTGGCGCGCTGGGCCGGTGAGCGGCTGGGGATCCAGCCGGCCTGGGTGACGGGGCCGAGCTTCGGCGCCCGCGCCGCGGCCGTGCACGCGGGAGTGCTGGACTTCGCCGACGCCGTGACGATGACCGCCCGGCTGGCCGACACGATGGAGGAGTACTTCACCCGGGAACACCCCGCCCTGGTGACGCAGTCGATCGCCCGGGTGCCGCAGGACAGGATCGGGGAGCTGCGCGGGGAGCTGGAGGAGCGGGGCGAGTGGAGCGACATCTCCTGCGTCGTCGACCACGACTTCACCATGCTCACCGTGCACGAGTCGGTACTGGAGTGGCTCCAGCGCAGGATCAGGTCGCTGGGCGGGATGGCGATGTACACGATGAAGCCGCCCATGCACTCGCACCTGTTCGGCGGGCTTCGTGACCGGGTCGCCGAGGAGATCTTCGGCGGGCTCACCTGGTCCGACCCGCGGCTGCCGGTCGTCGCCGACCAGGACGGCCGGGTCGTGACCACCGGCGCCGGGGTGCGCGACATGCTGCTGGACGGCTTCGTCCGCACGGTGCGGTGGCCCTCGGTGGTCTCCACGCTCCAGGAGGCGGGCGTCGGCCGGCTGTACGTGGCAGGCGCGGACGGGCTGTTCACCCGGGTCGCGTGCACCACCCGGGCCTTCGAGGTGGTGCCGGTGACGCCCACGTCGGCGATGCGTCCGGTGCGGCGGCGGCTGCCCGTCGCCGCCTGACACCTCCGGGAACGGACAACGGCGGGAGCGGCCGGCGACCCGGAAGGCGCCGGCCGCTCCCGCCGCGTATGAGAGGGTCCGGCAGTTGGGGGGCGGCGTCACGTGCTGGGCACGCCCCCCCATTGCCGGCCCTCTTACCTGCCGTCCACGGTGAAGGCGTAGAAGGTGCCTTCGGTGCTGCTGCCGGTGGTTCCGGCGCCGGCGGAGAATCGGGCGTACCCGTTGCCCCAGTAGACGGTGCCGTCGACGACCGCGGGCCCCGCGTTCGAGGAGTACGGCGCGGTGAACTCCCACAGGTAGTCGCCGGTCGCCGCATCGAGCGCGTACATGTGGCCGCTGGTGGAGCCCCCGAAGACGACGCCGTTCGCGGCGGTCAGGGCTCCCCAGGCGAGTCCGTCCGTACGGTCGGCGACCTGCCAGAGGATCTTGCCGGTCTGCGGGTCGAGCGCCGCGAAGGAGCTGCGGGTCGTGGTGGTGCCGTCGGCCAGCTGGTAGCTCAGCTTGTTGAAGTTGGCCTCGGCGATGTAGATCCGCCGGTCGTCGTTGGCCGTGCCCCACTCGATGCCGCCGACGTGGCCGCCGGGGCCTGCCGCCGCGCTCCAGATCACCTCTCCGGTGGTGGCGTCCATCAGCCAGTACTCGCCGCTCTTCTCACCCGCGCCGATCACCTTGCGGGGGCAGCCGTCCGGGCCCTTGATGGTGAACAGGTGCGCGCCGTCACCGAAGTCGTAGTCGTAACCGGGGTTCGGCGGGCAGTTGTTGGGCGGGAAGCCCGGGAGGCAGCCGGTGTTCCAGGCGTCGAAGCGCTTGGCGCCGGTGTTCCACTTGATCCGGCCGGTCTTCATGTCGAGCGCCAGCACGGTGTCCACGTAGTTGTCGGACGCGTAGCACTCGGCGGGGGTGCCGCCGGCCGTCTGGCAGTCGGAGACCGACTTCGGAACGGTGTAGTTGTTGCCGGTGGTGAAGTACACCGTGTTCGTCGACGGGTCCAGGGCCGGGGTGCCCCAGACGGCGACGCCGCTGTAGCCGCCGGCCACGCCGCCGTTGTCCGGGGTCGTGAACTGGCGCCACAGCACCTTGCCGGTGGCCGCGGAGACGGCGTTCACGCTGCCGCGGAAGGTGCAGCAGGGATACGAGGGGTCGAGCGCGCCCTCGGACTCACGGGAGGAGACACCCTGGTAGATCACGCCGTTGTGCACGACGGGCGACTGCGTCAGGACCGCCTTGTACTGGGTGTCGATCTCGCGGGCCCAGACCAGGTTGCCGGTGGTCGCGTCGACCGACATCAGGACCGCCTTGGTCCAGTCGGCTATGTAGACCTTGCCGTCCACCACCGTGGGGCTCGACCGGGAGACGGAGGCCGCGTCACCGGTGTACTCGGACACCTTGTGCGACCAGATCGGCCGGCCCGTCTTGGCGTTCACCTTGTGCAGGTAGCCGCCCCAGTCCGGGAAGTAGACGGCACCGTCGACCACGGCCGGGGTCGCCGACACGTCACCGTGCGTGGCGTACGTCCACTTGGCCTTCAGCCGGTTCGCGTTGTCCTTGGTGATCGTCCGCTCCTGGGAGGCGGAGCGGCTGTTGCTCAGGTCGTGACCGCCGGTCGGCCACTGGGGCCGGGGCGCGGCCGCGTTGACCGGAGCGGTGCCCAGCGTGGCCGCCAGCGTGATGACGGCGAGCAGCGTGAACCTGCGGACCGTCTTCCGCAGGGACCAGGGTCTTGTGTACATGGCTGACTGTCCTCCTGAGGACGTGAACGACGGAATCGGTACGAGGCGGTTCATGGGACGGGCACCGGCACCCGGGTGCCGTGCCGTTCGGCCGCGAGCGCGGCGAGCGCCAGCCGGTCGGTCTTCTTGTTGGTGTTGAGGGGGAACTCGTCCAGCCGGTGGTAGTGGCGCGGGATCAGCTGGGCGGGCAGCACGGGGGCCAGATCGCGGTGGAACTCCTGCGGCGAGCGCTGCTCACCGAGGTAGAAGGCGACCAGTTCGGTGCTGTTGGCCACGGGTACGCCGACCACGACGGCCCCGCCGACCGGCGAGGCGGCACGCAACGCGTGCTCCACCTCGGCGAGTTCGACGCGATAGCCCTGCACCTGCACCTGGGAGTCCATGCGGCCCAGGTAGACGAGCTCACCACCGGCGAGGCGCCGGACCCGGTCGCCCGTGCGGTACCAGCGCACCCCGTCCTGCTCCAGGTACTTGCCCCGGCCGTCCTCCGGATCGAGGTAGCCGTCCGACAACTGCGGCCCGGACAGCCACAGTTCTCCCTCGTCCGCCGAGGGCTCACCGAGTTCGTCGAGCAGCAGCTCAGCGTGGCCGTCGTGGAGCAGGCCCAGCGGGACCACCCCGTTCACGCCGAGCCGGGTCGACTCCTCGGGCGACCAGCGGTGCCGGTGGGTGGTGATGGTCATCTCGGTCGGCCCGTAGACGTTGATCACCGCCGAGTCCGGCGCGGCCTGCTGCCAGGCGTCGGTGTCCTCGAACTGGAGGGCCTCGCCGCCGAAGAACGTCCAGCGCAGCGAGGGCATCCTGCCGGGCGCCAGCCGGCCCGTGCGGCGGGACAGCGAGATCACGCTCGGCGCCGAGAACCACACGGTGATGCCGTGCTCGGCCACGAAGCCGGGCAGGTCGCGGTAGGCGTGCGGGGGGACGGAGACGAGCGGGGCACCGGCCGCCCAGGCGCACCACAGGTCCGAGACCGCCGAGTCCCAGTTGAGGTTCGCGGCCTGGGAGAAGACGTCCGCCGCGGTGAAGTCGTACCAGGCGTCCATCAGGGCGAAGTAGTGCGCCATGTTGCCGTGGGTGAGCCGGACCCCCTTGGGCCGGCCGGTGGATCCCGAGGTGAACAGGATGTACGCCACGTCCTCGGGCGCGACGGACCGCGGCGCGTCCAGCGCGGTGCCCGGACCGGCCACCAGCGCCGGCAGCCGGGTGGCGCCGGCCAGGTCCCGCGCACCGGCGGCGTCGAGGTGCGGCGCGAGGACCGGCAGGCTCCCGAGCTCCGCCCCCATGCCCCCGGCGAGCAGGGCCGCGCCCTCCTCGTCCACGACCAGGGCGGAGACCTGCGCCGAGCCGAGCATCGAGACGATCTTGCCGGACGGGAAGTCGGCCGGGACGGGCACGGCGGGCAGTCCCGCGTACAGGCTCGCCAGAATGGCGAGGTACGCGATCGGGCTCCGGCCGGCCAGGATGCCGACGGCCTTCGGCGGACCGCCGGGGGCGGCCAGGAGTGCGCCCGCCCAGGCAAGGGCCGTCTCATGGGCCGTCGTGTAGTCGACGGTGTCCCTGCCCACGCGCACCGCCACCCCGTGCGGCGATTTCTCCAGGCCGCGCAGGAAACGTGCGTGCAGCGCCTCTGGCGCCATTGATTCCATTTCCGCTCCTCATTTCCCGGAACATTCACGGGACACGTTGACAGCCATCGACGGCCGCCCCCATCATTCCCTTATGCCAGAACTCACGAATCACACCTGGGACGAAGCCTTCGAGGACGTCATCCGCCCGTTCCTGCCCTATCTCCCCCCCGGCGAAAAGCTTGCCGAGCATTCCCCGCTCAAGGAACTGGGGCTGGACTCGATGGGCACGATCGAGCTGCTCGCGGCGCTGGAAGGCGCCTATTCCGTGCGCTTCCTGGATGATGCGCTGAAGCTGGAGAATTTCGCCAGCCCGGACATCCTCTGGAATACGTTGATAACCAAGACAGAATCCACCGCGTGAGAAAGCGGACCCACCGCCCGGCCCGACACGGATATCACATCCGAGTCGGGCCGCTCCTTTTACAGAAGCTGCTGGAAACTCTCCTCGATGCGGTCCAGCACGGACCGGACATGGGGGAGAGCGAGTGGGTCCTCGGCAGCCAGCGCCCTTTCCTGCTGCTCCGCGTTCTCGCCGTACAGCATGCTGGTGGCGCACTTGAACCGGAGGGCCCCGGCCTCGTCGCCGAGCAGGTGTCCGGCCAGGACGACGATCCCCAGGTCCAGCATCCGCCGCGCCAGCGACACCGAGTCGTGCACCTCGTGCTTGGTCAGCTCCTCGCGGACCGGCTCGAAGTCGGGGTAGACGTAGAAGGCCCCGGTGGGCGGCCGGCAGCGGGCTCCGGCCCCGACGACGATGCGGTGGACGTCGCGGGCGACGGCCCCGTGCAGCCGGGCGCTGGCACGCAGCCGGTCCCGGATCTCCTCGGGCTCGTCGAAGGCGTACTCGGCCACCTCCTGCATCGGTCCCGCCAGGGTCGACCAGACCTCGCTGGCCACGGAGAGCACCCCGCTGCGGATCCGCTCGCCCCACGGCCCCTCGGGGAAGCGGGCCACCCCGATGCGCCAGCCGCCCACGGCCAGGCTCTTGCTGAGGCCGGTGGCGACCACCGTGATGCCGGGGGCCACCTCGGCGGGGCTGAGGTAGTCGGTGGCCGGATCGTGCATGACGTCCCGGTAGATCTCGTCCGAGACGATCAGCAGGCCCTCCTCCTCGGCGATCGCGCACAGTTCGCGGATCATCGCGGGCGGAGCGAGGGTTCCCGTCGGGTTGTCCGGCAGGGTCAGCACCATGATGCGCGGATCGTGGCCCAGCGTCCGGGCCGCCCGCAGGCACTCCCGCAGCGCGTCCGGGTCCGGCACCCCGCCGCACTCCTCGGGGATCGGAACGGCGATCGGGTGCTTGCCGGCCAGCCGGGCCTGCGGCGCGTACGTGTTCCACGCCGGGCGGGGCAGCAGCACATCACCCGGGACGGCGTGGTTGATGGCCATGAGCAGCGGCTTGCTGCCCGGGGCCACCACGATCTGTTCCGGGTCGGTGGGCAGGCGACGCCGGCCGAAGTAGCCCGCGGCCGCGGCGCGTACCCCGGGCGAACCGGCCACCGGGCCATAGGCGTTGCGGTGCGCGCCCGCGGCCAGGCGTTCCACGAGCGGGGCGAAGGCGGGCAGCCTGGACTCGCCGAAACCTAGGTGGACCAGCGGCTCACCGGCGGCCTGCCGCTGCGCCACCAGCTGGTTGAGCGCCAGGTTCGGGGACATCCTCATGTCGCTCATGCCTGGCTCCCCACCGCTGCCGCAGCCCTCGTGCCGAAGAGTTCGGGCTCGTCCGGCCAGGCCGGTCCGGCGATGGCGCGGGCGATGTCGGCGGGCACCGAGCGGTCGAGGCGCAGCTCGTCCAGCCAGGCGGCGTCGGCGTCGTAGTGCGCGAGGAAGGGGCGGCTCACGAGCGAGGGGTCGCGGGCCTGCAGCATGCGCAGCTGGAAGAAGCGGCCCTCGGGCTTCTCGATGACCCCGTCCACGGCCACCTTGCCGGGCGTCGCGGACATCACCGGGCCGCGGACCGTGCGGGCGAGGCCGGGCAGGGTGCTGTAGGCGTCCCGGTAGATCTCCGCAGCGCGGGCGAGCGGCACCCGGAAGTAGTCGTACGGGCCGGTGTCACGCTCCACGAACATGTAGTACGGCACGGCGCCGGCGGCGAGTTCGGCCCGCCACATCCGGCTCCAGACGTCCGGGTCGTCGTTGACCTTGGCGATCAGCGGGGCCTGGCAGTAGACCAGGGCGCCGGTGGACCGGATGCGGGCGATCGCGCGCCGCGCGAGGTCCGTCTCCAGCTCGCGGGGGTGGCTGAAGTGAGCCATCACGGCGAGGTTGCGCCCCGAGGCTACGACCTTCTCGAACAGCCGCAGGACGTCGTCCGCGTCGGGGTCGGTGACGTAGCGCTGCGGCCAGTACGCGACGGACTTCGTACCGATCCTGATGGTCCGCACGCTCTCCAGGGAGAGCAGCGGCTCCAGGTGGGTGCGCAGCCGCTCGGTGGTCATCACCATCGGGTCGCCGCCGGTGACGAGCACGTCGCCCGCGTCGGGGTGCGCCTCCAGGTAGGACATGAGCCCGCGCGGGTCGGGGGCGGCGAAGCGCAGTTCGGTGTCGCCGACGAACTGCGCCCAGCGGAAGCAGTAGGTGCAGTACGCGTGGCAGGTCTGGCCCTGGCTCGGGAAGTACAGGACCGTCTCGCGGTACTTGTGCTGGAGGCCGGGGATCTCCGCGCCCGCCCGGGTGGGGACGTTGAGCTCCTTCTGCCCGGAGGGGTGCGGGTTGAGCCGGCCCCGTATCTGCTGCACGAGGGCGCGCAGGGCGACCTTGCCCGCGGGGTCCGCCGAGAGGTCCGCCAGGTCCCGCTCGTTCTGTTCGGTGAGCATTCCCCGCTGCGGGAAGACCAGTTGGAACATCGGGTCGTCGGGGATCCGGTCCCAGTCGATGAGCTGCGACAGGACGTACTCGTTGACCCGGAAGGGCAGCACCATCGACACGAGCCGGACGGTCTCCCGTATGTCGGCGGGCAGGCCGTGGCGGTCGGCGATCTCATCGAGTTGCCGTGGTCCGAAGGCGCGGAACCGTGCCGCCTCGGCCGAATCGGTTGCCAGCAGGGACATGCGGATATTCCTCCAGCCTGGTGCCTGGCAGTTCGAGCGTGTGCTCGAACACGATGCGATGCTAGGGACGCGAATCGGCCACCGGACCCCAGAACCGACCCCAGCTCTACCCTTACGACGGCACTGCGCGCCCATGGGCGCGGACATGGTGAAGCCGCCCAGGAGCGACGGGGGATGCGACTCCTGGGCGGCTGTCCGTGGGCCCGGCGGGACCGGGCGTACGGGGTTGTACCGGGACCGCTTACGCGATGCCGGTACCGGGCTCCTGGGCGGCGCCGTTCGAGGCCTTCGCGGCCGTCTCCGGCGCCGGCTCGGCAGCCGCGGCGTTGTCGTGCTGGACGGAGCGCAGCCCGATCAGGGCCACGACGGCCGCACCGGCCATCACCACCGCACCGGCCACCGACGCGACGTGCACCTCGGTGGTGAACGCCGCACGGGCCGCGTCGACCAGAGACGCGGACGCGTCACCCGGCAGCTTTCCGGCCGCGGCCAGCGCACCGCCGATGGTCTCCCGCGCCTGGTCCAGCGCGTCGGCGGGCACCCCGGCCGGGGCGTCCAGCTGGTCGCTGTTGCGGTAGGCGGCGGAGCCGATGGAGCCGAGGACGGCGACACCTAGGGCGCCGCCGAGCTCCTGGCAGGTCTGCAGGAGCGCGGAGGCGGTACCGGCGCGCTCCGGCGGCACCTGCCCGACGACGAGTTCGGTGACCAGGGTGAGTACCGGGGTGAGGCCGACCGCGAGCGCGATGATGCCGATCAGGATGAGCACCAGGCCGTCCTTCTCCGGTACCTGCGTGAGCATCAGCAGCGCGACCGTGGCGAGGCCGAACCCGCTGGCGATGATGACGGCCGGCCGGATGGTCCGGACGAGAACGGTGGCGAGCGGCACGACGGCACCCACCGCGAGGGTTCCGGGGATCGTCCACAGCGCGGACTTGAGGGCGCTCATCCCGAGGACCGACTGCATGTACTGGGTGGAGAAGAGCGAGTAGCCGACCAGGGTGAAGCAGGCCAGCAGATTGACGGTCACCGAGGCGCCGAAGGCCTTGTTGCGGAACAGCGAGACGTCGATCATCGGGTCGCTGCTGGTGCGCTGCCGGCGCAGGAACACCGGGACGAGCGCGAGTCCGATCACGATGGCGACGACGTTGACGACGGAGAAGCCGTCCGCGGCGATCTTCTTGAAGCCGTAGACGACCGGCAGGATGACGGCGAGCGAGAGCGCGGCACTGACCAGGTCGAACTTCCCGGCTGCGGCGTCCTTGAACTCCGGCAGCAGGAACGGCGCCGCGACCAACAGGAGCACCATCACGGGCACGTTGATCAGGAAGACCGACCCCCACCAGAAGCCGGCCAGCAGGGCGCCGCTGACCACCGGGCCCAGCGCCGCGCCGGCGGCCATGCCGGTGGACCAGACCGCGATGGCGGTACGGCGCTGGGTCTGGTCACGGAACAGGTTCCGGATGAGGGCCAGCGTGGAGGGCATCAGGGTGGCGCCGCCGATGCCCTGGAACGCCCGGGCGCTGATCACCATCTCCGGGCTGGAGGCGTAGGCGGCGAGCAGGGACCCGCCGCCGAAGACCACGGCACCGATGAGCAGCAGCTTGCGGCGGCCGATGCGGTCGCCGAGCGCGCCCATCGTGAGCAGCACCCCGGCCAGGACGAAGCCGTAGATGTCGATCATCCACAGCTGCTGGTTCCCGGACGGCCTGAGGTCCTCGCTGATGGAAGGGATCGCGAAGTAGAGGACGGTCAGGTCCATCGAGACGAGCAGCACGGGCAGGAGCAGGACGCCGAGGGCGATCCACTCCTTGCGGCCCGCTCTGGGCTCCGGTCCGGAAGTGCCGTTCTCGCTCTGGGAGCTGGTCATGGGAGCAGTCCAATGCAGTGGGGTCGGGACGTATGTACCAGTGAACGGAATGACCTGCACAGCAGGATGCTCCGTGCACGGGAACAGGGGTGGAAACAGGGCCCTGGATAGGGGTCGGAACAGGGGTGGGGGGCCCGGTCGCCGCACCCGGGAACGGGCCGCCGCACCTGGGCCGGGGCGCCGCACCTGGGCCGGGGCGCCGCACCCGGGAACGGGGCGCCTGCCGGGCCGGGGGGGTCAGCCCTCCCCGGCGACGAGCGCCGCGAGTGCCCTGCGGTCGGTCTTGCCGTTGGGGGTGAGCGGCAGGGCCGCGATCAGCTCGACCTTCCGCGGCACCATGTAGTCGGGCAGGGTCTCCTTGCAGAAGGCGCTGACCGCCACGGGGAGGGCGTCGAAGTCACGGGCGGGCACCACGTACGCGTACAGCTCCGGGTCCTGGCCCGGCCGGGGCCGTACCACCACCGCGGCCGCCTCGACGCCGGGGAACTCCAGGAGCCGGCGCTCGATCTCGCCCAGCTCCACCCGGTTGCCGCGCATCTTGACCTGGAGGTCGGAGCGTCCGACGAAGTAGAGCTCGCCGCTCTCCCCCCGGTACGCCAGGTCGCTCGACCTGTACACGAGCTGCCCGGACCTGGGGTTGAGCGGATCGGGTACGAGCACGGACCGGGTGGCCTCGGGGTCGTCCCAGTACCCGGTGAAGAGCGACGGCCCGCGCAGATGGATCTCGCCCACCTCGCCCGGCTCCTCCACGGGGCGGCCCTGCTCGTCGATCAGCAGCATCTCCGCTCCGGGGTAGGCGAATCCGATGGACAGCTTGTCGATGCCCTCGGGCAGCGGGTTCGGCACGTCGGTGAGGGAGAACGCCATGGCCTCGGTCGGACCGAAGCAGTTCACCACCCTCAGCTGCGGCAACAGGCTCTGCAGTTGGCGCAGTTCGGGCAGCGGGAAGGCCTCGCCGGAGAACAGCACCCCGCGCACCTGCCCGGCCAGCGCGGCCACTCCCTGGGGCTCGTGGCGCAGCAGCGGCCGCCAGATGGACGGGACACCGTCGACCTGGGTGGCGCCGGTGTCGGCGAGGAAGCGCAGCAGCCTGCGTGGCCAGTGCGTCAGTTCGCGCGGTACGGGGATCAGCTGGGCGCCCGAGCCGAGGGCCAGGCCGATGTCCAGCAACGCGAAGTCGAACTGGAGCGGCGAGGTGGTGGCCAGCCGGTCCTGCGCGGTGACGATGGAGTGCCGGAGCATGCCCCGGTAGAAGGAGAGGACCCCGCGGTGGCTCATGACGACACCCTTGGGGCGGCCCGTGGTGCCGGAGGTGAAGATCATGTACGCGGCGTCGGTGGAGACCGGGTCGCGCCGGTGCCTGACGCGCGGCACCGGGGCCCTCTCCACGACCACCCCCTCGGGGCCGAAGCGCGCCGTGCCGATGGACTCGGGCACCCCTTCGCGCACGCCCCGCACCGTCTGGAGATGCAGGGCGGGCTCGGCGGTGGCGGCGATCGCCAGCAGCCGGGGGGTGGGGACGTCGGGGCTCACCGGAATGAAGGTGAGCCCGAGCATCGAGCAGGCGAGCAGGGCGGCCACGGCCGAGGCCGAGTTGTCCGTCTCCAGGATCACCCGGTCCCCGACGTCGAGGCCGAACGAGTCCAGGGTCACGGCGTAGTCGTGGGCCCTGCGCTCCAGTTGGCGGTAGCTCAGCACCCGGGACGTGCCGTCCTCGTCTGCCTCCCAGGCGGCCGGGCTGTCCGGCGCGGTCCGGGCCGCCGCCAGCAGGAACTCGTGCATGCGCTCCGCCGGCGCGCCGACCGCTGCCGGCTGCTCCGTGATCGGGCTCATCGCCCGGCCTCCTCTGCTCGTCCGTGTGCTGGTCGTCCGTGTGCCGGCCGTCCGTGTGCCGGCCGTCCCGTGCTGTGCTCGTTGCCCCGTGCTCATGAGGAGATCCGCTCCTTGAGGTCCTTCAGCCAGCTGTCGATGACGGGGGCCGTCGTGTCGACGTGCTGCTCGACGATGGTGAAATGCGTGCCGGGGACGGTCGCCACGGTGTCCGCGCCCTCCCAGTCGGCCTGCCAGCCGTTGCCTGGCCCGGTCACGGCTTCCTCGCCCTTCTCGAAGAGGTCCCCGGCCCGTACGAACAGCACGGGCGCCTCGATGTCCGCCTGCGTGAACTGCGGCAGCAGCTCCACGTACCGGCCCATCGCGGAGAGTTCGGCGCTGCTGAACGAACCCAGCGTGGCGGCCTTGTCGGGGACGGCGAAGGCCATCTGGTCGAAGATCGCGTCGTTCGTCCGGCCCATGTAGTACGTGTCCAGGAGCACGAGCCCGGCCGGCCGTACCCCGTGCACCCGCTCCAGGCGGGCCACGGTGGCGTGGGCGAGCAGGCCGCCCGAGGAGAAGCCGAGCAGGACGAACGGTTCCCCTCCGGCGGTACGCAGGACGGCCTCGGCGAGGACGTCCACGGCCGCGTCGAACGACTCCGGCAGCGCGTCACCGCGCGCGAACCCGGGGGTGGGGATCCCGGACACCGGCATCGAGAGCCGGGCCGCGAGCCGTGCGTGCTGGTGCACGCCGCCCGCCACGGTCGGGGTGGAGAGGCAGATCAGCCGGGGCGCCGTCGGCCCGTCGACGGCCTGCTTGGTGCGGGCCCCGTACGCGACCGCTTCGGGCAGCTCGGCCAGCTCGGCCGCGGTGGCGAAGGAGGGCCGCAGCGCGGCCACCGAACGCAGCATGGCCAGTCCGGGCTGGAGGTTCCCCGACATGATCGCGTCGAGGAACAGCCCGTACAGGGTGTCGTCGACCCGGTTGTCGGTGTCCGCGGCGGGTGCGGCGGTCTGCCCCGCGTCCCCCTGGGCGGCCAGCCGGCCGGCGACCAGCCGGGCCAGGTCGAGCGGGTGCTTGCTGTCGAAGACCACCATGGCCGGCAGGGCGAGCCCGGAGGCCGCGTTCAGCCGGTTGCGCAGTTCGACGGCGGTCAGCGAGTCGAACCCGGCCTCCAGGAAGCCCGCTTCGGCCTCCACCGCACCGGCGTCGGCGTGCCCGAGGACCTCGGCGGCGTGGCTCAGCACCTCGTCGAGCACGAGCCGTGTCCGGGCCGCCTCGTCCAGCCCGCGCACCTTCTGGGCGAGCCCGCCGGCCTCCCGGGCGGCGGCCGCCGCACCGGCCCGGCGACGCCCGGCGGGCGCCAGGGCCCGCAACAGCGCCGGGACGACATCGGTACGGGCCCGCAGGGCGGCGAGGTCGACCCGGAGCGGGACGAGCGCGGCGGCGTCGGCGGCGACGGCCGCGTCGAAGAGCCACAGGCCCTCCTCCTCGGTCAGCGCCGGTGTTCCGGTGCGCCGCATCCGCTGGAGGTCGGCCTCACCGAGCCACTGGCTGAGCCCGGTCTCGGTGGCCCACAGCCCGAAGGCCATGGAGGTGGCGGCGAGACCGCGTGAGCGGCGGTGGGCCGCGAGTGCGTCGAGGAAGACGTTGGCGGCGGCGTAGTTGCCCTGCCCCGCGGCCATGACCAGCCCGCCGGCCGAGGAGAACAGCGCGAACACGGACAGGTCCAGCCCGGCGGTCAGCTCGTGCAGGTGCCAGGCCGCGTCCGCCTTGGCCCGCAGCACGTGGTCCACCTGCTCGGGCGTGAGCGCCCCGACCAGCCCGTTGTGGGCGACACCCGCGGCATGGACGACCCCGCGCAGCGGGTGCTCCGGGTCGATGCCCCCGATCAGTTCCGCCACGGCCGCCCGGTCGGAGACGTCGCAGGCGGCGATCTCCACCCGCGCGCCGAGCGCGGCCAGTTCGTCGCGGAGCCCGGCCGCGTTGGGCGCTGTGAGCCCGCGCCGGCCGGCGAGCACCAGGTGCCGTACGCCGTGCTCGGTCACCAGGTGACGGGCGACGATCGCGCCGAGCCCGCCGGTGCCGCCGGTGATCAGGACGGTCCCGTCGGGATCCCACGGCGATGCGCCGCCGGGTGCCACCGACCGTGCGAGCCGGGGCGCGAGCACCTTGTCCCGGCGGACGGCGAGTTCGGGTTCGTCCGAGGCGAGTGCGGCGGCCAGCGCGCGCGGCGACGGCTCGCCCTCCTCCAGGTCGAGCAGGACGAAACGGCCGGGGTTCTCCGCCTGTGCGGCCCGCAACAGCCCCCACACCGGGGCCTGGCGCACATCGACCGGGTCGCCGTCGGCGACGGCCGCCGCGGCCCGCGTGACCAGCACCAGCCGCGACTGCGCGAACCTCGGCTCGTCCAGCCATCGCTGCACGGCGGCCAGTGCCCCGTCCACGGCGGTACGCACCCCTGCGGGGACCTCGTGCTCACCGCCGGCGGCGGGCCCGTCCGCCAGGACGGGCAGCAGCACCAGGTCCGGCACGGCGGCGCCCGCCGCTCCCAGCGCGTCGAGCCCCGGCACCGCCGGCAGCCCGGCGAGCTCCAGGCCCGGACCCGCGACCGCCCAGTCCCAGCGCGGCCCGCTGCCGCCGCCGACCGGCTGCCACTCGACGGCCAGCAACGCGTCCCGGAACCCGGCGGCGGCGAGCTGCCCCACGGCGACCGGCCGCAGTTGCAGCGCGTCCACCGAGGCCACGGGGGCCCCGGCCGGGTCGGTGAGGTCGAGGCGCACCGCGTTGCGCCGGCCCTCGACCGGCGCGAGCCGGACCCGTACCGCGGTCGCGGACGCGGCGTGCAGGGTGACGCCCGCCCAGGAGAAGGGGAGCAGCGCCTGCCCCTCGTCCTCCTCGGCGCCGAGACCACCGAAGCCGAGCGCGTGCAGGGAGGCGTCGAGCAGGGCCGGGTGCAGCCCGAAGCGCCCGGCGTCCGCGTGCGCCTGCTCGGGCAGCACGATCTCGGCGTAGAGCGCGTCACCGTGCCGCCAGGCCGCGGTCAGCCCCTGGAACACCGGGCCGTAGCCGAACCCGCGCTCCTGAAGGCTGTCGTACAGCCCGTCGGCGTCCAGCTCCTCGGCTCCGGCGGGCGGCCAGACGGTGAGCCCGTCGCCCGCCGCGCCGCCGGCCGGGGCCAGCATGCCGTCGGCGTGACGGGTCCACGGCTCCTCGGGGTGGCTCTCCGGGCGCGAGTACACCCGGACGGCCCGCCGGGCCTGCGCGTCGGGCTCGCCGACCACGACCTGGAGAGCGACTCCGCCGCGTTCGGGCAGGACGAGCGGTGCGTAGAGGGTGAGTTCCTCCAGCAGCCCGCAGCCGACGTGGTCGGCGGCCCGCAGGGCGAGTTCCACGAAGCCGGTGCCGGGAAGCAGGATGCTGCCGTGCACGGCGTGGTCGGCCACCCAGGGCTGGGCGTCCAGGGAGATCCTGGTGGTGAACGTCACCGCGTCGGAGTCGGGGGACGCCACGACGGCCGCGAGCAGCGGGTGGTCCAGGGCGCCCTGGCCGACGGCCACGGCATCGGTGGCCGGCTTGGCCGCGTCGACCCAGTAACGGGTGCGCTGGAAGGGGTACGTGGGGAGGTCGACCCTCCGAGCACCGCTGCCGGCGTAGAACGCCTCCCAGTCGACCCGTACGCCGTCCACGTACAGCCGGCCCACGGCCGCGACGAGGGACTCGGGCTCGGGGCGGTTGCGGCGCACGGCCGGTACGAGGACTCCCTCACCGCCCGCATCGTTCGCGCCGGCGCCGCCACCGTCACCGTCGATGAGCTGCTGGGCAAGCCCGGTCAGGACCCCGTCCGGGCCGACCTCCAGGAACCGGGTGACGCCCTGCCGCTCCAGCGCAGCGACGGCGTCGACGAAGCGGACGGGCCGGCGGACCTGGCCGACCCAGTACTCCGGCGACTCCCAGTCCGAGGACAGTTCGCCGGTGACGGTGGACACCACCGGGAGGCTCGGCTCGGCGTAGGTCAGCTCCGTGGCCACGGTCCGGAACTCGGCCAGCATCGGCTGCATGAGGTCCGAGTGGAAGGCGTGCGAGACAGCAAGCCTGCTGGTCTTGCGACCGGCGTCGGCGAAGTGCTCACCGACCGCGAGAACGGCCGCCTCGGTTCCTGAAACCACGACCGCCTGCGGCCCGTTGACCGCCGCGATCCCCACCCCGTCGGTGAGCAGCGGCAGGACTTCATCCTCGGATGCCTGGATGGCGACCATGGCGCCACCGGCCGGCAACGCCTGCATCAGCCGACCACGGGCGACGACCAGCCGGGCCGCATCCGCCAGGGAGAGAACCCCCGCCACGTGCGCGGCAGCCAGCTCACCGATCGAGTGCCCCACCACCACATCAGGGGTCACACCCCACGCCTCGACCAGCCGGAACAACGCCACCTCGAACGCGAACAGCGCAGGCTGAGCGAACCCGGTCGCATTCAGCTCGTCCGCGTCCTCACCCCACACCACCTCACGCAACGACCGCCCCAGCTGCGCATCGACCTCCGCACACACGGCATCGAAGGCTTCGGCGAACGCGGGGAACGCCTCGTACAACTCACGGCCCATACCCAGCCGCTGCGCACCCTGGCCGGTGAACAGGAACGCCGTCCTCCCGCTGCGGCGAGCCTGTCCGGCGGCCACCGCGGGGGCGTTGCGCCCCTGGGCCAGCGCGGTCAGTCCGCGGAGCAGCTCCTCGTTCCGCACGCCCACCACCACGGCCCGGTGGGCGAATGCGGTGCGTGTGGAGATCAGCGAAAGGCCGAGGTCGGCCGGATCGGTCTCCGGCTGTTCCCGCACCCGCTCCACCAGCCGCTCGGCCTGAGCGGCCAGGGCCTGCGGGCTCTTGGCCGACAACACCCAGGGCACGACGGGAAGTTCACTGGCCTCGCCCGCCGGCTTCGCAGCCTCTTCGGGCGCTTCCTCGACGATCACG
Organism: Streptomyces sp. NPDC050422; assembly: GCF_044458665.1. NCBI lineage: Bacteria > Bacillati > Actinomycetota > Actinomycetes > Kitasatosporales > Streptomycetaceae > Streptomyces > Streptomyces sp. NPDC050422. The sequence goes on from NZ_JBITIE010000002.1 coordinate 191,554, forward strand.
TGGGCGTTCGTCCCGCTGATCCCGAAGGAGGAGACGCCGGCTCGGCGCGGCCGGTCCACGGGCTGCCATGCGCGGTCCTCGGTGAGCAGCGCGACGTTCCCGGCGGTCCAGTCGACCTGGGTCGAGGGTTCGTCCACGTGCAACGTCCTCGGCAGGACACCGTGGCGCATGGCCATGACCATCTTGATGACACCGGCGACGCCCGAGGACGCCTGTGTGTGACCCATGTTGGACTTGATGGACCCGAGCCACAGAGGCTGGTCCTCCTCGCGCCCCTGACCGTAGGTCGCCAGCAGCGCCTGCGCCTCGATCGGGTCGCCCAGGGTCGTACCCGTTCCGTGTGCCTCCACCGCGTCGATCTCCGCCGCCGTCAGGCCCGCGTTGGCGAGCGCCTGGCGGATGACCCGCTGCTGGGAGGGCCCGTTGGGGGCCGTCATCCCGTTGCTGGCGCCGTCCTGGTTGAGTGCGGAGCCACGGAGGACGGCGACGACGGGGTGGCCGTTGCGGCGGGCGTCGGAGAGCCGCTCCAGCAGCAGGACGCCTGCGCCCTCGCCCCAGGCGACGCCGTCCGCCGAGGCCGCGAAGGACTTGGACCGGCCGTCCGGGGCGAGCCCGCGCTGCCGGCTGAACTCGATGAACATGCCCGGGGTGCCCATGACGGCGACCCCACCGGCCAGGGCCAGCGAGCACTCGCCCGCCCGCAGGGCCTGGGCGGCCATGTGCAGAGCGACGAGTGAGGACGAGCAGGCCGTGTCGACGGTGACGGAGGGTCCTTCGAGGCCCAGCGTGTACGAGGTACGGCCCGAGACGAGGCTGCCGCCGCTGCTGGCCGCGGCCTCCACGCCAAGTGCGTAGTCGTGGTACATCACGCCGGCGAAGACACCGGTGGACGACCCCTTGAGCGTCGTCGGGTCGATCCCGGCCCGCTCGATCGCCTCCCACGACACCTCCAGCAGCAACCGCTGCTGCGGATCCATCATCAAGGCCTCGTTGGGACTGATCCCGAAGAACACCGGATCGAAGTCGGCCGCGTCATAGAGGAAGCCGCCCTCGCGGGCGTACGTCCTGCCGGGCGTACCCGGCTCCGGGTCGTACACCTCCGGATCCCAGCCACGGTTCCCCGGGAACTCGCCCATGGCGTCGACCCCGTCCGCGACCAGCCGCCACAACCCCTCCGGCGTCGTCACACCGCCCGGGTACCGGCACCCCATCCCGACGATCACCACCGGATCGCCGTCCCCGTCCGGTCCGCCGCCGACGGGCAGAGCGCGGGCGGGCACGAGCGCGGCCCGGTCCGAACCGGCCACCTGCTCGCCCATGAAGGCGGCGACGGCCTGCGCGGTCGGATAGTCGAAGATCAGCGTGGCGGGGAGCCGAAGGCCCGTCGTCTCACCGAGCCGGTTGCGCAGCTCGACCGCGGCGAGCGAGTCGAAGCCCAGTTCGCTGAAGGCCCGTTCCGGCTCGACGGCATCGGCGGAGGCGTGCCCGAGCACGCCGGCCACCTGGGTCCGCACGAGGTCGAGGAGCGCGGCGGCGCGCGCATCGGCGTCGAGTCCCGCCAGACGGGCGAGGAGCCCGTCGCCGCCGTCCGCGGACTGCGCACTGCGGCGGACGGGAACCCGTACGAGGCCGCGCAGCAGGGCGGGGAGGGCGGCGGCACGGGAACGCAGGACGTTCGTGTCGATCCGGAGCGGCACAGTGGCCGCCAGGCCCGACGCCAGTGCGGCGTCGAACAGGGCCAGGCCCTCCTCCTCGGACAGCGCGGGCAGCCCCTGGGCCGCCATCCGCTCCGCGGCCAGGTCCAGCATGTCGACGCTGGTCATGCCGGTGTCGACGCCCCACAGCCCGAAGGCCATCGCGCAGGCTGGAAGCCCCTCGGCGTGGCGCTGGGCGGCGAGGGCGTCCAGGAAGACGTTGGCGGCCGCGTAGTTGCCCTGCCCCGCCGCCAGCACCAGACCACCGGCGGAGGAGAACATCACGAACGCCGACAGGTCCAGGTCCCGGGTCAGCTCGTGCAGATGCCAGGCCGCGTCCACCTTCGGGCGCAGCACCGCGTCCACCCGATCGGGCGTCAGCGCCCCGACCACGCCGTTGTCGACGACGCCTGCCACGTGCACCACCCCGGAGAGCGGGCGATCCGGGCCCACGGACGCGATCACCGAAGCGAGGGACTCGCGGTCCGCCACGTCGCACGCGGCCACGGCGACCGTGGCGCCCAGGGCCGACAGCTCGGCCACCAGCTCACCGACCCCGGGCGCCCCGGCGCCCCGGCGCCCCACCAGCAGCAGACCCCGTACGCCGTGCTCGGCCACCAGGTGCCGGGCCACACGCGCACCCAGCCCGCCGGTACCGCCCGTGATCAGTACGGTCCCGTCCGCGTCCCACACCGGCGCGGCCCCGTCACCCGGCGCGGCGAGGACCAGGCGCGGCACCCACACCTCTCCGTCCCGGACGACCAGCTCCGGCTCGCCGAGAGCGGTCAGCCGCTCCCAGGGCACGGACCCGTCGGAGTCGACCAGGACGAACCGCCCCGGGTTCTCCGCCTGCGCGGCCCGCACCAGACCCCAGACCGGGGCCTGCCGCACGTCGACCGGCTCGCCGTCGGACACGGCCACCGCGCCGCGCGTGGCGACCGCCAGCACCGCGCCGTCGGGCCGGTCCGCCGACAGCCACTCCTGCACGGCCTCCAGCACCTGGCCCACAAGTCCGTGCACCGCACCCGGCACGTCCCCGGGCACCTCCCGCGTCCCGCAGTCGAAGACAGCGGGGGCGGGCCCCTCGGCGGGTGTGCGGGGCTGCGCGGCGGGCAGCCGGTTCCAGGCGATGCGGAAGAGGGAGTCGTTCCCGCCCGTGGCGAGCTGTTCGGTGGAGACGGGCCGGCCGACGACCGCGCCCACGGTGGCCACGGGGGCCCCGGTGGCGTCCGCGACCTGCAAGGAGAGGCTTTCCGGGGTGGGCTGGGTGATGCGTACCCGTACGACGGAGGCGCCTGCCGCGTGCAGGGTGACGTCCCGCCAGACGAACGGCAGCACGGTCTCGTCACCACCGGTGCCGTTCACGAGCGCCGCGTGCATGGCGGCGTCCAGGAGCGCCGGGTGGATCCCGAACTTCGCGGCCTCGGCGTGCGCCTGCTCCGGGAGGGCGACCTCCGCGTACAGCACGTCGCCGTCACGCCAGGCGGCCTTGAGTCCCTGGAACGTCGGCCCGTATCCGAAGCCCCGCTCGCGCAGCCCCTCGTACGCACCGTCCATCGACAGTTCGTCGGCCCCTGCGGGCGGCCAGGCCGAAAGGTCGAAGCCGGTGGCCCCGGCGCCGGCGGCGAGTACGCCGTCGGCATGCAGGGTCCACGGCAGATCCGGCCGGTCCTCGGCGCGGGAGTAGACGCTCACCGAGCGCCGGGCAGAGGCATCGGCGGCACCGAGGATCATCTGCACGGTCACGGCCCCGCGCTCGGGAAGGACAAGCGGCGCCTGCAGCGCCAGCTCCTCCAGCACGTTGCACCCGACCTGGTCACCGGCCCGGATGGCCAGCTCCACGAATCCGGTGCCCGGCAGCAGGATGCTCCCGAGGACGTCGTGGTCGACGATCCAGCCGTGCGTACTGGCGGACAGCCGGCCGGTGAACGTGACCACATCGGTGTCGGGGGACGGCAGCACCGCACCGAGCAGCGGGTGCCCGGCATCGGTCAGACCCGCCGTCGCCATGCTGCCGCCGCCGGCGCCGATCCACGAGTTGGCGAGGTACTCCTCCGTGCCCACCCAGTAGCGGGTGCGCTGGAAGGCGTACGTGGGAAGCTCGACCCGACGGGCACCGGAACCGGCGTAGAACGCCTCCCAGTCGACCCGGGCACCCTCCACGAACAGACGGCCCACAGCCGCGACCAGAGCCTCGGACTCGGGACGGCTCCGGCGCAGCAGCGGGACGAAGGTCGCGGAGTCCGTACCGAGAGCGGTCAGGACCGCATCCGGGCCGATCTCGACGAACGTACGAGCACCCCACTCCTCGGCACTGCGCACAGCATCGGCGAAACGGACAGGCTTACGGACCTGGTCGACCCAGTACTCCGCAGACTGCCACTCCGCTGTCAGCTCACCCGAGACGGTGGAGACCACCGGAATGCGTGGCTCGGAGAAAGAAAGCCCTTCTGCCACCGCACGGAACTCGTCCAGCATCGGCTCCATCAGAGCCGAGTGGAAGGCGTGCGACACCGACAGCCTGCTGGTCTTACGGCCTTCGGCGGCGAAATGCTCCCCGACCGCTAGGGCGGCAGCCTCCGTACCCGAAACCACCACAGAATGCGACCCGTTGACCGCCGCGATCCCGACCCCGTCCGTGAGCAGCGGCAGGACTTCGTCCTCGGATGCCTGGATGGCGACCATCGCACCGCCTGCCGGCAGTGCTTGCATCAGCCGGCCCCGGGCGACGACCAGTCGAGCCGCGTCCGCGAGGGAGAGAACCCCCGCCACGTGGGCGGCGGCCAGCTCACCGATCGAGTGCCCCACCACCACATCCGGAGTCACACCCCACGCCTCAACAAGGCGGAACAACGCCACCTCGAAAGCGAACAGCGCAGGCTGAGCGAACCCGGTCGCGTTCAACGCCTCCGCATCCTCGCCCCACACCACCTCACGCAACGACCGCCCCAGCTGCGCATCTGTCTCCGCACACACCGCGTCGAACGCGGCCGCGAACACCGGGAAGCTCTCATACAACTCACGACCCATACCCAGCCGCTGCGCACCCTGCCCCGTGAACAGGAACGCCGTCCGGCCCGGCGCGGCCGCCCCCCGCACCAGCCCCGGGTGGTCCACACCCCCCACAAGGGCGGCGAGCGCGCCCGCCCGGTCGCCGAGGACCACCGCCCGGTGCTCGAACAAGGGCTTCGACGCCACCAGGGAGTACCCGACGTCCTCGGGCCTGTGGTCGCCGGCCACGGTCAGCAACTGCTCGGCCTGCCCGGCCAGCGCCTCGGCGCTCTTCGCCGACACCACCCAGGGAACCACGGGAAGTTCAGCCCTCTGAGCCGGCTCCGCCGCCTCCACCGGGGCCTCTTCCACGATCACGTGGGCGTTCGTCCCGCTGATCCCGAACGAGGAGATGCCCGCGCGCCTCGGGTGGCCGGCCGGCTGCCAGTCCCGGGCCTCGGTGAGCAGTTCCACGTCACCCGCCGACCAGTCCACCTGGTCCGAGCGTTCCTCCGCGTGCAGTGACGGCGGCAGGATGCCGTGGCGCATCGCCATGACCATCTTGATGATGCCCGCCACACCGGCCGCCGCCTGCGTGTGGCCCATGTTCGACTTGATGGACCCCAGCCAGAGCGGGTGGCCCTCCTCGCGCCCCTGACCGTAGGTCGCCAGCAGCGCCTGGGCCTCGATCGGGTCGCCCAGGGTCGTGCCGGTGCCGTGTGCCTCCACCGCGTCGACCTCGGCCGCCGTCAGGCCCGCGTTGGCGAGCGCCTGGCGGATGACCCGCTGTTGCGAAGGCCCGTTCGGGGCGGTCAGGCCGTTGCTCGCGCCGTCCTGGTTCAGGGCGGAGCCCCGGACCACCGCCAGCACCGGGTGGCCGTTGCGGCGCGCGTCGGAGAGCCGCTCCAGCAGCAGAACTCCCGCACCCTCGCCCCAGCCCGTGCCGTTGGCGTCGATGCCGAAGGACTTGCAGCGGCCGTCCGGGGCTAGACCGCGCTGGCGGCTGAACTCGACGAAGACCTCGGGGGTGGCCATGACCGCCACCCCGCCGGCCAGCGCGAGCGAGCATTCGCCGGACCGCAGCGCCTGGGCGGCCATGTGCAGGGCCACCAGCGAGGACGAGCACGCCGTGTCGACCGTGACGGCGGGGCCTTCGAGGCCGAACACGTACGAGACGCGTCCGGAGGCGATGGCTCCGGTGCTGTTGTTGGCCGCGTAGTCGTGGTACATCATCCCGGCGTAGTAGCCGGTCATGCTGCCCCGCAGGGTCTCCGGGTCGATCCCGGCCCGCTCGAACGCCTCCCAGGCCGTCTCCAGCAGCAGGAACTGCTGCGGGTCCATGACGGTGGCCTCGTTGGGGCTGATCCCGAAGAACGCCGGGTCGAACTCGCCTGCCTCGTGCAGGAATCCGCCCTCGTTGGCGTAGCTGGTGTGCGGCCGCTCAGAGGTCGGGTCGTAGATGCGGCCAGTGTCCCAGCCCCGGTTGGCGGGGAAGGCGGAGACGGCGTCCACGCGGTCGGCGACGAGCTGCCAGAGCTGCTCGGGGGTGCGCACCCCGCCCGGGTAGCGGCAGGCCATGGAGACGATCACGATCGGGTCGCTCTCCGACGAACCGCTCGCGACCGCCGCGTTCGTCGGCCTCGACTCGCTTATGGAGTCCCCGAGTTCGTCGAGCAGATGGCGGGCCAGTGCGCGGGGGCTGGGATAGTCGAAGGCGAGGGTCGCGGGCAGTCGCACCTCGGCCGCGGCGCTGACCGCGTTACGGAACTCGACGGCCGTCAGGGAGTCGAATCCGAGTTCGCTGAAGGCGCGGGTCCCGTCGACCGCGTCCGGCCCGGGGTATCCGAGGGCCACCGCGACCTGCGTACGCACCAGGTCCAGCAGGATGCTCTCCTGCTCGTCCCGGTCCAGTCCGGCCAGCCTGCCGCGCAGGGCTCCGGCCGCCTCCGGTGCGGACGCGGCGGTGCGCCGGGCCCGTACGCGTACCAGCTTCCGGAAGAGCGGCGGCAGGGCGTCGCCCGCCTCGGCGAGGGTGCGCACGTCGAGCCGGATCGGCAGGACGACGGGGGCGTCGACCGTCAGGGCCCGGTCGAAGAGGTCCAGGCCGTACGCGGAGGTGAGGGCTCCGATCCCGGTGCGGCTCATCCGCTGGAGGTCGGCGTCCGTCAGGGTGCCGGACATGCCGCTCGCCCACAGCCCCCAGGCGAGGGACTGGGCGGGCAGGCCGTGGGCGCGCCGGTGGGTGGCTAGCGCGTCGAGCAGGGCGTTGGCCGCCCCGTAGTTGGCCTGTCCGGGGACACCCAGTACACCGGTGGCCGAGGAGAAGAGCACGAAGGCCGACAGCTCCCGGTCCCGGGTCAGTTCATGCAGGTGAAGCGCGGCGTCGGCCTTGGCGCGCAGCACGGTGTCCAGGCTCTGCGGGGTCAGCGAGGCGATGAGCGCGTCGTCGAGCACACCGGCGAGGTGGACGACGCCGGTGAGCGGTACCCCGGCGACGAGCGCGGTCAGGGCGTCGCGGTCCGCGACGTCGCATGCCTCGACGGTGACTTCCGCTCCGAGGCCCTGGAGTTCGGCACGGAACTCGGCCGCGCCGGGGGCGTCGATGCCACGTCGGGAGACCAGCAGCAGGCTCCGTACGCCGTGAATCTCGACGAGCTGACGGGCCACGAGGCGGCCGAGCGCGCCGGTCGCGCCGGTGACCAGGACGGTGCCGGTGCCGAAGTCCGGGCGGACGCGCGTCTCGGGGTCGTCCGTGAGACGGGTGAGGCGGGCGCCGTACACGGCCGTGCCGCGCACGAGGGCCTGGGACTCACCGGTGGCCAGCGCGGCGGCGGCCTGCGCGTCATCGGCGAGGTCGTCGAGGTCCGCGAGGACGAAGCGTCCGGGGTTCTCCGCCTGTGCGGAGCGCACCAGGCCCCAGACGGCCGCCCCTGCGAGGTCGGGCACGTCCTCGTGGGGCTCGCCGGTACGGGCCACGGCCCCGTGGGTCGCGATGAGCAGGCGCGAGGCGGTGTACCGGTCGTCGGCCAGCCAGTGCTGGAGTGCGGCGAGTATCTCGGTGGTGGCGGCGCGGACGCTCCCGGGGTCCGTACCGGCGTGCCGGGAGCGCAGGACGACGCTCTCGGGTACGGGCCCGTCGGCGCGCAGCGTGGCCCAGTCGGCCGGGCCGGACTCCTGTGCCGCGGAGGGGAGTTCGGCCCAGTCCAGGGCGAACAACGACTCGTGGGCGACGGCGCGGGCGGCGGCCAGTTGCCGGGCGGTGACCTCGCGCAGGACGAGGGAGTCGACGGACAGGACGGGCCGGCCCGTCTCGTCGGCGACGGACAGGGCGATCGCTCCGGCACCGTCCGGGGCGATACGGACCCGCAGGCGCGCGGCTCCGGAGGCGTGCAGCCGTACCCCCGTCCAGACGAACGGCAGGACCGGGCCGGTGGCCTCGGCGAACAGGTCGGTGAACACGGAACCGTGCAGGGAAGCGTCCAGCAGCGCCGGGTGCAGCCCGAAGGCGGCGGCCCCGGGCCGGGCCCGGTCCGGCAGTCCGACCTCGGCGAAGACCTCGGTACCGGCCCGCCAGGCACCGGTCAGGCCGCGGAAGGCGGGCCCGTACGCGAGGCCGGCGGCGGCCAGCGCCTCGTACACCCCGTCCGTGTCGATCGGGGTGGAGGCGGCGGGCGGCCAGGCCGCCAGGTCGAAGGGGGCGGGGTCCGCGGTGGTGGCCGCCAGGACGCCGGCCGCGTGCAGGGTCCAGGGCTGGTCGGGCTGGTCGTCGCGGCGGGAGTGGATGCTGACCGGGCGCCGCCCGGACGCGTCGGCGGCGCCGACCTCGACCTGGAGGGCGACGGCACCGCGCTCGGGCAGGACCAGGGGGGACTGGAGCATCAGCTCGTCGAGCGACTCGCAGCCGACCTGGTCACCGGCCCGTACGGCCAGTTCGACGAAGCCCGTGCCGGGGAAGACGACGGAACCGCCGACGACGTGGTCGGCCAGCCACGGCTGGGCCGAGACGGAGACCCTGCCGGTCAGGACGACACCGCCGGAGTCGGCGAGGGAGACGACGGCACCGAGCAGCGGATGGCCGGCGGCGGCGAGACCGGCGGCGGAGAGGTCACCGGCGGAGCTGCCGCCCTCGACCCAGTAGCGGGTGCGCTGGAAGGGGTACGTGGGAAGGTCGACCCGGCGGACGCCGGTACCGGCGTAGAACGCCTCCCAGTCGACGTCGGCCCCGCGCGCCCAGACCGCTGCGATGCCGGCCAGGGCCTCCCGCACCTCGTCGCGGCGGCGGCGCAGCAGGTGAACGAAGCCGGTGGAGTCGTCGGTGGCGGAACCGGTGCCGAGAGCGGTCAGTACGGCGTCCGGGCCGATCTCCACGAACGTACGCGCACCGAGGTCCTCGGCGCTGCGGACGGCGTCGGCGAAACGGACGGGCCGGCGGACCTGGTCCACCCAGTACTCCGCGGACTGCCAGTCCGAGGACGGTTCGCCGGTGACGGTGGAGACCACGGCGAAGCGCGGCTCGCTGAACGCCACTTCCTGCGCCACGGCACGGAACTCGTCCAGCATCGGCTCCATGAGCGCCGAGTGGAAGGCGTGCGAGACCGCCAGTCTGCTGGTCTTACGGCCTGCGGCGGCGAAGTGCTCACCGATGGCGAGGGCGGCAGCCTCCGTGCCGGAAACCACCACCGCCTGCGGTCCGTTGACGGCCGCGATGCCTACGCCCTCGGTCAGCAGCGGCAGGACTTCCGCCTCGGTGGCCCGTACGGCGACCATGGCGCCACCGGCCGGCAACGCCTGCATCAGCCGCCCACGCGCCACGACCAGCCGAGCCGCATCCGCCAGGGAGAGAACACCCGCCACATGCGCGGCGGCCAGCTCACCGATCGAGTGCCCCACCACCACATCAGGGGTCACACCCCACGCCTCGACCAGCCGGAACAACGCCACCTCGAACGCGAACAGCGCAGGCTGGGCGAACCCGGTCGCGTTCAGTTCGTCCGCGTCCTCACCCCACACCACCTCACGCAACGACCGCCCCAGGTGCACGTCCGTCTCCGCGCACACAGCGTCGAACGCCTCCGCGAACACCGGGAACGCCTCGTGCAGACCACGCCCCATGCCCAGCCGCTGCGCACCCTGCCCCGTGAACAGGAACGCCGTCCGGCCCTGCGTGACGACCCCCTGCACCAGCCCGGGATGGGGCTGCCCCCCGGCCAGTGCCGTGAGCCCGGACAGAGCCGCGTCGCGGCCGTCCGCGAGGACCACCGCCCGGTGTTCGAGTGCGGCGCGGCCGGTCGCCAGGGAGTACGTCAGGTCGGCGACGGGCAGCTCCGGCCCGGCCGTGGCGTGGGCGTGGACCCGGGCCGCCTGGGCGGTGAGGGCCGCGGCGTCGCGGCCGGAGACCGGCCAGGGCAGGAGCGCGGGCAGCGGCACCACAGCGGCGGGCGCCTCGGGTGCCTCGGCCGGCTCCTCGGAGGCCGGGACCGACGCCGGGGCCTCTTCGAGAATGATGTGGGCGTTGGTTCCGCTCACGCCGAAGGCCGAGACACCGGCCCGCCTCGGCCGGTCCTCGGCACGTTCCCACTCCCGGGTCTCGGTCAGCAGCCGTACCCGGCCCGCGGACCAGTCGACGTGGCTCGACGGTTCGTCCACGTGGAGGGTCTTCGGCAGCACGCCGTGGCGCAGCGCCTCGACCATCTTGATGATGCTGCCGACACCGGCGGCGGCCTGTGCGTGGCCCATGTTGGACTTGATGGAGCCCAGCCACAGCGGCCGGTCCTCCTCGCGCGCCTGACCGTAGGTGGCCAGCAGCGCCTGGGCCTCGATCGGGTCACCCAGAGTCGTGCCGGTGCCGTGTCCCTCGACGACGTCGACGTGTGCGGCGGAGAGCCGGGCGTTGGCGAGGGCCTGGCGGATGACCCGCTGCTGCGCCCGGCCGTTGGGGGCGGTCAGGCCGTTGCTGGCGCCGTCCTGGTTGACCGCGCTGCCCCGCACGACGGCGAGCACGGGGTGCCCGTTGCGCCGGGCGTCCGCGAGCCGTTCGAGGACGAGCATGCCCGCGCCCTCGGACCAGCCGGTGCCGTCCGCGGCCTCGGCGAAGGCCTTGCAGCGGCCGTCGGGGGCGAGCCCGCGCTGCCGGCTGAACGCGATGAAGGGCGACGGGGTGGACATCACCATGACGCCGCCGGCGAGTGCCAGCGAGCACTCCCGCTGCCGCAGTGCCTGGGCGGCAAGGTGGAGGGAGACGAGCGAGGAGGAGCAGGCCGTGTCGATGGTGACCGCAGGGCCTTCGAGGCCCAGGGTGTAGGAGATCCGGCCGGAGATGACGGCCGCCGCGTTGGCGGTGGTCATGTAGGCCTCGGCGACCTCGCCCGCCGCGCCGGTGAGGTACTCGTAGTCCTGGATTCCGGAACCCGCGAACACACCGACGGGCTTTCCGCGCAGCGACTCCGGGTTGATCCCGGCCCGCTCGATCGCCTCCCAGGACACCTCCAGCAGCAGTCGCTGCTGGGGGTCCATGGTGAGCGCCTCGTTGGGGCTGATCCCGAAGAAGCCGGCGTCGAATCCGGCCACGTCCTGGACGAAGCCGCCCTCGTTGACGTAACTGCTGCCGGACCCGCCGTCGGAGTCGGCCTCGTCGCCGCGGAGCCCGTCGAGGTCCCAGCCGCGGTCGGTGGGGAAGGTCGTGATGGCGTCCCGGCCCTCGGCCACGAGCCGCCACAGGTCGTCTGGGGTGCTGACGCCTCCCGGGTAGCGGCAGCTCATCGCCACGATGGCGATGGGTTCGTGGTCCTGGTCCTCGGCCTCCTGAAGCCTGCGCCGGGTCTGGTGCAGATCCGCCGTGACCCGCTTGAGGTAGTCGAGAAGCCGTGCGTCGTCATTGGACATGTTGGGTCCCACCGAGTCCTTGTTCATGCCGTGAGGTCGAATCGGGTCGCGTCGGGTCGCGGAGTTGCGAAGCGGGGCCCGGTGCCGGTCACAGCACTGGCCGCGCGGTCGGTCAGGTGAGGCCGAGTTCGTTGTCGATGAAGGCGAAGACGTCGTCGGCGGAGGCGGTTTCGAGCTGTTCGCCGACCTTCCGGCCGCCGGTACCGGTCTGGGCGTCGAGGGTTCCGGTCAGCCGTGCCAGCAGGCTCTGCAGGCGGGCGGTGATCCGGGTGGCCTCGATGTCCTCGGCGGCGAGTGCCGCAGCGGCCTCCTCGAGCCGGTCGAGCCGGTCCAGTACGGGGAGTTCGCCGAGGTTCTCGTCCTGGCAGAGCTCGGACCACAGGTGGGTGGCGAGCGCCCCCGGACTGGGGTGGTCGTAGATCATGCTGGTGGGCAGGGGGCGTCCCGTGGCGGCGACGAGTTTCGTGCGCAGGTCGACGGCGGCGACGGAGTCGAAGCCGAGGTCGGTGAAGCCGCGGTCGGGCGCGACCTCGGCCGCGTCGTCGTAGCCGAGCAGTGCGGCCACGTGGGTACGGACCAGGTCGAGCATGACGGACCGCTGTTCGGCCCGGGGCAGAGCGGCCAGCCGGTCCGCGAGGCCGGGGTCGGCGCCCGCACCGTCCTGCGTACCGTCCGCGCCGAGGGCGGCGAGGGCTTCGGGCAGGGCGTCGAGGAGCGGGCGCGGCCGGGCGAGCGCATAGGTGGGGGCGAAGCGCTCCCAGTCGAAGTCGGCGACGACCGCGTGCGAGGCGCGTCCTGCCAGGATGCGGCGCAGGGCCCCGACGGCGAGGCCGGGCGCCATCGCGGGCGCGCCCATCCGGCGCATGACGGCGGCGAGTTCGGCGTCGACCATGCCTCCGTCCCAGGAGCCCCAGGCCACGGACGTGGCGGCGAGGCCGCGTGCGCGGCGGTTGTGGGCGAGGCCGTCGAGGTAGGCGTTGGCGCTGCCGTAGGCGGACTGGCCCGCGCTGCCCCAGACCGCGGCACCGGAGGAGAAGAGCACGAAGGCGTCGAGCGGGGTGTCTGCGAGGAGTTCGTCGAGGTGACGGGCGCCGAGCACTTTCGCCTCGGCCACCCCGGCCAGCTCCGCGAGCGTCAGTTCGCCGAGCGGGGCGATGCGCTGCGGCAGACCGGCCGCGTGGAAGACGGCGGTCAGGCCGGACAGCCCGGCGAGCAGCGTACGGACGGCCTCACGGTCGCCCATGTCGCACGCCTCGACCGAGACCCGTGCGCCCATTGCGGCGATCTCGTCGACGAGTTCGGCCGCCCCCGGCGCTTCGGGGCCGCGCCGGCCGACGAGGACGATGTGCTCCGCCCCGTCCGCGGCGAGCATCCGGGCGACGTGGGCGCCGAGCCCGCCGGTGCCTCCGGTGACCAGGACGGTGCCTCGCGCCTGCCACGGCCCGACGGGGTCGGGCTGCGCGGGACGGACCAGGCGGCGGGCGTAGATGCCTTCGGGCCGGACGGCGACCTGGTCCTCACCGGTGGCCCGGGAGAGGGTGTCGCACAGCCGCAGCAGGACCGCCGCGTCGGGGTCGGCGCCCGCCGGGAGGTCGACGAGGCCGCCCCAGGTCCCGGGCGCCTCCAGGGCGAGCGCGGCCCCCAGCCCCCAGACGGCGGTCTGCGCGGGCCGCACGGGGCGGGCCGCCCGGTCGGTGTCGTCGGTGGCCACCGCGCCCCGGGTCAGGCACCACACCGGGGCGGTCCACTGCCGGGCGGCCGCCTCCCGCACCAGGCCGACGGTGTCCACCAGGCCCTGGGAGAGCGCGGGGTGACCGGGGTGCGGGGCACTGTCCAGGGCGAGCAGGCTGACGACGCCGGCCGGGGTGGCCGATGCCTCGGGCAGCGCGGCGCCCTCCACCCGTACGGGGTTGGCTCCCCGGGCGGTCAGCGCGGCGCTGAGCGCATCCGCGAGTGGCCGCTCCTCGGCGGTGTGGACGACGAGCCAGTCCCCGGTGAGCGGGACGGGCGCGGCGGGGTCGGCGACCGGCGCCCAGGAGATCCGGTAGCGCAGCGCGTCCACCGCCGAGGCCTCCCGCCGCCCGGCCCGCCAGCTGGTGAGCGCGGGCAGCACGGGGCCCAGGTCGGCGGGGTCGAGCCCGAGCCGCTCCGCGAGCCCTGCCGCGTCCTCGCGCTCCACGGCGTCCCAGAACTGGGTCTCCCCGGGGTCGGCGGCGGACGAGGCGGCGGCGGAGCCGGAGGACGCGTCGGACAGGTCGGCCCAGTAGGTCCGGCGCTGGAAGGCGTAGGTGGGCAGGTCCACGCGACGGGGCCGGTGGCCGGTCGCGGTGAGGAAGGCGTTCCAGTCGACAGGGACACCACGGGTGTGGGCGAGCGCGACGGCTTCGGCCAGCACGCGTTCCTCGTCCCGGCCGCGGCGCAGGACGGCGGTGAACACCGGCCGGTCCGTTCCGTCGTCGGGTCCGGTCAGGCAGTCGGGGCCGAGCGGGGTGAGCGCGGCGTCGGGGCCGAGCTCCAGGAAGGTGTGGACCCCCTTGGCCGCGAGCACACGTACGGCGTCGTCGAAGCGGACGCTCGCGCGAACGTGCCGCACCCAGTAGTCGGCGCAGGCCAGTTCGTCGTCGCCCGCGAGTTCCCCGGTGACGGTGGAGACGATCGGCGTACGGGCGGTGCCGTACGTGATGCTCTCGGCGACGGTACGGAACGCCTCGAGCATCGGCTCCATCAGCGGGGAGTGGAAGGCGTGCGACACGGCGAGCCGCTTGGTCCTGCGCCCCAGGCCGGCGAAGTGCGCGGCGACGGCGAGGGCGTCGCTCTCGTCGCCCGAAACGATCACGGAGGCCGGCCCGTTGAGCGCGGCGATGCCGGTGGTCGGGGCGAGCAGTGGCGTCACCTCGTGCTCGGCCGCCTCGACAGCGACCATCGCGCCGCCCCGCGGAAGGGCCTGCATCAGGCGGCCCCGGGCGGCGACCAGACGGGCGGCGTCGGGCAGCGTGAGCACACCGGCGACGTGGGCGGCGGCGAACTCACCGACGGAGTGACCGGCGAGGAAGTCGGGCCGCACGCCCCAGGACTCGATGAGCCGGTACAGGGCGACTTCGCAGGCGAACAGGGCGGGCTGGGCCCGGTCCGTACCGTCGAGAAGCGCACGGTCCTCGCCCCACATCACCGTGCGCAACGGGGTGTCGAGGTGCGCGTCCAGGGCCGCGACGGCCTCGTCGAAGGCGTGCGCGAACACCGGGTACGCGGCGTGCAGTTCGCGCCCCATGCCGAGGCGCTGGGCGCCCTGGCCGGTGAACAGTACGGCGCTCAGCGCGTCGGGCCGGGCCTCACCGGTGACGATGCCGGCCGTTGCACCGGCGGCGGACCCGGCGGACCCGGCGGACTCGGCGGACCCGGCGGACTCGGCGGACCCGGCGGACCCGGCGGACTCGGCGGACTCGGCGGCGAGGACGCGGAGGGACCGTATGAGCTCGCTGTGGTCCGCGGCCCGGCCGTCGGCGACGATCACGGCGCGGTGCTCCAGGGCGGCCCTGCTCGTGGCCAGCGACCAGCCGGTGTCGACGAGCGCCTGACCGGGGTGCGCCTCCAGGTGATCGGCGAGCCGGGCGGCCTGGGCGGCCAGTGCCTCGGGGCGGCGGGCGGACACCAGAACGGGCACGAAGCGCGGGGCGGTGTCGCCGGCGCCGCTCGCGCTCTCGTCGGCTGCGGCCGGAACGTCCGGCGCCTCCTCCACGATCACGTGGACGTTCGTCCCGCTCATGCCGAACGAGGACACTGCGGCCCGCTTGGCACGGCCGCGGTCCGGCCAGGCGACCGGCTCGGTCAGCAGCCGTACGGTGCCGGCGCTCCAGTCGACGTTGTGGCTCGGCTCGTCCACGTGCAGCGTGCGCGGCAGGACACCGGCGTGCATGGCCTGCACCATCTTGATCACGCCGCCGACCCCGGCCGCGGCCTGCGCGTGCCCGATGTTCGACTTGAACGAGCCCAGCCACAGCGGCTGGTCCGGGGACCGTTCCCGGCCGTAGGCGGCGATGAGGGCCTGCGCCTCGATGGGGTCACCGAGCGTGGTGCCGGTGCCGTGCGCCTCGACGGCGTCGACATCGGCGGGGGCCAGCCCGCCCGAGGCGAGGGCCTGCTGGATGACCCGCTGCTGCGAAGGACCGTTCGGCGCGGTCAGTCCGTTCGACGCGCCGTCGGAGTTCATGGCCGAGCCACGGATGACGGCGAGGACGGGGTGACCGTGGCGACGGGCGTCGGACAGCCGCTCGACGAGGAGCATGCCCGCGCCCTCGGACCAGGTGGTGCCGTCGGCGGCGGCCGCGAAGGACTTGCACCGCCCGTCGGGGGCCAGGCCGCGGTCCTGGCTGAAGCCGACGAAGGAGTCCGGGCTCGCCATCACGGTGACACCACCCGCGAGAGCCAGCGTGCATTCGCCGGTACGTACCGACTGCACGGCGAGATGGAGGGCGACGAGCGACGAGGAGCAGGCCGTGTCCACGGTGACGGCGGGGCCCTCGAGCCCCAGCGTGTACGCCACCCGCCCGGACGCGACGCTGGCCAGACCGCCGGTACCGCCGCCGCCCGGGTAGTCGTGGTAGACCACACCGGCGAACACCCCGGTGCGGCTGCCCTTCAGGGAGGTGGGGTCGATCCCGGCCCGCTCGATGACCTCCCAGGACACCTCCAGCAGCAGCCGCTGCTGCGGGTCGGTGTCCCGCGCCTCGCGCGGGCTGATCTTGAAGAAGTCCGCGTCGAACCCGCCGGCATCGTGCAGGAAGCCGCCCTCGCGGCAGTACGTCTTGCCGGGCGTCGACGGCTCGGGGTCGTACAGGTTCTCGATGTCCCAGCCCCGGCCGTCCGGGAAGAGCGAGACGGCGTCCCGGCCGGAGTCCACCAGGCGCCAGAGATCCTCGGGCGACGCGATGCCACCCGGGTAACGGCACCCCATCGCCACGATCGCGACCGGCTCGCTGTTGCGCTCCTCGGCCTCCGCCAACTGGCGTCGGGTGCGCTGGAGTTCGGAGGTGGCGCGCTTGAGATAGTCCCGGAGCTTCTCGTCGTTGCTCATCGAACCTCAACCAATCTAGAGCTGATTGCTGGCCAGGAGGATGCTGAAGATCTGCGCCGCGAGCCCGGCCACGACCTTCGAATCGCTCCTAGGAGATGCCGAATTCGCTGTCGAGCACGTCGAACAGCTCCTCGTCGGTGACCGTTTCGAAGTCGGGGCCCTCGCCTGGCGATGCCTGGTCGCCGTGTGCGTCGCGCCAGCGGCGCACGATGGCTTCCAGCCGGGTGGTGATCGCGTCCGCACGGGCACCGATCGTCTCCGCGATCCCGTCGGTCGCGGGGAATCCGCTGAGCACGGCCTCGATCCGGTCGAGCTCGGCCAGGGCCGCGACGGCCGGATCACCGACGGCCGACCCGGACCCGGAGCCGGATTCCAGGCTCTCCGCCAGGAAGGCGCTGACGGAGCGCGGGGTCGGGTAGTCGAAGATCAGGGTGGCGGGCAGATCGCATCCGGCGGCGGCAATGAGCCGCTTGCGCAGGTCCACGGCCGCCAGCGAGTCGAAGCCCATGTCACGGAAGGCGAGATCGGTCTCGACGACGCCGCTGGAGGCGTGCCCGAGGACGGCCGCGACATGCGTACGCACCAGCGCCAGCAACACCCGCCCCCTCTCGGCGGCCCCGAGCCCGTCGAGCTGCACCCGCAGATCCGCCGCGGCCTTCCGGGCCTCCTCGGCGGAGGGAACCTCGTGGTCCGCCACCAGGCCCCTGGGGTCGAAGCCGGCGGAGGTGCTGCCCTCGACCCAGTAGCGGGTGCGCTGGAAGGCGTACGTGGGAAGCTCGACGCGACGCGCACCGGAACCGGCGTAGAACGCCTCCCAGTCGACGCGTACGCCGTCCACGTACAACCGGCCCAGAGCCGCAACCAGGGCCTCAGCCTCCGGACGCTTCCTGCGCAACAGAGGGACGAAGGTCGCGGAGTCGGAGCCGAGAGCGGTCAGGACCGCATCCGGGCCGATCTCCACGAACGTACGAGCACCCCACTCCTCGGCACTACGCAATGCGTCGGCGAAACGGACCGGCCGGCGAACCTGATCGACCCAGTACTCAGCAGACCGCCAATCCGCAGACAGCTCACCCGTAACCGTAGAGACCACCGGAATACGCGGCTCGGCAAAGGACAACCCCGCCGCCACCGCACGGAACTCCTCCAGCATCGGCTCCATCAAAGCCGAGTGGAAGGCGTGCGAGACAGCCAGCCTGCTGGTCTTACGACCGGCGGCGGCGAAGTGCTCCCCGACCGCCAAAGCAGCAGCCTCCACACCTGAAACCACAACTGAAAGCGGGCCGTTGACCGCCGCTATACCCACGCCGTCGGTCAGCAATGGCAGGACTTCCGCCTCGGACGCCTGCACAGCGACCATCGCACCACCAGCCGGCAACGCCTGCATCAAACGACCACGCGCCACGACCAGCCGAGCCGCATCCGCGAGCGACAACACACCCGCCACATGAGCGGCAGCCAGCTCACCGATCGAATGCCCCACCACCACATCAGGGGTCACACCCCACGCCTCAACAAGGCGGAACAACGCCACCTCGAAAGCGAACAGCGCAGGCTGAGCGAACCCGGTCGCGTTCAACGCCTCCGCATCCTCACCCCACACCACCTCACGCAACGACCGCCCCAGCTGCGCATCGACCTCCGCACACACCGCGTCGAAGGCTTCGGCGAACACCGGGAAGTTCTCGTACAACTCATGGCCCATGCCGACCCGCTGCGCACCCTGACCCGTGAACAGGAACGCCGTCTTCCCACCACGACGTGCCCGGCCGACCACCACCCCCGGATGCTCCTCGCCTCCCGCGAGAGCGGCGAGCGCATCCGCCCGGTCGCCGAGGACCACCGCGCGGTGAGTGAAGGCCGTGCGTGTGGTGGCCAGGGAGAGCCCGATGTCCGCCGCATCGGTCTCGGGCTCCCCCACGACCCGTTCCCGCAGGCGGGCGGCCTGAGCACTGAGGGACTGCTCAGTCTTTGCCGACACCACCCAAGGAACCACGGGAAGCCCGGCCCGCACGGCCGTCTCCCCCGTCTCCGCCGGCGCCTCCTCGACGATCACGTGGGCGTTCGTCCCACTGATCCCGAACGAGGACACACCGGCCCGCCGTACCGCGCCGGCAGGCACCCAGGCGCGCGACTCGGCCAGCAGCTCCACCTCGCCCGCCGACCAGTCCACCTGGTCAGACGGCGTGTCCGCGTACAGGGTCCTGGGCAGAGTGCCGTGGCGCATGGCCATGACCATCTTGATGATGCCCGCGACACCGGCCGCCGCCTGGCTGTGGCCCATGTTCGACTTGATGGACCCCAGCCGGAGCGGGTGCCCCTCGGGCCGTTCCTGGCCGTACGTCTCCAGCAGTGCCTGGGCCTCGATCGGGTCGCCGAGCCGGGTCCCCGTGCCGTGCGCCTCCACCACGTCGACCTCGGCGGCCGACAGACCGGCGTTGGCGAGCGCCTGGCGGATGACGCGCTGCTGGGCCGGGCCGTTCGGGGCGGTGAGCCCGTTGCTCGCGCCGTCCTGGTTCAGGGCCGAACCCCGGACCACGGCGAGCACCCGGTGCCCGTTGCGGCGGGCGTCGGACAGCCGCTCCAGCAGCAGGACGCCCGCGCCCTCCGAGCAGGCGACGCCGTCGGCGGACGCGGAGAAGGACTTCGAGCGGCCGTCGGAGGCGAGCCCCTGCTGGGTGCTGAAGTACACGAACATGTCAGGGCTCGGCATCACCGTCACGCCACCGGCCAGGGCCAATGAGCACTCCCCGGACCGCAGGGCCTGAGCGGCCATGTGCAGGGCCACCAGCGAGGACGAGCACGCCGTGTCGACGCTGACCGCCGGGCCCTCGAGGCCGAGTGTGTAGGCCACCCGGCCGGAGACGACGCTGCCCGCCGTGGTGCTTCCGGGCTCCACGCCGAGTGCGTAGTCGTGGTACATCACGCCGGCGAAGACACCGGTGGACGACCCCTTGAGCGTCGTCGGGTCGATCCCGGCCCGCTCAATCGCCTCCCACGACACCTCCAGCAGCAACCGCTGCTGGGGGTCGGTCATCAGGGCTTCGTTAGGGCTGATCCCGAAGAACACCGGATCGAAGTCGGGGGCGTCGTAAAGGAAGCCGCCTTCGCGGGCGTACGTCCTGCCGGGCGTGCCCGGCTCCGGGTCGTACACCTCCGGATCCCAGCCGCGGTCCGCCGGGAACTCCCCGATGGCGTCGACCCCGTCCGCGACCAGCCGCCACAACCCCTCCGGCGTCGTCACACCGCCCGGGTACCGGCACCCCATCCCGACGATCACCACCGGATCGTCGTGGTGCCCGGGACGGCCGCCGGACCCGCTCGACCCACTGAGACGGCGCTCGGCCTCCGCCAGCCGGCGACGGACCTCACGCAGGTCGGTCGTGGCCCGCTTCAGATACTCGAGAAGTCGCTCCTCGTTGCTCACCGAGACCTACTCCCTCTGGTCGACGATCCGTGGCGACTCACTCACGCGGCGTCCAACGCTGATCGGATGTGAACGCTACTGAGGGCGCCGAGGGGCGGCCTACCCTTAGCCCACCCCTGCCCAAAGCCACGGCCGGACAGGGGAAAACACGCCAAAGGCCGGGGTGCGTGGCGGCTGCGGCACAGCTGTCACTACCCCGGCCAAGTGCCCGGTTCCGCCCTGCCGGGCGATCAACCTCTTATGGGGTGGCGGGCGCTCCGAGCTCGTTGTCGAGGATGTCGAACAGCTCGTCCGCGGTGACCTCGTCGAGGTCGGGGCCGGCATCCGGGGTCTCCGGCACAGCAGGGTCCGGGGCGTCGATCCGGGGCCCTTCCAGCCGGCCCGCCAACCCCCGGAGACGCTCGACGATTCGGGCGCGGCCGGGGCCGTCCGCCGGGGCGTCGGTCGTCAGCAGGGCCTCCAGTTTCCTCAGGTCCGCCTCCGCCCTGGACACGGGTTCGGCCGGAACCAGGCGGGCGTCGATATACGCGGCGACCTCCGCCGCGCTCGGGTAGTCGAAGACCAGCGTGGCGGGCAGCCGCACTCCGCTGGCCGCCGTGAGCTGGTTACGCAGTTCCACCGCGGCGAGCGAGTCGAAGCCCAACTCACCGAAAGCCCGGTCCGGTTCGATTGCCTCGCCGGAGGAGTGACCGAGTACCGCAGCAGCCTGGTCCCGTACGAGCTCCAGGATGATGTGGGTCCGCTCCTCCTCGCTCCGCCCCGCGATCCGGTCGGCGAGCAAGGCTCCCTTGGCCGGCCCCGTGGTGGTCCGCTTGCGGGCCGGCGGTGCCATGGCGCGCAGCAGGGCGGGGAGTTCGTCGGTACGGGTGCGCAGCGCGCCCGCGTCGACCCGGAGCGGCACGGTGGCGGCCACGCCCGACGCCAGTGCGGCGTCGAACAGGGCCAGGGCTTCCGCCTCGGACAGCGCGGGAGTTCCGGCGCGGCGCATGCGCTCCAGGTCGGCATCGGCGAGATCGGCTGCCATGCCGGTGTCGACGGCCCAGAGGCCGAAGGCCATGGAGCACGCCGGAAGCCCCTCAGCACGACGATGAGCGGCCAGTGCGTCGAGGAAGACATTGGCGGCCGCGTAGTTGCCCTGCCCCGCCGCCAGCACCAGACCACCGGCAGACGAGAACATCACGAACGCCGACAGACCCATGTCACGCGTCAACTCATGCAAATGCCAGCCCGCGTCCACCTTCGGACGCAACACCGCATCCACACGCTCGACGGTCAGCGACCCGACCACACCATTGTCCGCGACACCAGCCACATGAACCACACCCGACAACGGACGCCCCGGATCCACCGACCCGATCACCCCGGCCAACGCCTCACGATCCGCCACATCACACGCAGCCACCGCCACCGAAGCACCCAAACCCGAAAGCTCCGCCACCAGATCAGCCACACCGGGCGCATCCCCGCCCCGACGGCCCACCAACAACAAACTCCGCACACCATGCACCGACACCAGATGCCGGGCCACCCGCGCACCCAGACCACCCGTACCACCAGTAATCAATACGGTCCCGTCCACATCCCACACCGAACCCGAACCCGAACCCTCACCCGAAACGGCCCGGACCAACCGCGGAACACACACCGCACCCCCGCGAACCGCAACCTCCGGCTCACCCAGACCCACCACCTGCTCCCACGGCACCGAACCATCCGTATCCACCAACACGAACCGACCCGGATTCTCCGCCTGCGCAGCCCGCACCAAACCCCACACCGGAGCCTGACGCACATCCACCGCATCACCCTCACCCACAGCCACCGCACCCCGCGTGACCACCACCAACTCCGCACCCTCGGGCCGGTCCACCGACAACCACCCCTGCACCGCACCCAACACACGACCCACCACACCGTGCACCGCACCCGGAACGTCCCCGTCCCGATCGCTCACCACACACTCGAAGACGGCGGGGTCGGGCCTTTCGGCCGTCTGCTCGCTCAGTGGTACGGGGTGCCAGTCCACCCGGAGCAGCGCATCGCCGGCTCCGGCGCCGAGCCCCTCGGCCCACACGGGCCGGGAGAGCAGTGATTCCACGGACAGGACAGGGTTGCCGTGCTCGTCGGCGACGGTCAGCGAGAGCCCGTCCTGCTGCGCGACCGGAGTAAGCCGCACCCGGAGCGACGTGGCCCCGGCCGCGTGCAGCGCGACTCCGTTCCACGCGAAGGGCAACAGTGTCTGCCCACCGTCCTCACGGCCCGGGATGTCGAGCAGCCCGACGTGCATCGCCGCATCCAACAGGGCGGGGTGGAGGCGGAATCGGGCAGCATCCGCGTGTGCCGTTTCGGGCAGACGGACTTCCGCGTAGAGCACGTCCCCGAGTCGCCAGGCCGCGGTGAGGCCCTGGAACACCGGCCCGTAGTGGTACCCGACGGACGCGAGGTCCGGGTAGGCACCCGCGACGGTCAGCTCCTCGGCCCCTGCCGGCGGCCAGTCGGTGAGTCCCTCCGCCACTTCCGCCTCCACCGGCGGTGCCAGCACGCCGTCCGCGTGACGGGTCAACGGCAGATCCGGGTGGTCGTCGGCGCGCGAGTGGATCGTCACGGACCGTCGCCCGGTGTCGTCGGCCTCCCCGACCACCACCTGAACGGCGATGCCGCCGAGCGGTTGCAGCACCAGGGGGGCCTGCAGGGTGAGTTCCTCGAGCATCCCGCAGCCGAGCTGTTCGCCCGCCCGGATGGCCAGCTCCACGAATCCGGTGCCCGGCAGCAGGGTGCTCCCGAGGACGTCGTGGTCGACGATCCAGCCGTGCGTGGCAGCGGACAGCCGGCCCGTGAGGACGATGCCGCTGTCGTCGGGCAGAACCACGGCTGCCCGCAGCACCGGGTGATCGAGGGCAATCTGCCCGGACGCCGAGGCGTCCGCGCCGGCGGCGGGGGCGTCGAGCCAGTAGCGGGTGCGCTGGAAGGCGTACGTGGGAAGCTCGACGCGACGGGCACCGGAACCGGCGTAGAGCGCCTCCCAGTCGACGCGTACGCCGTCCACGTACAACCGGCCCAGAGCCGCAACCAGGGCCTCAGCCTCCGGACGCTTCCTGCGCAGCAGCGGGACGAAGGTCGCGGAGTCCGTACCGAGCGCGGTCAGGACCGCGTCCGGGCCGATCTCGACGAACGTACGAGCACCCCACTCCTCGGCACTACGCACAGCATCGGCGAAACGGACCGGCCGGCGGACCTGATCGACCCAGTACTCAGCAGACCGCCAATCCGCAGACAGCTCACCCGTAACCGTAGAGACCACCGGAATACGCGGCTCGGCAAAGGACAACCCGGCCGCCACCGCACGGAACTCCTCCAGCATCGGCTCCATCAAAGCCGAGTGGAACGCATGCGACACCGACAGCCTGCTGGTCTTACGACCTGCGGCGGCAAAGTAGTCACCGACCGCCAGAGCAGCAGCCTCCGTACCCGAAACCACCACAGACTGCGGCCCGTTGACCGCCGCGATACCCACACCGTCCGTGAGTAGCGGCAGGACTTCGTCCTCGGATGCCTGGATGGCGACCATCGCACCGCCTGCCGGCAGTGCCTGCATCAGCCGGCCCCGGGCGACGACCAGACGAGCCGCATCCGCGAGCGAAAGAACCCCCGCCACATGAGCGGCGGCCAGCTCACCGATCGAATGCCCCACCACCACATCCGGAGTCACACCCCACGCCTCAACAAGGCGGAACAACGCCACCTCGAAAGCGAACAGCGCAGGCTGAGCGAACCCGGTCGCGTTCAACGCCTCCGCATCCTCGCCCCACACCACCTCACGCAACGACCGCCCGAGGTGCGCATCGACCTCCGAACACACCGCGTCGAACGCCTCGGCAAACGCGGGGAACGCCCCATACAACTCACGGCCCATACCGACCCGCTGCGCACCCTGCCCCGTGAACAGGAACGTCGTCTTCCCACCGCGTCGAGTCTGGCCGACCACCACCCCCGGGTGCTCCGCACCCTCCGCGAGGGCGGCCAGGGCGCTCTCCCGTTCACCGAGCACCACCGCCCGGTGCTCGAACTCCGACCTCGACGCCACCAGGGAGTACCCGACGTCCTCGGGCCTGTGGTCGTCGGCCACGGTCAGCAACTGCTCGGCCTGACCGGCCAGCGCCTCGGCGCTCTTCGCCGACACCACCCAAGGAACCACGGGAAGTTCAGCCCTCGGAGCCGGCTCCGCCGCCTCCACCGGGGCCTCTTCCACGATCACGTGCGCGTTCGTCCCGCTCAGCCCGAACGACGAGATGCCCGCACGCCTCGGACGGCCGCCCGCCCGCCACTCCTGTGCCTCGGTGAGCAGTTCCACGTCACCCGCGGCCCAGTCCACCTGGTCCGAACGTTCCTCCGCGTGCAGCGACGGCGGCAGGATGCCGTGGCGCATGGCCATGACCATCTTGATGATGCCCGCGACACCGGCCGCCGCCTGCGTGTGGCCCATGTTCGACTTGATGGACCCCAGCCACAGGGGCCGGTCCTCCTCGCGCCCCTGACCGTAGGTCGCCAGCAGCGCCTGCGCCTCGATCGGGTCGCCGAGCCGGGTCCCCGTGCCGTGCGCCTCCACGGCGTCGACCTCGGCGGCCGACAGACCGGCGTTGGCGAGCGCCTGGCGGATGACGCGCTGCTGGGCCGGGCCGTTCGGGGCGGTCAGGCCGTTGCTCGCGCCGTCCTGGTTCAGGGCAGAGCCCCGCACCACCGCCAGCACCGGATGGCCGTTGCGGCGCGCGTCGGACAGCCGCTCCAGCAGCAGCATGCCCGCACCCTCGCCCCAGCCCGTACCGTCCGCACCGGCACCGAAGGACTTGCAGCGGCCGTCCGGGGAGAGGCCGCGCTGTTCGCTGAAGTACACCAGCATGTCCGGGGTCGACATCACCGTGACACCGCCCGCGAGGGCCAGGGAGCACTCACCGGACCGCAGCGCCTGAGCTGCCGTATGCAACGCCACCAGCGAGGACGAGCACGCCGTGTCGACCGTGAGGGCCGGACCCTCCAGCCCCAGCGTGTAGGCCACGCGGCCGGAGACCAGGCTCCCGGCCGTGCCGCCCGCGTAGTCGTGGTACATCACACCGGCGTACACACCGGTCCGGCTGCCCTTGAGCGACGTCGGGTCGACCCCGGCCCGCTCGATCGCCTCCCACGACACCTCCAACAGCAACCGCTGCTGCGGATCCATCGCCAACGCCTCACGCGGACTGATCCCGAAGAAGCCCGGATCGAACTCCGCCGCGTCGTACAGAAACGCACCATCACGCGCATACGACTTCCCCGGCACACCCGGCTCGGGGTCGTACACCCCCGGATCCCAGCCCCGGTCATCGGGCAGCGGGGCTATCGCGTCGACGCCGTCCGCGACCAGTTGCCACAGTGCGTCCGGTGAGGTCACGCCGCCCGGGTACCGGCAGGCCATGCCCACGATCACGATCGGGTCCTCGTCGCCCGCGCGGGCGGCGGCCGGTTCCGGCTTCGGGGCCACGTCCGCAGTGCCGTCGAGGAGCGTCAGAACGTGCGCGGCGACGCCCTCGGCTGTCGGGTGGTCGAAGATCAGCGTGGCCGGGAGGCGCAGTCCGGTCTCGGCGTCGAGCCGGTTGCGGAGTTCGACGGCGGTGAGGGAGTCGAAACCCAACTCGTCGAAGGCGCGCCCGGGTTCGATGGCGTCGCCCGAGGCGTGTCCGAGTACGGCCGCGACCTTCGTACGGACCAGGTCCAGGACGGCATCCTCGCGGTCGGCCCCGGTCAGGCCGGCCAGCCGGGTGCGCAGGACCGGGGCTGCGGCACGGGCGGCCCGGCGGCCGGGAGCCCGTACGAGGCCGCGCAGCAGGGCGGGTATCTCGTCGCCGTGCGTACGCAGCACCGCGAGGTCGAGGCGGACGGGAACGGTGGCCGCCGCGCCCGACCGCAGCGCGGCATCGAAGAGCGCGAGCCCCCGGTCGGCGGGGATCGCCGGGGTGCCGGCCTGCCGCATGCGTTCCCGTTCGGCGGTTCCGAGCAGGGCGCCCATGCCTCCAGGGGTGTCCCACAGGCCGAAGGCCATGGACGACGCCGGCAGGCCACCGGCCCGGCGATGGGCGGCGAGCGCGTCGAGGAAGGCGTTCGCGGCGGCGTAGTTGGCCTGGCCCGTCGAGCCGACTGTTCCGGCGATGGAGGAGAACAGGACGAAAGCGGTGAGGTCGAGTCCGCGGGTGAGGTCGTGCAGCAGCCAGGCCGCATCCGCCTTGGGTGCGAAGACCCCGCGCAGGCGCTCGGCCGTGAGCGAGGTGACCATCGCGTCGTCAAGTACCCCTGCCGCGTGGACGATCGCCCGCAGCGGGTGGGCCGGGTTCACCCCGGCCAGAAGTGCGGCCACGGCGTCACGGTCGGCCACGTCGCACGCGGCGAGTGTCACGCTCGCGCCCAGCTCCACCAGTTCCGCCCGGAGTTCAGCGGCCCCCGGAGCCTGCTCACCACGTCGGCCGACGAGCAGCAGGTGCCGTACGTCGTGCTCGGCCACCAGGTGGCGCGCCACGAGCGCACCCAGGCCGCCCGTTCCGCCCGTGATCAGTACGGTCCCGGCCGGGTCCCACACCGGTTCGGCATCGGCGGGGACGCTGATCCGGGCCAGCCTGGGGGCCAGCAGCCGTCCGTCGCGGACCGCCGACTCCGGCTCCTCCCCGCCACCGACGGATCCGAGGTCCTCGGATCCGTCGGTGTCCAGGAGTACGAACCGCCCGGGGTTCTCCGCCTGCGCTGCCCGCACCAGACCCCACACCGGGGCCTGGCACACGTCGACCGGGTCGCCGTCGGCCACGGCCACGGCGTCGCGTGTGACGACCACCAGGGAGGACGCGGCGAACCGCTGGTCCGCCAGCCACTGCTGGAGCACCTCAAGGACCCGTTCGACCACCGTGTGGGCGGCGGACGGCACGTCCTGCTCCGCCGGCACCGGCTGGGCGCACTCCAGAACGACCGTGCCGGCCACCGGACCCTCGTCGGGTACGTCCTCCCAGCGCAGCCACTCCGCCGGCGAGGCCGGGCCGCCGACCGGCTGCCACACCACCCGGTACAGCGGGTCGGCAGCCGGGCCTCCGGCACCGGACGCCTCGTCCACCGCCCGGCCGACCACACCCCCGACCGATGCGACCGGAGCCCCGGCCGCGTCCGCGATCTCCAGCGAGAAGCTCTGCGGGGTCGGCCGGGACACACGTACACGCGCTGCGGACGTCCCGACCGCGAACAGCCGCACGTCCTTCCACACGAACGGCAGGACCGTGCCGCCGTCATGCTCCCCGGCACCGTCCACCAGCGCCGCGTGCATCGCGGAGTCCAGCAGCGCCGGGTGCAGCCCGTACGCGTCGGCCGCAACGTCCTCGGTCAGCGCGACCTCCGCGTAGACGGCCCCGTCGAGCCGCCAGGCGGCCGTCAGCCCTTGGAACGCCGGGCCGTACGCGAGGCCCTGCTCGCGCAGCGTCTCGTACGCATCGTCGACCGGGAAAGGGACCGCGCCCGGAGGGGGCCATGCGGTCAGGTCGAAGGCGGGCTCCTCCACGCCTCCGGCCAGCACGCCTTCCGCGTGCAGGGTCCAGTCAGGGCCGGAGTCGCTCTCGTCCCGGGCGTACACCCCGACCGTACGCCGGGCCGTTTCGTCGGCAGCTCCGACGACGACCTGTACGGCGACGGCGCCGTCCTCGGGAAGAACGAGGGGCGCGTGGAGCGCGAGCTCTTCCAGGACGTCGCAGCCGACGTGGTCACCCGCGCGGACGGCCAGCTCGACGAACCCCGCACCGGGGAAGAGGACCGTGTCCAGGACCACATGGTCAGCAAGCCAGGGCTGTCCGGCCACGGCGAGCCGTCCGGTGAGCACGGCACCACCGGAGTCGGCCAAGGTGACCACCGACCCGAGCAGGGGGTGCGCGTGCTGGGCACTCCCCGGCCGGACAGCGTCGAGCCAGTAGCGGGTGCGCTGGAAGGGGTACGTGGGAAGCTCGACGCGACGGGCGCCGGAACCGGCGTAGAACGCCTCCCAGTCGACCCGGGCACCCTCCACGTACAACCGGCCCAGAGCCGCAACCAGGGCCTCAGCCTCCGGACGCTTCCTGCGCAACAGAGGGACGAAGGTCGCGGAGTCGGAGCCGAGAGCGGTCAGGACCGCATCCGGGCCGATCTCCACGAACGTACGAGCACCCCACTCCTCGGCACTACGCAATGCGTCGGCGAAACGAACGGGCCGGCGAACCTGATCGACCCAGTACTCAGCAGACCGCCAATCCGCAGACAGCTCACCCGTGACCGTAGAGACCACCGGAATACGCGGCTCAGAGAAGACCAACCCGGCCGCCACCGCACGGAACTCCTCCAGCATCGGCTCCATCAAAGCCGAGTGGAAGGCGTGCGAGACAGCCAGCCTGCTGGTCTTACGACCGGCGGCGGCGAAATGCTCACCAACCGCGAGAGCAGCCGCTTCCGTGCCGGAAACCACCACCGACTGCGGCCCGTTGACCGCCGCGATCCCCACACCGTCCGTGAGTAGCGGCAGGACTTCGTCCTCGGATGCCTGGATGGCGACCATCGCACCGCCTGCCGGCAGTGCCTGCATCAGCCGGCCCCGGGCGACGACCAGACGAGCCGCATCCGCGAGCGAAAGAACCCCCGCCACATGAGCGGCGGCCAGCTCACCGATCGAATGCCCCACCACCACATCCGGGCTGACACCCCACGCCTCGACCAGCCGGAACAACGCCACCTCGAACGCGAACAGCGCAGGCTGGGCGTACGCGGTCGCGTTCAACGCCTCCGCGTCCTCGCCCCACATCACCTCACGCAACGACCGCCCCAGCTGCGCATCGACCTCCGCACACACCGCGTCGAACGCCTCGGCAAAAGCGGGGAACGCCCCATACAACTCACGTCCCATGCCGACCCGCTGCGCACCCTGCCCCGTGAACAGGAACGCCGTCCGGCCCGGCGCGGCCACCCCCTGCATCAACCCCGGATGCTCCTCGCCCCCCGCCAGGGCCGCCAGGGCGCTCCTCCGGTCACCGAGGACCACCGCGCGATGTGGGAAGGCAGTACGCGTGGTGGCGAGGGAGTAGGCGACGTCCTCGGCCGCGTGGGCCTCGGCGCCGGCCAGCAACTGCTCGGCCCGCACGGCCAGCGCCTCGCTGCTCTTCGCCGACACCACCCAAGGAACCACGGGAAGTTCGGCCTTCTCAGCCGGCTCCGCCGCCTCCACCGGGGCCTCTTCCACGATCACGTGCGCGTTCGTCCCGCTCAGCCCGAACGACGAGATGCCCGCACGCCTCGGGCGGCCGACCGGCTGCCAGTCCCGGGCCTCGGTGAGCAGTTCCACGGCACCCGCCGACCAGTCCACCTGGTCCGACGGCGTATCCACGTGCAAGGACTTCGGCAGCACCCCGTGGCGCATGGCCATGACCATCTTGATGATGCCCGCCACACCGGCCGCCGCCTGCGTGTGGCCGAAGTTCGACTTCACCGAGCCCAGCCACAACGGCTGTCCCTCGGGCCGGTTCCGACCGTATGTAGCCAGGAGTGCCTGAGCCTCGATCGGGTCGCCGAGCCGGGTCCCCGTGCCGTGCGCCTCCACCGCGTCGACCTCGGCCGTCGTCAGGCCCGCGTCGGTCAGCGCCTGGCGGATCACCCGCTGCTGGGCGGGCCCGTTGGGTACGGTCATCGCGCTCGACGCACCGTCCTGGTTGACCGCCGACCCGCTGACGAGCGCGAGCACCGGGTGACCGTTGCGCCGCGCGTCGGAGAGGCGCTCCAGCAGGAGGACGCCGGCGCCCTCGCCCCAGCCCGTGCCGTCGGCCGCGGCGGCGAACGGCTTGCAGCGGCCGTCCGGCGCCAGGCCGCGCTGCCCGCTGAAGTACACCAGCATGTCCGGGGTCGACATCACCGTGACACCGCCCGCGAGGGCCAGGGAGCACTCACCGGACCGCAGCGCCTGAGCCGCCGTATGCAACGCCACCAGCGAGGACGAGCACGCCGTGTCGATGGTGACGGCCGGGCCCTCCAGGCCCAGCGTGTACGCAACCCGGCCGGAGACGAAGCTGCCCGCGCTGCCGTCGGCGTAGTCGTGGTACATCACACCGGCGTACACACCGGTCCGGCTGCCCTTGAGCGACGTCGGATCGACCCCGGCCCGCTCGATCGCCTCCCACGACACCTCCAACAGCAACCGCTGCTGCGGATCCATCGCCAACGCCTCACGCGGACTGATCCCGAAGAAGCCCGGATCGAACTCCGCCGCGTCGTACAGAAACGCACCATCACGCGCATACGACTTCCCCGGCACACCCGGCTCGGGGTCGTACACACCCGGATCCCAGCCCCGGTCGGCCGGGAAGCCGGACACCGCGTCGACGCCCCCGTCCACCAGCCGCCACAGATCCTCCGGTGTGCCGGCCCCGCCCGGGTAGCGGCACGCCATGGCCACGATCGCGATCGGGTCGTTGTTCACGGAGGTGAGCCGCGCGTTCTCCTCACGCAGTCGCTCATTGTCCGTGAGCGACTTCCGGAGTGCTGCTACGACCTGTTCCATCGATGTGCTGCTCACGTCATCCTCATCATCCAGGTCGGGATCAGCTGAGTTCGCCGCCGGCCATGGCGGCTCGTACGAGGTCGTCCACGGCCATCTCCTCGATGGCCGGCCCCTGTTCGTCGGATGCCTCGGAGGCCTCTGAAGCGTCGGCAGCCTGGGCCGGGTCTGCCTTCGCCAGGCCGAGCAGGGTGTCGAGGAGGCCGGCCTCGCGCAGGCGCGCCGCCGGGATCGACAGCAGCGCCTGCCTGATGCGCTCGTCGTCCAGGGGCTCCTGGCCCACAGTGGCTGCCGGTTCGGGCTCCAGCTCCTCCAGCAGGAACCCGGCCAGGGAGGCCGAGTTGGGGTAGTCGAACATCAGGGTGGCGGGCAGACGCAGCCCGGTCGCCTTCTGGAGCCGGTTGCGCAGTTCGATGGCCCCGAGGGAGTCCAGGCCGAGCTCGGTGAAGCCCCGGTCGGCCGCTACCCCCGTCGGATCGCCGTGGCCGAGTACGGCGGCGGCGTGGCCCCGTACCAGCTCCTCCAGATAGCGGGTCTGCTCCGGTCCGGCCGGCAGCGCGGCCAGCTTGGCCCGTACGAGAGAGCCGGCGCTGTCACCGGCCCCCGCAGCCGGGACCGTGGTGGGCCTGGGCCCCTTTCGGGCGGGCGGGCCGGCCAGCCCGCGCAGCAGGGCCGGGATCTCGTCGGCCCGCTCGCGCAGCGCGGCGCGGTCGAGCCGGACCGGTGCGAGCAGGGCGTCCTCCGTGCCCAGCGCCGCGTCGAACAGCGCGAGCCCGTCGGCGAAGGAGAGCTCCAGCACCCCGGAGCGGCCCATCCTGCGCAGGTCGGCGTCGGTGAGCTCCGGCCCCTCCCCGACCGTGCCCTCCCACAGGCCCCAGGCCAGGGAGGTGGCGACGAGTCCGGCGGCACGGCGTTCGGTGGCCAGGGCGTCGAGGAAGACGTTGGCGGCCGCGTAGGTGGCCTGCCCGGCGGAGAGGATCTGGCCGCCGGCCGAGGAGTACAGCACGAACGCCGACAGGTTCAGGTTCCTGGTCAGCTCGTGGAGGTGCCACGCGGCATCGACCTTGGGCCGCAGCACCCTGCCGACCTGTTCCTGGGTGACGGCCCCGACCAGGGCGTTGTCCATGACGCCGGCGGCGTGCACGACCCCGGTCAGCGGGTGCGCGGACGGGATCTCGTCGAGCAGCGCGGCGAGCGCGTACCGGTCGGCCGCGTCTACACCGACGATGCGTACCGACTCGGCGCCCAACTCGGTGAGCTGTGAGCGCAGTTCCGCCGCACCCGGGGCGCCCTCACCCCGTCGGCTGGTGAGTACGAGGTGGCGTACGCCCTTCTCGGCGACCAGGTGCCTGGCGAGTACCCCGCCCAGCAGGCCGGTTCCGCCGGTGATCAGTACGGTGCCGTCCGGGGACCACACCAGGGGCTCGCCGGCACCGCCGGTGGTGGCCGCCGCGTAGCGGGGCACCAGGACCTGGCCCCGGCGGATGGCGATCTCGGTCTCGGCCTCCGTCTCCGTCGCGCTCCCGGTGGGGGCGAGGGCGGCGGGCAGGGCCGCCACCGATTCGGGGGCGTCGTCGAGGTCGACGACGGTGAAGCGGCCCGGGTTCTCGGCCTGTGCCGCGCGCAGGACACCCCACAGCGGGGCCTGTACGACGTCCACCTCGTCCCCGTTGCCCGCGACCACGGCGTTCCGGGTGACGAGCACCAGCCGCGCATCGGCGAACCGGTCGTCAGCCAGCCACTGGCCGAGCCCGTCGACGAGCCGCCCGACGGACGTACGCACCTGCTCGGGGACCCCGCCCGCGGTACCGAAGACGTCGGACACGTCGGGCGCGGTCAGCAGAACCGTGCCTGGGGCCCACTCCTCCGCGCCGGCCTCGGCGAGCGAGGACACCGACCGGATGCCCGGCAGCGGGGCCCCGACGACGAGCCAGTCATCGGTGGAGTTCGCGGCCGCCGAGGGCCGGTTCGGCCGAGGGGCCTGCCAGTCGATACGGAACAGAGCCGCATCCCGGCCGGCCCCGTCGCCCGCGAGTTGCGCGGCGGACACCTCACGCACCACGAGCGACTCGACCGTGGCCACGGGCTCGCCCGTCGGCGCGGTGATCCGCAGGGCGACCGCGTCGGGGCCCGGCTTGGTCAACCGCACCCGCAGGGCGGGGGAACCGGTGCTGTGCAGGGTGACGCCGTTCCAGGCGAAGGGCAGGGCGGCCCGGACGGGCCCCTCGTGATCCCCGTCGAAGATGCGCTCCGCGTGCAGGGCTGCGTCGAGCAGGGCCGGGTGCAGCGCGAACGCGGCGGCGTCGGTGCGGGCGTGCTCGGGCAGGCTGATCTCGGCGAAGAGTTCGTCGCCGCGCCGCCAGGCCGCCGTCAGGCCCTGGAACACGGGGCCGTACCCGTAACCGAGCCCGGCGAGGTCCTCGTACATGCCGCTGACGTCCACAGCCCGGGCACCGGCCGGGGGCCAGGCCTCCAGGTCGGGCACGGCGGGCGCCGGCTCGGCGGCGAGAACACCCCGGGCGTTGCGGGTCCACGGGGCATCGGCGGCCAGATCCTCGGCCCGCGAGTACACGACGACGTCACGCCGCCCGGACCCGTCCGCCTCGCCCACGGTGACCTGCACGGCGACACCGGCCTTGGCCGGCAGCAGCAGCGGGGTCTCCTGGGTCAGCTCCTCCAGCTGGGCGCAGCCTGCCTCGTGGCCGGCGCGGAGCGCCATCTCCACATACGCGGTGCCGGGCAGCAGCACGCTGCCGTGCACGGCGTGATCGGCGAGCCACGGGTGCGTGGCGACGGAGATCCGTCCGGTGAGCACAGGAGCCCCGGTCTCCGGGGAGACGACGACGGCGCTGAGCAGCGGGTGTCCGGCGGGCAGCTGCCCGAGGCCGGCGGCATCACCGACGGCGGCGGGTGCGTCGAGCCAGTAGCGGGTGCGCTGGAAGGGGTACGTGGGAAGCTCGACGCGACGGGCGCCGGAACCGGCGTAGAACGCCTCCCAGTCGACCCGGGCACCCTCCACGTACAACCGGCCCAGAGCCGCAACCAGGGCCTCAGCCTCCGGACGCTTCCTGCGCAACAGAGGGACGAAGGTCGCGGAGTCGGAGCCGAGAGCGGTCAGGACCGCATCCGGGCCGATCTCCACGAACGTACGAGCACCCCACGCCTCGGCACTACGCAATGCGTCGGCGAAACGAACGGGCCGGCGAACCTGATCGACCCAGTACTCAGCAGACTGCCAATCCGCAGACAGCTCACCCGTAACCGTAGAGACCACCGGAATACGCGGCTCGGAGAAGACCAACCCGGCCGCCACCGCACGGAACTCCTCCAGCATCGGCTCCATCAACGCCGAGTGGAAGGCGTGCGAGACAGCCAGCCTGCTGGTCTTACGACCGGCGGCGGCGAAATGCTCACCGACCGCGACAGCAGCCGCTTCCGTGCCGGAAACCACCACCGACTGCGGCCCGTTGACCGCCGCAATCCCCACACCGTCCGTGAGCAACGGCAGGACTTCCGCCTCGGTCGCCTGCACGGCGACCATCGCGCCACCAGCCGGCAACGCCTGCATCAAACGACCACGCGCCACGACCAGCCGAGCCGCATCCGCGAGCGAAAGAACACCGGAAACCTGGGCAGCGGCCAACTCACCGATCGAGTGCCCCACCACCACATGCGGAGCCACACCCCACGACTCGACCAACCGGAACAACGCCACCTCGAACGCGAACAGCGCGGGCTGAGCGAACCCGGTCGCGTTCAGTTCGTCCGCGTCCTCGCCCCACACCACCTCACGCAACGACCGCCCGAGGTGCGCATCGACCTCCGCACACACCGCGTCGAAGGCTTCGGCGAACACCGGGAAGTTCTCGTACAACTCACGGCCCATACCGAGGCGCTGCGCACCCTGACCCGTGAACAGGAACGCCGTCCTGCCCTGCGCGGCGACTCCCCGTACGCCCTCACCGTCGGCCAGCGCACCCAGCTCATGCAGCGCGCTCTGCGTGTCCGTGGCCAGGACCACCCCGCGGTGTTCCAGCGTCGCCCGGCCGGTGGCCAGGGTGTACGCGACGTCGTGAAGGTCCAGCCCGGGCTCGGCGAGCAGGCGGGCCCGGAGGTCCGCGGCCTGGCGGGCGGGGGCCTCCGCGTCCGAGCCGGAGAGCACCAGGGGCAGCGGGCGGCCGGTCACGGGCCGTACGCGTGGCTCGGCGGCCGGCTCCACCGTCTGCGGCGCCTCCTCGACGACGAGGTGGGCGTTGGTGCCGCTGAGCCCGAACGAGGAGACGGTTGCGCGGCGCGGCCTGTCCGGCCGGCGCGGCCAGGGCCGGGCCTCGGTGAGCAGGCGTACGTTTCCGGCGTCCCAGTCCACCTCGGGCGAGGGCTCGTCCACGTGCAGGGTCCGGGGCATCAGGCCGTTGCGCAGCGCCATGACGGACTTGATGACACCGCTGACACCGGCCGCCGCCTGGGCGTGGCCGATGTTGGACTTGATGGAGCCCAGCCACACCGGGTCGTCGGCGGGCCGCCCCTGACCGTAGGTGGCAAGGAGGGCCTGGGCCTCGATCGGGTCGCCGAGCCGGGTGCCCGTGCCGTGGCCCTCCACGAGGTCCACGTCGGCTGTCGTGAGGCCGCTCGCGGCGAGGGCGCGGTGGATGACCCGCTGCTGCGACGGACCGTTCGGGGCGGTGAGGCCGTTGCTCGCGCCGTCCTGGTTGATGGCGGAGCCGCGGATCACGGCGAGGACGTCGTGGCCGAGGCGTTCCGCGTCGGAGAGCCGCTCGACGAGGAGCAGGCCGACGCCTTCCGCCCAGCCCGTGCCGTCGGCGCCGCCCGCGAAGGCCTTGCAGCGGCCGTCGGCGGAGAGCCCGCGCTGCTGGGCGAACTCCACATAGATCTCGGGGGTCGACATCACGGTGACACCGCCGGCGAGGGCCATGCCGACCTCGCCGCGCCGCAGGGCCTGGCAGGCCATGTGGAGGGCCACCAGGGACGAGGAGCACGCGGTGTCGACGCTGACCGCGGGCCCTTCCAGGCCGAGGGTGTAGGCGACGCGGCCGGTGAGGATCGAGGCGGCGGTGCCGTTGCCGAGGTAGCCGGCGACGTCGTCGGGGATGTGCTGGAGGCGGGAGGCGTAGTCGTGGTACATCACACCGGCGTAGACACCGGTCTGGCTGCCGCGCATGGCCGTCGGGTCGATGCCCGCGTCCTCGAAGGCCTCCCAGGCCGCCTGGAGCAGGAGCCGCTGCTGCGGGTCCATGGCGATGGCCTCGCGGGGGCTGATGCCGAAGAACGCCGGGTCGAACTCGGCGGCGTCGTACAGGAATCCGCCTTCGCGGGCGTAGGTCTTGCCGTGCAGGCCCGGCTCCGGATCGTAGATGCCGTCGGTGTCCCAGCCCCGGTCGGCGGGGAAGCCGTCGATGGCGTCGCGGCCTTCCGCGACGAGCGTCCAGAGATCCTCGGCGGAGCGGACCCCACCGGGGAAGCGGCAGCTGATGCCGACGATCGCGACGGGCTCGTCGTCCGAGAGGCCTGTGGGGGCGAAGTCGGCCGTCGCGGCGGCGGACTCGTCCTCCGTGCCTCCGAGTTCCGTGTCGAGGTAGTCGGCCACGGCCCCGGTGTTCGGGTAGTCGAAGACGAGGGTGACCGGAAGCCGCAGCCCGGTCGCGGAGTTGAGCGCGTTGCGCAGTTCCACTGCTGCCAGCGAGTCGAAGCCGAGTTCCTTGAAGGCGCGGTCGACGCCGACGCTGGCCGCGGACTCGTGGCCGAGGACGGCCGCGACCTGGCCGGCGACCAGATCGCGGAGGGTCTGGCGGCGTTCGGCGGCGGTGAGCGGGGCCAGGCGGCCGGCCAGGCTGTCGCCGACGGGCGCAGAAGCTGCCGTACGGCGGAGCGCGGGCCGGGCGGCGGCCGCGGTGGCACGCAGCAGCGGCGGGACGTCGGTGCCGCGGGCGTGCAGGGCGGCCGGGTCGACGAGGAGCGGCGCGAGCAGGGCGTGCCGGGTGCGCAGGGCCTCGTCGAAGAGTTCGACGCCGCGGGCGGCGGGCAGGGCCGGGAGGCCGAGCCGGTTCATCTTCTCCACGTCGGCGTCCGTGAGTTCGCCGCCGAGCCCGGTGTTGACGGCCCACAGCCCGTACGCGAGGGAGGTGGCCGGCAGTCCGGCAGAGCGCCGGTGGGCGGCGAGGGCGTCCAGGAACACGTTGGCGGCCGCGTAGTTGCCCTGCCCTGCCGGCAGGACGAGCCCGCCGGCGGAGGAGAACATCACGAACGCCGACAGGTTCATTCCCGCAGTGAGTTCGTGCAGGTGCCAGGCCGCGTCCGCCTTGGGCCGCATGACGGTGTCGAGGCGTTCGGGGGTGAGGGCGCCGATCAGGCCGGGGTCGACGACTCCGGCCGCGTGGACGACTCCCCCGAGCGGGTGCCCGGACCCGATGCCGTCGAGGACCTCCGCCAGAGCGGCCCGGTCGGCGACGTCGCACGCGGCGATCCCGACGTCCACGGCTCCGGCCGCGACGAGCCGATCGCGGAGGTCGGCGGCGCCGGGGGCGTCGAAGCCCCTGCGGCTGGTGAGCAGCAGGTGGCGTACGCCGTGCCGTTCGACGAGATGGTGGGCGATGCGGGCGCCGAGGCCGCCCGTACCACCGGTGATCAGGACGGTGTCGTCGCCGTTCCACGGGGCGTCGGCCTCCGGCACGGCCGTACGGACCAGTCGGGGTATGAGGAACCGTCCGTCGCGCAGGGCGAGTTCGGGTTCGCCGTGAGCCAGGGCCGCACCGGCGGCGGCCGGGAACCCTGCCGCGTCGATGTCGTCGCCGGGGTCGGCGTCGAGCAGGACGATGCGGCCCGGGTTCTCCGCCTGGGCCGCCCGGACGATGCCCCACACGGGGGCCTGGGTCAGATCGGGGGCGGTGTCCCGGTCGGTGGCGACAGCGCCACGCGTGACGACCACCAGGGGGGTGGATTCGAACCGCTCGTCCATCAGCCAGGACTGCAGCAGGTCGAGCACGTACGAGGTGACGGTGCGCGTGGCCTCGGGCGTCGGCCAGCCCGCCGGGGTCGGGCAGCAGGCCAGGACGGCGGCCGACGGGTCGCCGAGGATGGCGAGCCCGTACTCGTCGAGCACGACGGTGGAGGACGGAAGGGGTTCGAACGGCTCGGGGAGCGGCATCCACTCGATGTGGTGCAGGGCATCGGAGAGGGGGCCCTCGGCCGGGGCCAGCTGGTCGGCGGAGACGGGACGGCAGATCAGCGAGGACACGGTCATCACGGGGCTGCCGGCCTCGTCGGCGACGACCATCACCGACTCCTCCGCCCCCCGGATGCGGCGTACGTACACACGCAGCGCGGCGGCCCCTGTCGCGTGCAGCGACACCCCGCTCCACGCGAAGGGCAGCAGCGCCTCGGTGCCGCCCTCCTCCTGGTCGACGAGGACGTCCACGTGCATGGCGGTGTCCAGGAGCGCCGGGTGCAGCCCGTAGTCGGCCGCCTCCGCGCGGACGGAGTCGGGCAGGGAGACCTCGGCGAACAGCTCGTCGCCGCGCCGCCAGGCCGCTGTCAGGCCCTGGAAGGCGGGCCCGTAGCCGTATCCGCGCTCACGCAGCCGTTCGTAGGCGCCCTCGACCTGCACAGGGGTGGCCCCGCGGGGCGGCCACTGGGTGAGGTCGGCCTGCACCTTCGCGGGCTCGCCGGTGGCGAGGAAGCCGGTGGCGTGCCGGGTCCAGGCGTTCTCGGGGGCGCCGTCGAGACGTGAGTGGATGTGCAGCGGTCGGCGGCCCGAAGCCTCCGGGGCGCCGGCGGCGACGCGCAGGGCCACACCACCGGACGCGGGCAGGACGAGGGGCGCCTCCAGGGTCAGCTCCTCCAGGAGGTCGCAGCCGACCTGGTCACCGAGGCGAACCGCGAGCTCGACGAAGCCGGTGCCGGGCAGCAGCACCGCACCGTGCACCCCGTGGTCGGCGACCCATGGCTGCGCGGCGGCCGAGAGCCGGCCCGTCAGGACCACGGACCCCGACTCCGGCGACAGGACGGCCGCGCTGAGCACGGGGTGATCGACGGGATCGAGCCCGGCCGATCCGACATCGCCGGCCTTGGCGGTGACGTCGAGCCAGTAGCGCTTGCGCTGGAAGGCGTACGTGGGCAGATCGACGAGGGAGCCGGTGGTACCCGTCCCACCGAGCACGGCGGACCAGTCGACATCGCCTCCGCGCGCCCAGACCGCTCCGACACCGGTCAGGGCCTCACGGGCTTCGTCACGGTCGCGCCGGACCAGCGGAACGAAGGTGGCGGAGTCCTCGGCGGCCCCGGCCCCGAGGGCGGTCAGGACCGCGTCCGGGCCGATCTCCACGAACGTACGCGCGCCCGCCCCTTCCGCGCTGCGGACGGCGTCGGCGAAACGGACAGGGCTACGGACCTGGTCGACCCAGTACTCCGCAGACTGCCAATCCGCAGACAGCTCACCCGTAACCGTAGAGACCACCGGAATACGCGGCTCGGAGAAGACCAACCCGGCCGCCACCGCACGGAACTCCTCCAGCATCGGCTCCATCAACGCCGAGTGGAAGGCGTGCGAGACAGCCAGCCTGCTGGTCTTACGACCGGCGGCGGAGAAATGCTCACCGACCGCCACAGCAGCCGCTTCCGTGCCGGAAACCACCACCGACTGCGGCCCGTTGACGGCCGCGATACCCACACCGTCCGTGAGCAACGGCAGGACTTCCGCCTCGGAAGCCTGCACGGCGACCATCGCGCCACCAGCCGGCAACGCCTGCATCAAACGACCACGGGCCACGACCAGCCGAGCCGCATCCGCGAGCGACAGCACACCCGCCACGTGCGCGGCGGCCAGCTCACCAATGGAATGCCCGACCACGACATCAGGGGTCACACCCCAGGCCCCGACGAGCCGGAACAACGCCACCTCGAACGCGAACAGGGCAGGCTGGGCGAACCCGGTCGCGTTCAACGCCTCCGCGTCCTCGCCCCACATCACCTCACGCAACGACCGCCCGAGGTGCACGTCCGTCTCCGCACACACCGCGTCGAACGCCTCCGCGAACACCGGGAACGCCCCATACAACTCGCTGCCCATGCCCAGCCGTTGCGCACCCTGCCCGGTGAACAGGAACGCCACTCCCGCGCCCAGGACCGTGCCGGCGCCCTGGACCGTCTCCGCGCCCGCAAGCAGCTCCAACGCGGCCGAGAGTTCCTCCCGGTCGGCGCCGAAGGCGACGGCACGGTGTTCGAGGGCCGCCCGGCCGGTGGCCAGGGTGAGGGCGGCGGGGGTCAGCTCCTCGTCGGTCAGCTCCCTGAGCCGACTGCGGAGGAGGCCGGCCTGCGCGCTCAGGGCCTCGGCGGTGGAGCCGGAGACCGGCCAGGGGAGGGCGGGAAGGGCGGGGAACGCGGCAGGGGTGGCCACGTCCTCGGCCTGCTCCGGGGCCTGCTCGATGATCACGTGGGCGTTCGTCCCACTGATCCCGAACGACGAGATGCCCGCACGCCTCGGGTGGCCGACCGGCTGCCACTCCAGGGCCTCGGTGAGGAGTTCCACCTCGCCCGCCGACCAGTCCACCTGGTCCGAGGGCGTGTCCGCGTACAGAGTCCTGGGCAGAATGCCGTGACGCATGGCCATGACCATCTTGATGATGCCCGCGACACCGGCCGCCGCCTGCGTGTGGCCCATGTTCGACTTGATGGACCCCAGCCGGAGCGGGTGCCCCTCGGGCCGTTCCTGGCCGTACGTCTCCAGCAGTGCCTGGGCCTCGATCGGGTCGCCGAGCCGGGTCCCCGTGCCGTGCGCCTCCACCACGTCGACCTCGGCGGCCGACAGACCGGCGTTGGCGAGCGCCTGGCGGATGACGCGCTGCTGGGCCGGGCCGTTCGGGGCGGTGAGCCCGTTGCTCGCGCCGTCCTGGTTCAGGGCCGAACCCCGGACCACGGCGAGCACCCGGTGCCCGTTGCGGCGGGCGTCGGACAGCCGCTCCAGCAGCAGCACGCCCGCACCCTCGCCCCAGCCCGTACCGTCCGCGCCGACGCCGAAGGACTTGCAGCGGCCGTCGGAGGCCAGGCCTCGCTGGCGGGACATGTCGAGGAAGGTGTCGGGGGTGGACATGATCGTGACACCACCGGCGAGGGCCAGCGAGCACTCACCGGACCGCAGGGCCTGAGCGGCCATGTGCAGGGCCACCAGCGAGGACGAGCACGCCGTGTCGACGCTGACCGCCGGGCCCTCAAGTCCCAGCGTGTACGCGACCCGGCCGGACACCACACTGGCGAGGCTGCCGTTGCCGTGGTAGCCGGCCACGTCCTCGGGGAGCGGACCGAGCCGCAGCCCCCAGTCGTGGTACATCACGCCGGCGAAGACTCCGGTCGAGCTGCCCTTCATGGACCGGGGATCGATCCCGGCACGCTCGAAGGTCTCCCAGGCGACCTCCAGCAGCAGTCGCTGCTGCGGGTCCATGGCCTGCGCCTCGCGCGGGCTGATCCCGAAGAAGGCAGGGTCGAACCGGGCGGCGTCGTACAGGAACGCGCCCTCGGTGGAGTAGGTCCTGCCGGGCTTGCCGATCTCCGGGTCGTAGAGGTCGCTGTCCCAGCCGCGGTCGGTGGGGAAGGGCCCGATGGCGTCGGACCCCTCGGCGACGAGCTGCCACAGCTCCTCCGGCGAGGCCACCCCGCCCGGGTAGCGGCAGGCCATGGAGACGATCACGATCGGGTCGTCATCCGTATCCGTGGCGGGCGTACGGCCCGTCGGCGCCGCTGCCGCGCCTGCGGCCTCGGGCGCCGCCGAGGCCACGAGCTTGGTGACGAGGTGTTCGGCCAGGGCCGTCGCCGTGGGGTAGTCGAAGGTCAGGGTCGCGCTCAGCCGCAGTCCGGTCGCGGCGGCGAGCCGGTTGCGCAGTTCCACGGCGGCGAGGGAGTCGAAGCCCGTCTCCATGAACGCCCGGGTGGCGGTGACCTCCTCGGCGCTCCGGTAGCCGAGGACGGCGGCGGCCTCGGTGCGGACCAGGCGCAGGACGGTGGTGAGGCGCTCGGCCGCGCCCAGCTCGGCGAGGCGAGCCGCGAGCGGTGCCGTCCCGGCGGGGGCGGTCGACGTCGCCGCCCCGGCGGCGGTGCGGGCGATGCGGGGCCGCACCAGGGCGCGCAGCAGGGTGGGTGTGCCGTCGGCGCGGGCTCTCACCGCGCGCTGGTTGACGCGTACGGGGACCACGGCCGGTTCGTCGGTGCCCAGGGCCTTGTCCAGTTGGGCGAGGTTCTCCGCGAAGGACAGCGAGTCCAGGCCGAGCCGTTCGATGCGGGTGAGGGCGGCCGCGTCGAGGCCCGCCCCCATTCCGCCGCCCCCGGCCCACAGCCCCCAGGCGAGGGAGGTGACGACCTGCCCGGCGGCCGCGCGGCGGGCGGCCAGGGCGTCGAGGAAGAGGTTGGCGGCGGCGTAGTTGCCCTGTCCGGCGCCGTCGAGGACGGTCGAGGCCGAGGAGAAGAGGACGAAGGCTGCGAGGTCGAGGCCGGCCGTCAGCTCGTGCAGATACCAGGCGGCGTCCGCCTTGGGCCGCAGCACGGTGTCGATCCGCCCGGCGGTGAGGTCGCCCGCGAGGCCGTCGTCGATCACCCCGGCCGCGTGCACCACGGCGCGCAGCGGGTGCTCGGACGGGACGGCGGCGAGCAGTGCGGCCAGGGCTTCCCGGTCGCCGGCGTCGGTGGCGCTGACGGTGACCTGGGCGCCCGATGCGGCGAGGTCGGCGAGGAGTTCGCGGGCACCGGGGGCGTCCGCGCCGCGCCGGCTGGTGAGCAGCAGGTGCCGTACGCCGTGCTCGCGGACCAGGTGGCGGGCGAGTTCGGCGCCCACGCCGCCGGTGCCTCCGGTCAGGAGTACGGTGCCGGTCGCGTCCCAGGGCGCGGGGCGCTCCTCGTCGGGGGCCGGTACGGCGGCCAGCCGGGGTATGTACAACTCGGTTCCGCGCAGAGCAAGTTCGGGTTCGGTGGACGCGGCTAGGGCGCGGCCGAGGAGGGCGGCAGCGGCCGCTCCGGCCGCGTCGGTGTCGACACCGGTGCTGCTTTCTGTTTCGGCATCCGTGTCGACGAGCACGAAGCGGCCCGGGTTCTCCGCCTCCGCGGACCGGACGAGGCCCCAGACGGGCGCCTGGGCGAGGTCAACATCGGTGCCCGGCACGGACGCTCCGGCGCGCGTGACCACGGCGAGCCGCGACCCGGCGTACCGCTCGTCGGCGAGCCAGGTCTGCACGGCGGCCAGCGCGTCGGCGGTAACGGCACGGACGGCGGCCGGCACCTCGCCCGCCGGGGTGGGCGGCGTGCGGTACACGACGACGGGCGGCACGGCCCCGTCGGCCACGGCGGTGAGCTCCGCGAACTCGGCGAACTCGACGCCGTCCTGCGGCAGTTCGATGGGGTTCCACCGCACGGCGAGCAGCGGGTCGGAGCGGTCGGCGGCAAGCTGGTCCGACGTGACGGCGCGCAGCAGCAGCGAGCCGACCCGGGCCACGGGGGCGCCGGTGGCGTCGGCGACCGTGACATCGAGTTCGTCGCGGCCGTTCGCGACGATCCGTACGCGCACGGCGGACGCTCCGGCCGCGTACAGGGCGACCCCGTTCCAGGAGAAGGGGATCCACGTCCCCTCGGGGCGGTTGCCGGCCGCGGACAGGGCATGGTCGGCGGGGTGCAGGGCGGCGTCGAGCAGGGCCGGATGCAGGCCGAAGCCCGCGGCCCCGGCCTGGGCCGGCTGCGGGAGTTCGACCTCGGCGAAGACCTCGCCGTCGAGCAGCCAGGCGGCGCGGACCCCGTGGAAGGCGGGCCCGTAGCCGTAGCCCTCGTCGGCCATGTCGGCGTACAGGGTGCTGACGTCGAGCGGGACCGCGCCGGCCGGCGGCCACGGCCCGGCGAGCGCGGCGGTGTCCGGCTCCGGGGCTGCGGGGGCCAGGACGCCGGTGGCGTGGCGCACCCAGTCGTCCTCGGCCGCCTCCACGGTGTCGGGGCGCGCGTAGCACTCGACGGTGCGGCGGCCGGCGGCGTCGGCGGCGGCCACGACCACCTGGATGGCCACGGCGCCCGACTCGGGCAGCACCAGCGGGCTCTGGAGGGTCAGCTCCTCGACGAGCCCGCAGCCGGT
The DNA here is from genome assembly GCF_044458665.1 of Streptomyces sp. NPDC050422. NCBI lineage: Bacteria > Bacillati > Actinomycetota > Actinomycetes > Kitasatosporales > Streptomycetaceae > Streptomyces > Streptomyces sp. NPDC050422. The sequence goes on from NZ_JBITIE010000002.1 coordinate 235,300, forward strand.
CTCCTCCCCCGCCCGCAGGGCGAGTTCGACGAACGCGGTGCCCGGAAGCAGGGTGACCCCGGCGATCGTGTGGTCGGCCACCCACGGCTGGGTGCGCGGCGACAGGCGTCCCGACAGCACGGTGGTGCCGGCACCCGCGAGCTCGACGGCCGAGCTCAGGACGGGGTGCCGGGTGGCGAGCGCACCGGGCCCGGCCGCCTGCTGCGGGTCCAGCCAGTAGCGGCGGGTGCGGAAGGCATGGGTGGGCAGGTCGACCCGGCGGGCGGGGTGGCCGGCGTGGACGGCGTGCCAGTCGAGGCGCGCGCCGCGTACATGGGCGAGTCCGGCAGCGCCGAGCACCTCACGGACCTCGTCCTTGCCGGTACGCAGCAGCGGGGCGAAGACGGTGTCGGCCTCGCGCTCCTCGGGCAGGCAGTTCTGGCCGAGGGCACTGAGGACGCCGTCGGGGCCGAGTTCCAGGAAGGTACGGGCGCCTCCCTGGACGAGGAGCCAGTCCATGGCGTCGGAGAAGCGGACGGCGCCTCGGACATGGCCGGTCCAGTAGTCCGGCGAGCAGAGCTCCTCCGACGTCGCGAGCCGTCCGGTGACGGTGGAGACGACGGGGATACGGGGCGCGGAGTAGGCCAGGATGCCGGCGATGCGCCGGAACTCCTCCAGCATCGGCTCCATGAGCGGCGAGTGGAAGGCGTGGCTGACCTGGAGCCGCTTGGTCTTGCGTCCCTGTTCGGCGAAGCGCTCGGCGAGTGCGAGGGTGGCGTGCTCCTCACCGGAGAGGACCAGGGAGTCGGGGCCGTTGAGGGCGGCGACGGCAACCTGCTCCCCGAGGAAGGGACGTACCTCCTCCTCGGTGGCCTGGACGGCGATCATGGCGCCGCCGGTGGGCAGTTCCTGCATCAGTCGGCCGCGGGCGGCGACGAGGGTGGCCGCGTCCTCCAGGTTCAGGACGCCGGCGACGTGCGCGGCCGCGATCTCGCCGATGGAGTGGCCGGCCACGAAGTCGGGCCGGACGCCCCAGGACTCGACGAGTCGGAAGAGGGCCACCTCGACGGCGAACAGCGCGGTCTGGGCGTAACGGGTCTCGTCGAGCAGGGCGGCCTCCTCGGACCCCTCCTCGGCGAACAGGACGTCCCACACGGAGGTGTCGAGCTGGAGGTCGAGCCAGCCGATGGCGTCGGCGAGGGCGTCCGCGAACACCGGGTAGGCGTCGTGGAGCCGGCGCCCCATGGCGAGGCGCTGGCTGCCCTGACCGGTGAAGAGGAAGGCCAGCCGCCCGGCGGGCAGCGTGCCGGTCCTGGTGCCGGGGGTGCTGTCGCCGGTCATGAGGGCGTTGAGCCCGGCGAGCAGTTCGTCGCGGTCCGCCGCGACGACGGTGGCCCGGTGTTCGAGCGCGGCGCGGCTCGTGCCGAGCGCGTGTCCGAGGTCCGCGGGCGAGAGATCGGCCCGCTCGTCCAGGAACTCCGCCAGCCGCGCGGCCTGGGCCCGCAGCCCCTCGTCGGACCGGGCCCCGACGGGCACGAGCACCGGGCCGGCGGCCTCGGCGGCCGACAACTCTTCCGGGGCGCCCCCCGCCGCGTCCACGGCGTCGTCTGCCGGGGGCTCCTCCACGATCACATGGGCGTTGGTCCCGCTGATGCCGAAGCCGGAGACGCCCGCCCGGCGCGGCCGGTCGTCCGTCGCCGGCCACGGCACGGGCTCGGTGAGCAGGCGTACGGTCCCCGCCGACCAGTCGACGTTCCCGCTGGGGGCGTCCACGTGCAGGGTGCGCGGAAGCACCCCGTTCCGCATCGCCATGATCATCTTCATCAGTCCGGCCACGCCCGCGGCGGCCTGGGTGTGCCCCAGGTTGGACTTCACCGAGCCGAGCCACAGCGGCCGGTCCTCGGGGCGGTCCTTGCCGTACGTGGCGATCAGGGCCCGTGCCTCGATCGGGTCGCCCAGGGTCGTCCCCGTGCCGTGCGCCTCGACGGCGTCCACCTCGTGGGCGGAGAGACCGGCGTCGGCGAGGGCCTGCGCGATGACGCGCTGCTGCGCGGTCCCGCTCGGGGCGGTGAGTCCGTTGCTCGCGCCGTCCTGGTTCACGGCCGAACCGCGGACGACGGCGAGCACCTGGTGTCCGTTGCGCCGCGCGTCGGAGAGCCGCTCCACCACGAGCAGCCCGACGCCCTCGGCGAAGGAGGTGCCGTCGGCGCCCGCCGCGAAGGCCTTGATCTGTCCGTCCGGGGCGAGCCCGCGCTGCCGGCTGAACTCGGTGAACAGTCCGGGGGTGCTCAGTACGGTGACGCCGCCCGCCAGCGCCATCGAGCACTCGCCGCGGCGCAGCGACTGGACGGCCAGATGCAGGGAGACCAGCGATCCGGAGCAGGCGGTGTCGACGGTGAGCGCCGGGCCCTCCAGGCCCAGCGCGTAGGCGACGCGGCCCGAGGTGACGCTCAGCGCGCCGCCCGTGACGAGGTATCCGGTCAGGCTCTCGGGGGCGTCCTGCACGCGGGGCCCGTACTCGGAGGGCCCGGCGCCGATGAACACACCGGTCCGGCTGCCCCGCATCGAGGTCGGGTCGATCCCGGTGCGCTCCAGCGCCTCCCAGGCCGTCTCCAGCAGCAGCCGCTGCTGCGGGTCCATGGCCAGGGCCTCGCGCGGGCTGATCCCGAAGAACTCGGCGTCGAACTCGGCGGCGTCGTGCAGGAATCCACCGGTACGCGTGTAGCAGGTGCCGGGCACGGTGGGGTCGTCGTCGAACAGGGCGTCGAGGTCCCAGCCCCGGTCGTCCGGGAAGGGGCCGACGGCGCTCCCGCCGCCGTCGACCAGGTCCCACAGGTCCTCGGCCGAGCGGATGCCGCCGGGGAAACGCCCGCTGATGCCGACGACCGCGATGGGTTCGTCCACGAAGGCTGGAACGGTGGGGGCGGAGGAGGCGTCCGCGGCAGCCGGCCGCAGCCCGTCGGGCTCGCCGAGCAGTTCCGTACGCACACAGTCGGCCAGCAGCTCGGGGCTCGGGTGGTCGAAGGCGGCGGTCACCGGAAGGGCCAGCCCCGTCGCCGCGTTGATCCGCGCGTGCAGGTCGACGAGGGCGATCGAATCCAGCCCGAGTTCCCTGAAGGAGGTTTGCGCGACGATCACCGGCTCGGTGTCGGGCCGGACCTTGCGCAGGCATGCGGCGGTCTGCTCGCAGACCAGATCGGCCAGGAGCCGGGTCTGTTCGCTCCCGGGGAGTCCGGACAGCCGGCCGGCCAGGGCGGCGGCCCCGGGATTCTCCTCCGGACGCACCTCCGAGCGGACCTCCGGGCGGACCTCCGCGCCGGACACGTCATCAGCGACAGGATCGAAGCCCGCGGACATCTGCACGCTCCCAGTTCGTATCGAGTACCCCGAGTCATTCCAGCCACGGGGTGACCGCACGCTAGGTCGGCTCCGAAGGGCGGCGACACCCCTATCCCCCCAGGTGTTGACCCTGCCCGCCGCCCGCCCGCGCCCGGTCCGGCCCGCCGCGCGGGGTGGCCGTACGGGCCGAGATGCCTGCTGAACCGGGGTGCAGGAAGGCCCGTACGCGGTCAGGGGGGTGGTCCGTGTTCTCCGCGCACACCCCCGGCGCCTTCAATGACACGCACTGCCCGGGGCGCCGCCGTCGGCGGCCCCGAAGGCCGAAGAGACGGGTGGAGCATGACCGTTGCCGATGTCAGTGTCCGAGTGGCCGAACGAGAGGCGATCAAGGAGGCCGTCGAGCTGGGCCCTTCCCCGAGCGCGACCGAGGCGCAGCACGCACGGGGCAAGCTGACCGTGCGCGAGCGGCTGGACCTGCTGTTCGACCCGGGTACGTTCCGGGAGATCGAACAGCTGCGACGGCACCGGGCCTCGGGGTTCGGGCTGGAGGACCGCAGGCCGCACACCGACGGTGTGGTGACCGGCTGGGGCAAGGTGGACGGCCGCAAGGTGTTCGTCTACGCGCACGACTTCCGGATATTCGGCGGCTCGCTCGGCGAGGCCCACGCCCAGAAGATCCACAAGGTGATGGACCTCGCGCTGGCGGCAGGCCTCCCGCTCGTGTCCCTCAGCGACGGTGCGGGAGCCCGTATCCAGGAGGGTGTCACCGCGCTCGCCGGATACGGCGGCATCTTCCGCCGCAACGTGGCCGCGTCCGGGGTGATCCCGCAGATCAGCGTGATGCTCGGACCGTGCGCCGGCGGGGCGACGTACTCCCCGGCCCTGACGGACTACGTGTTCATGGTGCGTGACATCTCGCAGATGTACATCACCGGGCCTGACGTGGTGCAGGCGGTGACCGGCGAGAAGATCACCCACAACGACCTCGGCGGCGCCCAGGTCCACTCCACGGTCTCCGGCGCGAGCACGTTCCTGTACGACACCGAGGAGGAGTGCCTCCAGGACGTACGCCACCTGCTGTCGCTGCTGCCGTCCAACAACCGTGAACTGCCGCCCTCCGTCCCCTGCGACGACCCGGCGGACCGGCGCGGCGACGCACTGTCCCGGCTCGTACCGGCCGACCCCAACCGCTCGTACGACATGCGGACCGTGATCGAGGAGATCGTCGACGACGCCGATCTGTTCGAGGTCCACGCCAACTGGGCGACCAACATCATCTGCGGCCTGGCCCGCCTGGACGGCCACGTGACGGGCATCGTCGCCAACCAGCCCGCCTCCCTCGCCGGCGTCCTCGACATCCACGCGGCGGAGAAGGCCGCACGCTTCGTGCAGACGTGCGACGCCTTCAGCATCCCGCTCGTCACCCTGGTCGACGTCCCCGGCTTCCTGCCGGGCAGCGACCAGGAGCACAGCGGGGTCATCCGCCACGGCGCGAAGCTCCTCTACGCGTACTGCGCGGCCACCGTCCCCCGGGTGCAGGTGATCCTGCGCAAGGCGTACGGCGGCGCGTACATCGTCATGGACTCCCGCTCCATCGGCGCGGACCTGTCCTTCGCCTGGCCCACCAACGAGATCGCGGTGATGGGCGCGGAGGGCGCGGCCAACGTCGTCTTCCGCCGGGAGATCGCCGCCGCGGACGACCCGGAGGCGGCACGCGCACTGCGCGTCAAGCAGTACCGCCAGGAGCTGATGCACCCGTACTACGCCGCCGAGCGCGGCCTCGTCGACGACGTCATCGACCCGGCGACCACGCGCCAGGTACTGGTCGACGCACTCGACGTCCTACGGGCCAAACACGTGCCGCTGCCCGAACGCAAGCACGGCAACCCACCGTTCTGACATGACCGAACGAGCCGAACCCCACCTGCGGGTCGAGCGCGGCACCCCGGACGCGACGGAACTGGCCGCCGTCCTCCTGGTGCTGCTCTCCGCGACGCGACCCCGCGATCCTGACGCCCCCAGTCCGCCCCGTCCCCGGGCGGACTGGGGCCCCGCACGCGGCTGGCGCCCGCCGGGCACCTGGACCGCCCCGTGAACCGACTGCGTAAGGACACCGACCACCGATGAACCCGACCACGACCGTGCGGGCCCCCAGCGCCTGGCTGCGCCGCTTCCACCCCTCCGACGAGGCGCCGGTACGCCTGTTCTGCTTCCCCCACGCGGGCGGCGCGGCCAGCTACTACTTCCCCGTCTCCCGCGCCCTGACCTCCTCGGCCGACGTGGTGGCCGTCCAGTACCCCGGCCGCCAGGACCGCCGCGCCGAACCCTGCGTCGCCGACGTACGCCAACTGGCCGACCTGGTGACCGCCGAGATGCTCCCGTGGTGCGACCGCCCGGTGGCCCTGTTCGGCCACAGCCTGGGCGCGACCCTGGGCTTCGAGGTGGCCCTGCGCCTGGAGGCGGCGGGCATCACCCCCCGCATCCTGTTCGCTTCGGGCCGCCGGGCCCCGTCCCACCACCGGGACAACGAACAGGTCCACCTCGCCCCGGACGCCCAGCTCCTCTCCACCATCCGCCGGATGAGCGGCACGGACCCGGCGGTCCTGGCCGACGAGGAACTGCTGCGCGCGGTGCTCCCGGCCATCCGCGGCGACTACCGGGCCGCGGAAACGTACCGCTACCGCCCGGGCAAGGCCCTGACCTGCCCGATAGCCGTCCTCAACGGCGACACCGACCCCGAGGTGACCCCCGAGGAGGCCACCGCCTGGACCACCCACACGGACGGCCCGTGCTCCTTCCGCACGTTCCCGGGCGGCCACTTCTACCTCAACGACCACGCGGCGGAAGTCATCGAGCTGATCCGCGAACGCGTCGCGTAGCGGGAGGCCATGAGACGGCATGGCCCCGGACGGTGGATCTCACCGTCCGGGGGCTTCGCCCTGGCCCGGCCTCGTCACCGTCGCCCACCGCGGGAGGCGGAGAAGAAGGGCCCTCGTCGGACACACCGCACTGGTCCGCCTCAACGAGCAGGGCTGCCGACGACTATCGCCAACTCCGCAGCGGCTTCGGGGGTCAGACGGTAGAACCCCTGAAGGCTGACCGACCTCTCGAGAAGGCCGTCCACCACGTACGTGAGAACGCGGGTCTGACCTCGGCGGTTGCACCAGGTAAGCCGCGCAAGCAGTTCACCAGGGATCACCGCGTCGAAGCCTACGGGCGTCGCGTCCACATGCACCGCCCTGGCTCCGCATCCGTCGGCGCCCAGCATCGACCAGTCGCCGTGCCCGGGATGCGCGGGGTCCTCCCACGTCGCGGGAGCCGTGCCGCAGCAGTCACGTCGTTCCACGTCGATCACTCGCATCCGACTCACCACGAACACCTCGCGCCGGTTGACGTGCAGCGCGTACACCTCGTCTCCGGCACGAGCACCCGTCCAAGCCGGCAGGGAGGAGTGAGCACCGCTGAAGGCGACCGGCGGTCGCTCGCCAACACGGCCCGCCTTGCGCAGCGCACGGCACGTGTCGTGGGTCCACAGGACGGTGAAGGCATCAGGCATGCCGTGATCCTAAGGACGGGGACTGACAGCAAGCCGAAGTTGCAGCTCATGGTCGGCACTCCCACGGCGCGCGCCGGTGAACTCGTACCGCAGCACCTCGTCCACCAGCCGGTTCGTGTACAGACGGCGGGTGTCACGCTCACCGAGGTTCTCCAGGGCGGCGAGCACCAGCCCCGGGTCCGTCGCGGCGGCCGAGCGTAACTGGACGACGTCCGCACGGATCAGCCCTTCGATGCCGCACGACGGGCCCTCGGTACCCACTGACACCCCGCCGCCGGCAGAGTCGGCATACGACTCCCGCACATCGGCCACGGCCCGCCGGAAGGCCTCCGGCGGGCTCGTACCCGCATGCCCGGCGGGCGCCTCTCGGTCGCGGCCCAGAGCCGCCGTGATCCAGGCCGCCGGGCGCGCGGGCCGCCATCCAGCCGCCAGGCCACAGAGCTCCCCCGCGATGTCACGGACACCGAGACCACGGTCGATGAGCGGGCGCAGCGCGTACGCGAGGCGGCGCAGCCCCTCGTGCTGGGTCCAGCCCACGAGCGGTCGCACCCGCCGGGCGATGGTGATGTCCCGGGCGATCTGGAGCGGGGACCGCCGTGGCGCACGGTCGGGCGTCGCGCGCCTGCGCGGGGTGTAGTTCAACTTCCCACTCACATCAGCGTCGCGTACGTCGTGGTGGGCCCCGGAAGAATGGGGCGCACGCCCGCCGGAACCGGGGTCACGTCCGGGCGGGTTGTTCACAGGCCGGTTCCTCGCCTGCGCGGCCCGCACCGCACGGTCTCGGCCCGCGTCCGTCACCCCGCACACCCGCGCCTCGTATCCGGCACCGTCCAGACGATGGCCCATCGCCGAGTCGTAGACGGCCGGGATCGTCGCGGCGTAGATCGTCGCCGTACCCGTGTACGGGCGGCCGAGCAGGCGCAGATTCCGCTTCGTCCCGTGCCGCTGCCACACCAGCGCGCCCAGCTCCCGCATCACCCGGACATGCCGCTTCACCGTCGCCACCGAGACCCCGCACCGGGCAGCGGTGCCCTCCAGGTCGTACAGCACGAGCCCGAGCCGGTAGTCCATCCGCTCGGCCAGATCACGCGCGACGGCAAGCGTCGTCGTCCCTGCCCGCCGGTGCAGACCCGCCTCGACGAGCCACACCACCGCCCGCAGCCACGCGCGCGGCTGGGCACAACGGGAGGCGGTCGCGTCGAGTTCCTGGAGGGGGCGAGGTACTGGGTCCCATGCCGGGTGCGGGCATGACGGAGCAGCGCAGCACGAAGCCGCGCCGGTGGGGTGGCGCATCACGGTCCTGGGGGTGTGGGGCGGCCGGGGGCCGCGAAGTTCACAGCGAACGAGGCCGTTCCGGACGGCTCAGGGCGTGGGAGTGGTCACCACGCGGGTACGGGCCCTACGATCGAAGGCGAATCCTTCTCTTCACATGGGTGGGTTTCGGATCGGCGGGGTGATCACCCGCTGGTCGCTACGGCCGGGCGGTCTCTACACCGCTCGGCCGTCCTGCTATTCGGCCGTGGTCTCGGTGTTCTTCTTCTTGGGGCGGTTCTTCCCAGAACCCGAATATCCCCGCTCGATGTCCTGCACGGTTCCGATAGAGACCCCCAAACTTTCGGCGATCTCTCGGTACGTCACCTTCTGCGACCGCAGATGCGACACGATCCTCCGGCGATGCTCCTTCAGCCTCTTGGTGCGCTCGATCTGATCTCTGAGCAAGCGGCTGATGATCTGCGCCTTCTCTAGCGAGTCCTCCATCGACTCGACGGCGTCCAGGCCATCGAAGACACGCTGCACCTCCTCCCTCTCGACCGGCCCTTCGCTCTCTGTCTCGGCCATCCCGTTCCTTCGAATCGGGCATGCCGCTTGACTTGCATTATGGGACTCCCATAAATTGGCCGTCAAGTGGCGACGCCACCAGCAACAGAAAGGCCCCGGCCCGGAGTTCGCACCTCCGCTCGGCCGGGGCCAGTCAGAACCCTGAGATCACCAGGAGACCGACCATGAGCCATCCTTCCACCCCGAACCCCGCACCCGACAGGCGGCTCGTCACGCTGCCTCCGGTCACGGCGCTGTCCGCCCAGCAGCAGCGGGGCGTTCACTGCGTCTTCTGCGGTACGACCCTGCACACCGGGGCGGTCCGCGACCTTGGCCCACAACTGATCGAGGCGCACGGATCGACGGTCCAGTGGTTCCCGCGCAGTTGCCAGTCCTGCGCGAATGACCGGGCACCGCTGCTGTGCGACCGCTGCGGCAGGCCGATCGCCGCCGGAGACGAGGAACGCGTCACGATCCACGGCGCCTCGGGCGCAGGCGGCACGATCACCGTCCACGCGGCGCACTGCCTCGCGCCACGGTCCCGCCCGGCACCCGCCCGGCGTACGGTCAGGCCCCATCGGGGCTGAGGTCACGCGTTGGGCCCGGGCGTACGCGCCAAGGACGCCGCGCTCAACCCTCGCGCCGGCCGCTGGTTGCTGCATCCGGATGAATCTCCTCCGAGCCACGATCCGGGTTCTTCGGAGTCCGGCGGTCCGGGGATGTCGAGAACGTGCCATCGGCTCCGTCCCAGGAGCATCAGAGGCCGACACCGGCCGCACAAGGAAGAGGGAGAGACCAGCATGGCGATTCAGCGGATGGACAACGTAGGCATCGTCGTCGAGGACTTGGACGCCGCCGTCGCGTTCTTCGTGGAGCTCGGGATGGAGCTGGAGGGCAAGGCGACGGTGGAGGGCCTCGTCGCCGACCAGTGCACAGGACTCGACGGCGTCCGCTGCGACATCGCGATGGTCCGGACCCCGGACGGTCACAGCAAGCTCGAACTGGCGACGTACCGCACCCCCGCGGCGCTCAGCGACGGACCACGGAACCGGCCACACAACATCCTGGGCACGCACCGTGTCATGTTCGCCGTCGACGACATCGAGGACACCGTCGCTCGCCTGCGACCTCACGGCGCCGAACTCCTCGGCGAGATCGCCCGGTTCGAGGACATCTATCTGCTCTGCTACGTCCGCGGCCCGGAGGGCATCATCGTCGGGCTGGCCGAGCAACTGCGCTGAAGAGGAGGCAAGCCCCCGCGCGCCCGTGCCCGCAACCTGGCCGGCAGCGGCACAATGTCTCCGGTCGCCTCCGCCACCACTGCGGTCACTGGAGCGAGCGTGCCGCTCGGCCGGGCGCGAAAGTAGGCGACAAACCGGGAATCGTTCCTCGCCATGACCCCCCTCCCGGCCCGCCGGCCCCTAGCCGTTCTCCTGGCAGCCCACCGATGACGGCATGTCACGACACCGCTGATCCTGGTGGGACTGAATCTCCTCGCCACCGAAGACAATGACGCACATCAGGGTGGCGATGATGACTTGGCTGACGGCCGTCACCACTGCCCCGGCCCAGCCGGCTATCGCGGCTGCCGCCAGGGCGAGCACTCCGACTCCGCCGACGGCGGCCAGGTAGTTCCACCATGAATCGAACGCGACGGTCTTCGCCGAGTCGAGGTTGAACCCGGACAGGAACCAAAGCCCGAGGATCACCCCCAGAGCGACCAACTCCAAGAACACCAGGCCGCACCCGACTCCGATATCGGCACCACGGTCTGCACGCCGCCGCCGCTTGCGGCCAGTGGTGGCATCGAAGGCCGGCGGGGCCACAGGCAGGTCCATGCTCGCCACCCTGCCCGTGCGTTCGAGGCCAGCGCATGAGTATGACTACTCAGCTCCGCATCTGAGAGGGCCTCGCCTGTGACGGGTCGGGCAGTCACCACGTAACCCGCGAAACGCACGCCTGGCCGAGGCTCCGCCCATCCGTCCGCCTCATTGACCGGAGTGAGCGCAGTCGTACCGTGAAACGGACACCACCTCCTGGCCCGGGGCCGTTGTCAGTGCCAGTTGCTACATTCCCTGATGGCTGGAGACCGGTCAGAGAACCTTCGAGGTCCGCGGTCAAGGGGGGTGGGCATAAAGGTCCCCGGGAGCCACCTCGGGACTATGTTGCAGGCCGTAGATCCCCACCCCCCTCATCCCCCCACGAGGCGAGCGGCGAGCCCCTTCGCTGAACGGCGGTCCCGGGGAGATGCCCTCAAATTGCCCCGAGTGGCCCGGGCCTCTCCGGTTGTGAGCGCGCGTCGGAGGCGGTAGCGCCGACGGCGGGAGGCAGGGGCGGGGGCGCAGCCCGAGCCGAGAAGCGCGCCCGGCGGACCGGAGCGCAGCCGGGTGCCTTGATGAAGTGGTGGAAGTCCTCTCCCGCTGCGGTGAGCTGCTTGCCGTCGGGGCTCCGCGCGTGCGGGCCGTTGCCGTCGGAGGCGTCCAGGGGTCTGACCGCGTAGACCTCGGACGTGAGGTCCGTGACCCCGTCGGGCGTGATCCAGGGGACGGCTGTCGATGCAATTGATGTGCGCTCGGTACGCCGACGGGCGCTCGGCGGGAGACCAGGACAGCGATGCCCGTCTGGATGTGTCGCAGTACTTCTCTGCTGTACCGACAACGCGAGAGGCCCTCAGGATTTCTCCTGAGGGCCTCTGGCCTGCTGTGCACTCGGCAGGATTCGAACCTGCAACCTTCTGATCCGTAGTCAGATGCTCTATCCGTTAAGCTACGAGTGCTTGTGCTTCCCGGGCTTTTTTCTGCCCCGTCGGCGTTGCGAGAACAACATTACATGACCTGCGCCGTGACGCGAAATCCATTAGCCGCACCGCTGCTGAGCTGCGAGATCACCGGTTCGAGACGCCCCCGAACGGCCTAGTCCGGACCTCGTCCCAGGCCTGTCCCTGCCCCACCCCGACGCAGGAACGACCGAAGCCCCGGCCAGTGGCGCGGGGCTTCGGTGATCAAGCGGAGGCGGAGGGATTTGAACCCTCGATGGGTTTTAAAACCCAAACCGCATTAGCAGTGCGGCGCCATAGACCGGACTAGGCGACGCCTCCAGCACACCCCGCGCGAGCGCGGGTGGTGCGTGCAGATGATGACACAGCTGAGGGCTGCGTCACCAATCGCTGCTTACGGTACTAGGCGGGCGGCCATGAGGGCAAAGCGCCTGCGGTTGCGCAACGCCGCGGCGTGCGGAGCGTTAGTCATGGCGGGGCACCCGCCCCGCCCTTCGTCGCCGGCCCGGAGCCGACGGCACGTACGACCACAGGAGTCCGCATGATGCGTCGTCTCGCCCTCACCGCCGTCGTGTCGCTGGCCGCGCTTGCCGCCGCCGCCCCTGGGGCCACGGCCGCGGCCGGTCCCCTCCCGCTGCCTCTGCCGTTGTCCCTGCTGCGGAACGACGACGCGGGTACACACCTCACCGTGGTCGTCGCGGGGTCGGGGAACCCGGAGGCCGACGGTACGTACGAGCTGGAGTGCGAGCCGGCGGGTGGCAGTCACCCGGTGGCGCAGCAGGCCTGCGACCGGTTGGCGCAGCTGCCGGGCGAGAGCGCGGACCCGTTCGCGCCGGTTTCCCGGAACGCGATGTGCACGCAGCAGTTCGGCGGACCGGCCACCGCCCGGATCACCGGAACGTGGCAGGGGCGACACGTCGACTCCACGTTCGAGCGGAGCAACGGGTGCGAGATCGGGCGCTGGAACAGCCTGCGGCCGGTGCTCCCGAACGTCCGGTGAGCTGCGGCTGGACCCGTTCCGGGGAGGCCGGCGGGGCACGTAATGGGCCAGAGTCGTACACCGTATGCACAGAACCTTGGTGAGAGCTCCCCCTCATCCGCCGCCCCTCGCCCCTCCCCAGCCTTTAGACTCCTCCAGTGACAGCCTGAGGCCCGAGGGGCAAGATGGGGCCCGCTGTCGGCAAGGTGCAGTAATCAGGGAGGAAGCGTCGTCGTGAGCAGCAGGCCATCTCGAGGCGCTGCTCGCCTCGCAGCCATACTCGACGCCCTTCCGGACGGGCTTCTGCTCGTCAACTGCAACGGTACGGTCGTCAACGCCAACACCATCGCCCTCGAAATGTTCGAGACCCCGGGCACCGCGCTCGTCGGTCGCGGACTGCTCGATCTGCTGCCGGAGTTCGACTCCAAGCTGATCCCGGGGTCGATGCGGAGGCCGGAGGCTGCGGACGAGCGGGGCCGGACCAAGCCCACGCGGATGACCGCGCGGCGTACCGACGGTAACGAGTACCCCGTCGAGGTGACGAGCGCCAGCCTGGAGGACGGGCAGGCGGCGTACACCGACGTCCAGAACTCCTACAGCGGCAGCTATACGGGTGACGAGCTGCTGATGCTCGTCGTGCGCGACCTGTCGGGCACCGTCGACACCGAGGCCGAGCTGGCCCGGTCGCAGCGGCAGACCGAGATGATCCTGCGGGCCGCGTCCGAGGGTGTCGTCGGCACCGACACGGACGGCCGGGTCGTCCTGGTGAACCCCGCCGCCGCGCAGATCCTGGGCTTCCGCGCCAGTGACCTGGGCGGCCAGGAGCTGCACCCGCTGATCCTGCACACGCGCGGCGAGGGCGAGCCGTTCCCGTACGAGGAGTCGCCGCTGGCCGACACCCTCAAGTCGGGGCGCAAGCATCGGGTGCGCGGGCAGGTCCTGTGGTCCAAGAGCGGGGCGCAGGTGCCCGTCGACCTGACGACCGCGCCCGTGCGGGACGGCGACCAGCTCGTCGGCGCCGTCATGACGTTCACCGACCGCCGGCCGTACGAGGAGCTCGACAAGCAGCGCAGGACCGAGGTCTCCGAGCTGACCGCGAGCCACACCGCGGAGCTCAAGGACCTCACCGAGCGCCACACCGCCGAGGTCACCGAGCTGACGGAACAGCACGCCACCGAGCTCGCCGACCGCACCGAGCGGTACGCCTCCGAGCTGGAGGAGCAGGCCGAGCGGCTGGCGGACCTCACCGCCCGGCACACCCAGCTGACCGCCGTGCTCGGCGAGTCGCTGCGCGGGCCGCTCCTGGAGCTGCGCGGCGAGCTGTCCACGCTCGCCGCCGACCCCGCGGGCCAGCTGTGGCCCGAGGCCAACCAGATCCTGCACCACCTCGCCGCGGGCTACGCGCGCATGACGACCCTGGTCGACAACGTCCTGAGCTACCAGCGTCTGGACGGCGGCTCCGAGGCGCTCGTCAAGACGAACGTGCTGCTCGACGGCGTGGTGACGGCCGGTATCGACGCGGCCGTCGAGCTGATCGGTCCGGGCCGTGCCCAGTTCGCCGTGCACGCACCGCCGATCGAGGCCGAGGTCGACGCGGGTCGGCTGGTGACCGCTCTCGCGCATCTGGTCGCGGACGTCGCCGGGGTCGATTCGACCGGTAAGGCCCGGCTGGTGCCGGGTGGCGGCTACGTCGACTCGACGGTCGTCGTGGCCGCGGCTCAGCGTGGTGATGTCGTACGGATCGAGGTGCGCGGACCGTTCGCCGGGGGAGACCCGGTGCACGAACCGATCGTGCGCGGGATCGTGCGGGCCCACGGTGGTGTGCTCCAGACGCACGAGATGCCGGGGATGAGCGGCAGCGCGTACGTGCTCGAAGTCCCGCTGGGCGCGGGTTCGGGGACCGTGATGCCGCCGATGGGTCCCGAGGTTCCTGAAGCCGTCGTGGTCCCGTCGGGTCCGTCAGCGCCGTCGGTTCCGTCAGCCCCGTCGCTTTCGTCAGCCCCGTCGGTTCCGTCAGCCCCGTCGGTTCCTGAGGTCCCCGGTGCTTCCGGGGCATCGCTCGATGTCCCGGTTCCCGAGGGCGGCAGGCGGGGGCGCCGGGCGCGCAGGTCCTCCACGGATGCGTTCCTGGAGAGCGCCGTGGGCGGCTCCGACGGAACGGGCGAGCTCGGGGCTGCCGAGGCCGGAGCGGCCGAGCCGGTGGCGGCCGAGCCGACCGGGCGCCGGCGTGCGCGCCGGGAGGCGGGAGCACATCCCGCCCCCGAGTCCGCCGAAGCACCCGCGAACGCGCCCGCGCCCGACGCGGCGGGCCCGCACGAACTCGTTCCGGCCCCGCAGAGCGGGGGCTCCGGGCGCAGGCGGGGCAGGCCCAGCCCGGCGGAGACCGGTGATCCGGCCGGCGCCGGACAACAGGGCCCGGGGCACAGCCCGCGGCAGGCCCTCGCACTGCCCGCCGCCGCGACGCCCGCGCCTTCGGAGGGGTCCGTGGTGACGGCCGCCGAGGGCGCCCAGGGGGCCGGTGGCCGTCCGCAGCGCGGTCAGACCGTCCCGCCGCAGGGTGTTCCGGCCGAGGCCCCGACGCCGGTAACGGCGGGCGGGCACCGGGCGCACCGGGGCGGCGAGAACCAACTGGCGCTTCCGGCCGCCGGCACCGCTGCCCTCCCCGGCCACGACGACACCGCCCGGACACACGAACAGACACCGCACGAACAGGCACCGCACGAACTGACACCGCGCAATCAGGCACCGCGCGAACAGCCGATGCGTGAACAGGCGATGCGTGAACAGGCACCGGCCGGCACGCCGGCGCAGCAGTCGTCCGGCCGGCGCGCCCGTCGCGCCCTGTCGGCGGCCCAGGACCGGGCGGCCCAGGCCGAGGCAGGCCCGCGCGTCCCCTTCGCGCTGCCGCCCGCGGACGCCGACCGGGTGGCGCCCACCGCCGCCGAGGCCGACGCCTCGCTGCCCGGGCGCCATGACGCGGTGTCGGGTGCGCCGGAGCACGACCACACCCCGCCGCAGGCGCACCCGATCCCGACCGGGCGACGCCGGGCGCGGCACGCCGATGCGCCCCGGCCTCCGCAGGAGGAGCAGGCCGGCCCGTCCGATCGGCCCTCGCCGCCCGTACAGCCCGGCGGCTGGGGAACGGACGACGCCTCGGGTCAGGGCCCTGCCGCCCAGGAAGGCCCTGCCGCCGACCCCGGCGTGACCACGCACACCACCGGTACGACCCCGGCCGGCAACGCCCAGGGCACCGCTCCCGAGGGTGCTGACGGCCCGGACATCCCCCCGGCGGACCTGCCCACCCACGAGGGAAGCCGTCCGCGGACGCTCTCGCCCGGTCCGGACGCGCGGCGGCAGCCGCTGCCCGCCGAGGCGCCCATGCCCGGGTCGTCGGACTCGACGCAGGGGCGCGCGTTCAGCGTGCGCACGCTGGGGCAGGGCGTGCCGTTCGCCCAGCACATCGCCCACCAGCAGAACCAGACGCTCGGCGGCGCGGGCGGGGCCGGTCGGCGCCGCAAGCTCGCCGCACCGCCCGAGGGCGACCGCAGCGAGCGGGCCGCCCTGCCGCCGGCAGCCACCGCGCCCCCCGCCACCGCGCCCCAGCCGCCTGCCCCGCAGACCGGCCCCGGTGGCACGGGCGGGACCGCGCAGGGCCAGGGTTCGGGGCAGTTGCTCGCCGCCCCGGCGACCGAAGGACGCGCGTACGCCATAGGGGCGCCCGACGAGGGTGCCGCCGAGGGACCGGAGCCGCTGGACGGGCCCGGCGGGGCCGTCGAGGTCGCCAACCGCCCGTCCCCGCAGCCGGTCGACGACGAACTGCCCCCGGAGCCGCTGGACAACCCGCGCCGGCTCCTGGTCTGGCCGGCCCCCGACGTCTCCACCCAGCAGGCGCTGAGCGACCGCGGCTACCGGCCGGTGATCGTCCACTCGCGCGAGGAGGTCGACGCGCAGATCGCGGCGTTCCCCGCCGCACTCTTCGTGGACCCGCTGACCGGCCCCATCACCCGCAAGGCCCTGCAGTCGCTGCGCCAGGCGGCGGTGGCGGCCGAGGTGCCGGTCCTGGTGACCGCCGGTCTGGGTCAGGCCTCGCGGGAGGCGGCGTACGGTGCCGACCCCGCCGTACTCCTGAAGGCCCTCGCCCCGCGCGACAGCGAACAGCATCCGCCCCGCGTCCTGCTGATCGAGGAGCACGAGGAGATCGCACTCGCGCTGACGCAGACGCTGGAGCGGCGCGGCATGCAGGTCGCCTGCGCCGCCACGGACAGCGAGGCGGTCTCGCTCGCGACCCGGATGCGGCCGAACCTGGTGGTGATGGACCTGATGCAGGTACGCCGCCGCCGCGCCGGGATCGTCGACTGGCTGCGCGCCAACGGTCAGCTGAACCGCACCCCGCTGGTCGTCTACACCTCGGCCGACATGAACCGCTCCGAGCTGCCGAAGCTGAGCTCGGGCGAGACTGTCCTGTTCCTGGCCGAGCGTTCGACGAGCGACGAGGTGCAGGCCCGCATCGTGGACCTGCTCGCGAAGATCGGCACGAACTGACCGCCTCCCGGCGGGACAAGAAGACGACGAGGGCGGTACGGGAGTGATCCCGTACCGCCCTCGTCACGTCCACGTCCCCGTCCGAGGGCCCTCGGCTCAGAGCTGGGTGATGTCCAGCTCGCCCGCCGCGTACTGCTTGCGGATGACCTTCTTGTCGAACTTTCCGACACTCGTCTTCGGTACGGACGCGATGACCGACCAGCGCTCCGGCAGCTGCCACTTGGCGATGCCCGAATCGGCGAGGAACGCCTTCAGCGCCTCGTAGTCGGCGGTGGCGCCCTCCTTGAGGACGACGGTCGCGAGCGGACGCTCGCCCCACTTGTCGTCCGGTACGGCCACGACCGCGGCCTCGGCGACATCCGGGTGCGCCATCAGGGCGTTCTCCAGCTCGACACTGGAGATCCACTCGCCACCGGACTTGATGACGTCCTTGGCCCGGTCCGTCAGCGTGAGGAAGCCGTCGGGGCTGATCACGCCGACGTCGCCGGTCTTCAGCCAGCCGTCCTCGCTGAACTTGTCCTCGGGCCGCAGCGCCTCGCCATCGGCCCCGCCGTAGTACGCACCGGCGATCCAGGCGCCGCGCACCTCCAGCTCACCGGCCGACTCGCCGTCCCACGGAAGGTGCTCGCCGGCGGGGCCGGCCAGCCGCGCCTCGACACCGGCCGGGAAGCGGCCCTGCGTGATGCGGTAAGGCCACTCCTGCTCCTCGGTCAGCCCGGCAGGCGGGTTGGCCATGGTGCCGAGCGGCGAGGTCTCCGTCATGCCCCAGGCGTGACAGAGGCGGACGCCGAGCTTGTCGTACGCCTCCATGAGGGACGGGGGACAGGCGGCGCCACCGATGGTGACGTTGGCCATCGACGTGAGGTCGCGGGGGTTGGCCGTGACCTCGGCCAGCAGACCCTGCCAGATGGTGGGGACGGCCGCAGCATGGCTCGGCCGCTCGCGCTCGATCATGTCGGCGAGCGGGGCGGGCTGCAGGAAGCGGTCCGGCATCAGCATGTTGACGCCGGACATGAACGTGGCGTGCGGCAGACCCCAGGCGTTGACGTGGAACTGCGGGACGACGACCAGAGTGGTGTCCTTGTCCGTCAGGCCCATCGACTCGGACATGTTGACCTGCATGGAGTGCAGGTAGATCGAGCGGTGGGAGTAGACGACGCCCTTGGGATCCCCGGTGGTGCCGGAGGTGTAGCACATGGCGGCGGCCTGGCGTTCGTCCAGCTCGGGCCAGTCGTAGCTGGTGGGACGGCCGGCGATCAGCTCCTCGTACTCGTGCACCCGCACCGCCGCACCCTCCAGGACGGAGCGGTCACCGGGGCCCGAGACGACCACGTGCTCCAGCGAGGCCAGCTGGGGGAGCAGCGGCGCGAGGAGCGGCAGCAGGGAGCCGTTGACGAGGACGACCTTGTCGTCGGCGTGCTTGACGACCCAGACCAGCTGCTCGGCGGGGAGACGGAGGTTGAGGGTGTGGAGGACGGCACCCATCGACGGGATGGCGAGATACGCCTCCACGTGCTCCGCGTTGTTCCACATGAGGGTCGCGACGCGCTGGTCCCCGTCGATGCCGAGCTCGCCGTGCAGGGCGTGGGCGAGCTGGGTGGCCCGCCGGCCGATGTCGGCGAAGCTGCGCCGGTGCGGCTCGGGCTCTCCGGTCCAGGTCGTGACCTGCGACTTCCCGTGGATGGTCATCCCATGGGTCAGGATGCGGGTGACAGTCAGCGGTACGTCCTGCATGGTGCTGAGCACGGCGTCCTCCCGGTGGGCGCTACGCGGCAGTAAGGTTCCGCTGATTCTGCGCACATACCGCGCGGTATGTCACTACTCCCGAAGGAACGAATCGGTGTCGTCCGGCAAATTCACACCAGCCGGACAGACCGGAAGACGCTTCTCGGCGTGTGCGTGACGGGCCCGTCCGGCACCGCGGGCGGGGCGGTCAGGTCACCGGACGGGGGCCAGTTCCGGGTCCTGGCGCAGCTTGCCGAGCGCCCGGGACACCGCGCTCTTGACCGTGCCGACGGACACCCCGAGGACCTCGGCGGTCTGGGCCTCGCTGAGGTCCTCGTAGTAGCGAAGGACGACCATGGCCCGCTGGCGGTCGGGAAGCTTCAGCACGGCACGCCACATGGCGTCGTGCAGCGTCTGCTGCTCGGCCGGGTCGGGGCCGGGCACGGATTCCTGCTCGGGCAGCTCGTCGCAGGCGAACTCGTCGACCTTGCGCTTGCGCCACTGCGAGGTGCGGGTGTTCAGCAGGGCCCTGCGGACATAGCCGTCGAGCGCCCGGTGGTCCTCGATCCGCTCCCAGGCGACGTACGTCTTGGTCAGCGCGGTCTGCAGCAGGTCCTCGGCGTCGCTGGGGTTCGCGGTCAGCGAGCGGGCGGCCCGCAGCAGCACCGGCCCGCGGGCCTTCACGAAGGACGTGAACGACGGGTACGGCACGTACGGCGCCCGCGCACCATAGGGCGATCTCGCGGTGGCCGGGGTGCGCGTGGTGGCCGGGGTGCGCGGGACGGACGGTGTGCGCGGGACTACCGGCGTGCGTGTGGCGGACGGGGTGCGCGGGACGGCGTGGGCGCGCGGGACGGCATGGCTCCGCGGGGCGGCCTGGGTGGTGGCAGCGGCTCCCCTGGAGGCGCCCGTGCAGACTGACGTGGTCATAACTCCACGCTAGGAGCGGGCGCCGCTGCGGGGATCGCCCCCAGGTCCCGAAACGGCGTCCGCCTCAGGGTGTAGGGGTGGGGCCTGCTCCACCTCCTGTAGGTGGAGGGGCCGTCCTCCCGCACTCAGGGTCGTCCCCGAGGGCCGAGGTCGCGAGGTCCCGAGGCCGCGAGGTCCCGAGGCCGCGAGGTCCCGAGGCCGCGAGGTCCCGAGGTCCCGAGGCCGCGAGGCCCAAGGTCCCGGATCCACGAATCCCCGAGGCACGGGGAAGCGGCCCGCGGCTCACCTCCCCGTGCCTCGGGCCCGGCCGCTCACCGCGCCCGGCCCAGCACGAGGCCCGAGGTCGGCACCCCCGTGCCGGCCGTGACCAGCGAGGTGGCCGCTCCGGATATCTGGTTCACCGACGTCCCTCTGATCTGCCGGACCGCCTCCGCGATGCCGTTCATCCCGTGCAGGTAGGCCTCCCCCAGCTGCCCCCCGTGGGTGTTCAGAGGCAGCGCGTCGGCGGCCACGAAGTCCGCGGCCTCACCCGGCTCGCAGAAGCCGAACTCCTCCAGCTGCATCAGCACGAAGGGCGTGAAGTGGTCGTACAGGATCGCCACGTCGATGTCGGTGGGGGCCAGGCCCGAGTTGCGCCACAGCTGGCGGGCCACGACACCCATCTCCGGCAGCCCCGTCAGATCGTCGCGGTAGAAACTCGTCATCTGCTCCTGCGCGCGTCCGGCGCCCTGGGCCGTCGCGACGATCACCGCGGGCGGCTGCCGCAGGTCACGGGCCCGCTCCGCACTGGTGACGACGATCGCCTGCCCGCCGTCGGTCTCCTGACAGCAGTCGAGCAGCCGCAGGGGTTCGACGATCCACCGGGAGGCGGCGTGGTCGGCGAGGGTGATCGGCTTCCCGTGGAAGTACGCCGCCGGGTTGTTCGCGGCATGGCGCCGGTCGGTGACCGCGACATGGCCGAAGGCCTCCGGCGTCAGCCCGTACCTGTGCAGATAGCGCTGGGCCGCCATGGCCACCCAGGAGGCGGGCGTGAGCAGCCCGAAGGGCAGGTTCCAGCCGAGCGCGGTCCCCTCGGCCGTGGGTTCCCGCTGCTGCACGCCGGAGCCGAAGCGGCGCCCCGACCGCTCGTTGAACGCCCGGTAGCAGACGACCACGTCGGCCACCCCGCAGGCGACGGCGAGGGCCGCCTGCTGGACGGTGGCGCAGGCCGCGCCGCCGCCGTAGTGGATACGCGAGAAGAACGACAGCTCTCCGATGCCGGCCGCCTGCGCGACGGTGATCTCGGGGCTGGTGTCCATGGTGAAGGTGACCAGTCCGTCGACGTCGGCGGGTTCCAGCCCCGCGTCGTCGAGCGCCGCGTGCACCGCCTCGACGGCCAGTTTGAGTTCGCTGCGGCCCGAGTTCTTGGAGAACTCGGTCGCCCCGATCCCGGCCACCGCCGCCTTCCCGCCGAGCGAATCGGCCCTGCGCACACTCATGCGGACTCCTCCGGAACACCTACGGTCACCGTGCCGGTCACATGCCTGCCGATCCCGTTGACGCCGACGACCGACACCTCGGCCGTCCCGTCGTCGCCCACCGCGGTGACCGTGCCGCTCAGCACCATGGTGTCGCCGGGGTAGTTGGGGGCGCCGAGCCGGATGGCGACCTTCCTGAGCACGGCCGTGGGCCCGAAGTGGTCGGTGACGTACCGTCCGACCAGCCCGTTGGTCGTCAGGATGTTCATGAAGATGTCCGGGGACCCCTTCTCCCGTGCCAGTTCCGCGTCGTGGTGCACGTCCTGGTAGTCGCGGGAGGCGATCGCGCCCGCCACGATCAATGTGCGGGTCACCGCGATCTCCAGCGGCGCCAGTTCCTCGCCGGCCTTCACTCCGGTCCCTCCTTCACCAGCAGTTCGCCGAGTTCCTGAAGCACCGTGCCGCTGCCGCCGAGATGGGCGTCGAGCTGACGCCCCCAGAGGAAGTGGCGGTGCACGGGATGGTCGAGGTCGGCGCCCGTCCCGCCGTGCAGATGCTGCCCCGCGTGGACGACCCGCTTTCCGGCCTCGGACGCCCACCACGCGGCGGTCAGCGCCTGTTCCCCGTACGTCAGCCCCTCGTCGTGCCGCCATGCCGCCTCGTACGCCGTGACGCGTATCGCCTCGGTGTCCATGTACGCGTCGGCCGCCCGCAGCAGCACCGCCTGGTTGGTGGAGAGAGGGCGCCCGAACTGCTCGCGGGTGCCGGTGTGTTCGACCGCCCGGGCCAGCGAACCGGCGCACACGCCCGCCTGCACCCCGGCGAACGCCGTCCGGGCGGTGGCCAGCACCTCCTCGTACGTCCCCGAGCCACCGAGCCGCTCCGCGGCCGCACCGGCCAGCACGAGCCGCCCGGCCGACCACGGGGCCGTGGTCTCCACGGGTTCGGTCACCACCCCGGGGTCCGTGGTCCGTACGATCCACAGGCTCCGGTCCGCCGCCGCGACCAGGACGTGGGTGGCGTCGCGCAGCCACGGCACCAGCGGCACACTGCCGTTCAGCCACCCGCCCGCCTCCGCGTCCCCGGCGGCACTCGGGCCGCCGACGGACTCCGCCTGCACGGTGCCGCGGGCATGGAAGGCCCCCGTCGCCACGGCCGTGCCGTCCCGGAACGATGGCATCAGGCGCCCTCGCTGCTCGCCCGTACCGTGCTCGGCGACGGCGAGGAGCCCGTACACGCAGCTTGCCGTGAAGGGCACCTGAGCAGTCGTGCGGCCCTGCTCCTCCGCCAGCAGCACCAGGCCGAGGAGCCCGGTCTCCTCCACCGCGCCGGGCAGCCCGGCCGCGCAGAGTTCCTTCCAGAGTCCGGCGTCCGTACCGCTGCCCGCCGCGACCAGACGATCGTGCGTCGACAGGTCCCCGAAGATCCGGGCGGCCAGCCCCTGCGCCGCGGCCTGTTCCTCACTCGGCGTGAAATCCATGTCAGCCCTCACTCCCCCGGAAGACCGGCAGCACCAACTCGGGGTCCGCCCGCAGGAACTCCAGCCGCACCGGCATGCCCACCCGCACCTTGTCGCAGGGCACCCCGATGACGTTGCTGACCATCCGGACGCCCTCCGTGAGCTCGATCAGCGCCACCGCGTACGGTCCTCCCTCGCCGGTCTCGCTGAACGCGGGAAAGGGCGGGTGATGCATCACGACATGACTGAAGACGGTGCCCTCACCCGATGCCTCGACCGTGTCCCACCCGGCCGAGCCGCAGGCGTTGCATCCGGGCAGCCAGGGGAAGCGCAGGGTGCCGCACGCGGTGCAGCGCTGGATGAGCAGCCGGCGAGCGGCGACGCCCTCCCAGAAACCGGCGTTGTCCCGGTTGACCACCGGCCTGGACCGCAACGGGTTCCCCTTGCGCGCTCCCTCCCCCTCCCTCTTCGGATTCGGATTCGGATTCGGATTCGGACTCGGACTCGGCTTCGGCTTCGGCTTCGCGGGGCGGTACTTGAGGATCCGGAAGCGGTGCGTCCCGGCGGGTTCGTCCTGCGCCCGGACGTCCATGCGCGTGGTGACGAAGTACCCCGTCCCCAACTTCGTCGTCTTGCGCTCCGACACCGCCTCGATCACCGCGTCGAACGTGATCCGGTCCCCGGGCCGCAGGGGACGCAGATACTCCTGCTCGCAGTCGGTGGCGACCACGGAGGTGTACCCGGCCCCGTCGAGCAGGCCGAACAGCTCGTCGTAGGGCCCGCTCCGGTCCGTGTGCCCCGACAGCCCGCCCATCGTCCAGGTCTGGAGCATCGTCGGCGGGGCGACGGCACCCGGACCGGCGTAAGCCGGGTGTGCGTCACCCATCGCCTCGCACCAGTGCCTGATCATCGGCTCGCTGACCAGGTCCTTGCCGACGCCCGCCGTGGCCGCCGCCCGGCCCTCGTACGCCCTGAGCCGCTCGTAC
Organism: Streptomyces sp. NPDC050422; assembly: GCF_044458665.1. Classification (NCBI taxonomy): domain Bacteria; kingdom Bacillati; phylum Actinomycetota; class Actinomycetes; order Kitasatosporales; family Streptomycetaceae; genus Streptomyces; species Streptomyces sp. NPDC050422. The sequence goes on from NZ_JBITIE010000002.1 coordinate 258,846, forward strand.
AGCTCGTCCCGGACGCCCTGCCCGGCCGTCACCGCTTCCCCCTCTTCATTCCGAGCCGCATTGTCGCGACGATCTCCCGCTGCACCTCGCTCACCCCGCCCCCGAAGGTGTTGATCTGTGCCGCCCTGTTCATCCGCTCCAGCTCCCCGTCCCCGAAGGAGCCGGGCGAACCGCCCCGCACCAACCCGGCGTCGCCCGTGATCTCCTGGCACATCCGGTACACCTCCACGGCGCTCTCGGTCCCCGCGAACTTCACGCCGCTCGCGTCGCCGGGAGCCAGCGCTCCCGCTCCCACGGCCCCCACCAAGCGCCAGTTGAGAAGGCGCGTCGCCGCCAGCCGGGCATGCGCCTCGGCCAGCCGCGAACGGACCCACGGCTCGTCTGCCGGCCGCCGGCCCGTCACTGGGTCGGGGGTGCGGGCGAAGGCGAGCGCCGCTTCGTAGAAGTCCTCCGCCTGCATGCCGATCGCGGCGAGCGCCACCCGTTCGTGGTTCAGCTGGTTGGTGATCAGCCCCCAGCCGCCGTTCTCCGCGCCGACCAGCGCGGTCGCGGGCACCCGCACGTCGTCGTAGTACGTGGCGGTCGTGGTCAGGCCGCCCACGGTCTCGATGGGCGTCCAGGTGAAGCCGGGCGCGTCCGTCGGCACGAGGAGGATCGAGATGCCCCGGTGCTTGGGCACGTCCGGATCCGTACGGCAGGCGAGCCAGATCCAGTCCGCGTTCTGCGCGTTGCTGGTGAAGATCTTCTGCCCGTCGATGGCCCAGGAGTCGCCGTCGCGTACGGCCCTGGTGCGCAGCGCGGCGAGGTCGGTCCCGGCCTCCGGCTCGCTGTAGCCGATGGCGAAGACCAGCTCGCCGGCCAGGATGCGCGGCAGGAAGTAGTCCTTCTGCGCCTCGGTCCCGTACTTCATGAGCGTGGGACCGACCGTGTTGAGGGTGACCATGGAGACCGGGGCGCCGGCCCGGTAGGCCTCGTCGAAGAACACGAACTGTTCGTCCGCGCCGCGGCCCTGCCCCCCGTACTCGACAGGCCAGCCGAGACCGAGCATCCCGTCGGCCCCGATCCGACGCAACAGCCGCCGCTGTGCGTCCGGGCCCTGAGGGGCGGGTCCGGCGCGCCCCCCTCCCTGCCCGCCTCCCACGGGCATCACGTCAGCGAAGTAGGCGCGGAGTTCGGCGCGCAGCTCCTGCTGGCGCTCGGTCGGGGCCAGATGCACGTCGACTGCCTCCCGGGAACGGGCATGAGGATCAGGGTTTCTGACTGTCCGTCAGATTCCGCTCGGCTGTCAAGGCACCGGACGGCCGGACCCGCCCCGATTCCCTGCCCGATCCCTCACCCGATCCTGAAGACCGAACGGCCCGCGTCCGCCACCGCAGTGGCGGCACGCAGGCCGTCGTTCCCCCAACCGCGGCCCGACCCCCCGACCGGACCGCGGCAGGCACCGGATCACCAGAGGTTGGTGAAGTTCACCGCGAGGTTGTGGGTGGACTGGTCGATGTCCGTGAACGCCGAGCCGTTCACCTGGGCGGAGTTGCTCTGGTTCGACGCCCCGGAGCCGGTGGCCTGCTGCTGCGAGGTGGACGAATTTCCGAAGTTGTCCCCACCGACCCCGCTGCCGCTGATCGTGGCCACGCCGGCGTTCGATCCGTCGTTCGCGAACGAGCCGTTGTCGGCCTGGGCCACACCGCTGAAGAGAACGGCGGCGAGAGGCAGGGCGGCCACAACGGCGAAGGCACGAGCGGTACGGATGCTTGCCATGTCTATTCCTCCAGGAACCGAAAGTAAGGCTGAACCCGGGTCAGTTGGCCGACCGCCCCGGTGATGGTCACGACGTCGCGAGATCAAAGTTGCCCAGCCCCGTACCGGCGAACCGCCCACGCACTCCGATTCCCCCGCAAGCATGAGGAAGCGAAAATAAACCCCCAGATCTCACAAACTCCCAGGTCAGCCATGCCCGGGAGGAGAGCCCCCGCCCTGCGGGGGGAGAAGCGTTCCGCCACCATCCCCGACCGTCGGATCCGAGCCCTCCTCCTCTTCCCTTATTCGAACGTTCGTACGAACATAGAACCATGGCCACCACCGACCGGCGAACCGCCACCCTGGCCCTGGCCCACGCGCTCTCCGCCGCCGAGCACGGGCTCCCCGTCATCCCGCTGTCCGCCACCAAGCTCCCCGCCCTGCGCTCCCCGCACCACGGCGAGGCCCGCCCCTCCGGCTGCCGGGGCGCCTGCGGCCTGCCCGGACACGGCGTCCACGACGCCACCACCGACCCCACCGCCGTACGCGACCTCTTCGCCGCCGCCCCCTGGGCCACCGGCTACGGCATCGCGTGCGGACGCGCCCCGCACCACCTCATCGGCGTCGACCTCGACATCGACGCCAACGGCCGGACCGACTCCGTGGCGGCGCTGCAACAGCTGGCCCTGCAGCACCTGTTCACCCTCCCGCCGACCGTCACCGTGCTCACCCCCAGCGGCGGCCGTCACATCTGGCTCTCGGGCCCACCCGACGTGTCCGTGCCCAACTCCGCCGGCCGCCTCGCCCCCGGCATCGACATCCGCGGCACAGGCGGCTACCTGGTCGGCCCCGGCTCGGTCACCGCCCACGGCACCTACCGTCTCGTCCCCGGCACCGGCACCCTCCCGCCCGCGCCCTGCCCGAGCGCCCTCCTCCACCTGCTGACGCCCCCGGCCCACCCCCGCAACCACCACCACGGCCATCCCGACCAGGGCCGCGGCCTCGTCCAGTTCGTCCTGGCCGCGGACGAGGGCCAGCGCAACACGCGGCTCTTCTGGGCGGCCTGCCGCGCTTACGAACACGGCTTCGGCGACGCCCTGGCCGACACCCTCGTCCGCGCCGCCGTCCGCACCGGCCTCCCCGAACACGAGGCCCGCGCCACCATCGCCTCCGCCGCCCGCCTCACCGCGACCCGGTGCGAACCACCGGGCTGACGTGCCCGGGCGGGGTGCGCCCCTGTGCGCGCGCATACGAACGGCCCCCGACCGATTCACCCGGTCAGGGGCCGTTCATCTGCGGTGGGTGTGGGATTTGAACCCACGGTGACATCGCTGCCACGACGGTTTTCAAGACCGTTCCCTTAGGCCGCTCGGGCAACCCACCCCGCGCCGAACGCCGGTGAAGACCGGCTTCGACGCGGAGGACAGCCTAGCCGGTCAGCTGTCGCCCTTGCGCTCGCCCAGGGTGACTTCCACCGTGGACGTCTTGCCGTCGCGCTTGTAGGTCAGCGTGACCTTGTCGCCCGGCTTGTGGGTCCAGATCTCGCCGATCAGGGTCGGGCCGCTGTCGACGACGGTGTCGTTGAACTTCGTGATGACGTCGCCCGCCTTGAGACCGGCCCGGGCCGCGGGGCCGTCCTTGCTGACCGCTTCCGTGCCGCCCGAGCCCTGGTCCGAGATGACCGCGCCGCCGGTCTTCTCGTCCATCGTCACCGTGGCGCCGATGACCGGGTAGACCGGCTGGCCGGTCTTGATCAGCTGCTGGGCGACGTTCTTCGCCTGGTTGACCGGGATCGCGAAGCCGAGGCCGATGGATCCTGCCTGGCTCTGGCCGCTGCTTCCGGTCGACTGGATTGCCGAGTTGATGCCGATGACCGCGCCGTTGGCGCTCAGCAGCGGGCCGCCCGAGTTGCCCGGGTTGATCGAGGCGTCCGTCTGCAGCGCGCTCATGTACGAGTTGCTGCCGCCGGATCCGTCACCGGATGCGACCGGGCGGTTCTTGGCGCTGATGATGCCCGTGGTGACCGTGTTGGACAGACCGAACGGGGCGCCGATCGCGATCGTCGAATCGCCCACCGCCACCTGGTCCGAGTTGCCCAGCGGCAGCGGGGTCAGACCCTGCGGCGGGTTCTTGAGCTTCAGGACGGCCACGTCGTAGCCCTGGGCCCGGCCGACCACCTCGGCGTCGTACTTCTTGCCGTTGGAGAACGTCGCCGAGAGCTGGCCGCTGTCCGCCGCCGAAGCCACCACGTGGTTGTTCGTGAGGATGTGGCCTTCCTTGTCATACACGAAGCCGGTGCCGGTGCCGCCCTCGCCGTCACCGCCCTGCGCGTCGATCGTGACCACGCTGGGGAGCGCCTTGGCCGCGACGCCCGCGACCGTGCCCGGGTCGCGCTTGAGGTCCTGGGGAGTGCCCGACGCGGCGACCGTGGTCGACCCGGCGGAGCCGGAGTCGTTGTTGCTGTCCGCGGCCCAGAAGCCGAGGGCTCCGCCGACGCCACCCGCGACGAGTGCCGCCACGACCACCGCGGCCACCAGGCCGCCCGCACCTCGCTTGCGCGGCGCGTCGGGCGTCTGGAGCCGGCCGGGCGGGCCCCAGACCGGGCCGCCGCCGTGCGCCCCGTGCGTCGCGTACGCCGGAACCGCCGGCGGGGGCGGGGGCCAGCCGGCGTCGGCTGCGGACTGGGTCGCGGGCGCGTACTGCGGCGCGGCCGCCGGGACCGGGGCCATGGGGGTGGTCGCCGGGTCCTGGGCAGGGGAGGCCGGCTGCTGCTGTGTGGCTGTCGCGTCCGGGTGCGGCGGGGCGGCGGGCGCGCTCTCGGGGTGTCCCTGGGGAGCGTCGGCCGGCACTGGAGGTGCGGACGGAACGGACGGGCCGGCCTCGGCCGCGGTGCCCTCGTTGCCCTCGTTCTCTGTGCTCACAGCTCTTTACTCCTCGGTTCCACATCATGATTCGGCAAGAGATCCGCTGTGTACGTGTCTGGAGTCAGCTTTTCCCACAGCACGTCAGGCCACTGTAAGCAGGACCTGTGCATCTGCGCACGGGCCCTTACACCGGACAAAACGGTCTCGCGCCACAACGTGCGCGCGTCCATGGTCTCCCGGTGACACCATGACGCGGGTGACCCAAGCACGGCAGCAGCGCCCCAGCCAGCATCCCATCCAGGTCATCGCACACCGGGGCGCGTCCGACGACGCCCCCGAGCACACCCTGGCCGCGTACCGGAAGGCGATCGAGGACGGCGCCGACGCCCTGGAGTGCGACGTACGGCTCACGGCCGACGGCCATCTCGTATGCGTACACGACCGCCGGGTGAACCGCACCTCCAACGGCCGCGGCGCGGTCTCCGCCCTGGAGCTCAACGAACTCGCGGCCCTCGACTTCGGCTCGTGGAAGGACCGCGAGGAGGCGGAGTCCCCTGACTGGGACCCGGTGCCGGGTGAGCTCACCTCCGTACTCACCCTGGAACGGCTCCTCGAACTCCTCGTCGAGACGAGAGCCGCCGGCCGGCCGCTGCAGCTGGCCATCGAGACCAAGCATCCGACGCGCTGGGCGGGCCAGGTCGAGGAGCGGCTGCTGCACCTGCTCAAGCGCTTCGCGCTCGACGCGCCGCCGTCCGACGCCCCTTCGCCGATCCGCATCATGAGCTTCTCGGCCCGCTCGCTCCACCGCATCCAGGACGCCGCACCGGAGCTGCCCACCGTCTACCTGATGCAGTTCGTCTCGCCGCGGCTGCGCGACGGACGGCTGCCGGCCGGCGCCCGGATCGCGGGGCCGGGGATGCGGATCGTACGCAGTCACCCCGGCTACATCGACCGCCTGCACCGCGCCGGTCATCGGGCACACGTCTGGACGGTCAACGAACCGGAGGACGTCGAGCTCTGCATCCGGCTGGGCGTCGAGGCAATCATCACGAACCGTCCGAAACAGGTTCTGGCACAGCTGGGGCGCGCTTAGGGCCCGTCCGCCACGGGCGGTCACCACCCCGCATCGCCGATTACAGGGAGTACACCGGCGCATTCGTCGCGTACCCGATCGTCACGAGTGCGTCACTCGCAGGCCATTGGCCGGTTTCCGGTCCAGCCCAGGGGGGCATCCACTCCGTGGCGTGGGGCAAAGGAGGTCTCGGGGGTGGCGTTGGTGGTGGCACAGGAAGTGCCCACGTCGTCGAGCATGGCCGTACCCCATGGCCCTGCGGGCGTGGGTCAGGCGCGGCACCGGATGCGTGAGCAGTTGCGCAGCCACGGGGTGTCGGATTCGGTCGTCGACGATGCTGTATTGATCCTTTCCGAACTGCTCAGCAATGCCTGCCGGCACGGCAGGCCCCTGGGCCGGCACACCGACGTGGGAGACGGCGACGTGCGCGCCGCCTGGCGCGTCGACAGAACGGGCGGACTGACCGTCGAGGTGACGGACGGAGGCGGCCCGACCCGGCCGGTTCCGGCCACACCGTCGGTGACCGCTCGCGGCGGCCGGGGGCTCAACATCATCAGCGCCCTCGCCGAGGAGTGGGGTGTACGTGACGACTCGTCCGGCGAGGTCACGGTCTGGGTCCTGGTCAACGAGGGACACGGCGGTGACGAGGGACACGGCCGTCCCGGCAACCGGCCTGACACCCGGGGCAACGGACGGGCCCCGAGAGGCACAGGGCTGCCGTCCGGCGGCTCGGGAGCGAGCGGTGCGACGGGCCTCGACGGGCTGGATTTCGCCGACGCGTTCGACGACGTGGGCTGAACGCGACGGAACAGAGCGGTAGCCACGCGGTGGGAGCCGCCCTCGGGAGGCTGCCTGGCGGGGGCGGCTGTGCTCCCGGACTGCGCAGGGGCGGCTAGGCTCGCGGCCCAGACCGCACTGTCGCAATCGGGAGAAAGCCCACCATGGCGAAGAAGCGCCCTCAGACCAAGGCCGGGAAGCAGCAGCTTGACGACGGCGAGATCCCGGTGGTCGGGGCTCGCGAGCCCTGCCCGTGCGGTTCGGGCCGCCGTTACAAGGCCTGTCACGGCCGCGCCGCCGCCCAGGCCGTGGCCGAACTCGTCCAGCGCCCCTTCGAGGGGCTGGCCGGCGAATGCGACTGGGTCGCGCTGCGCGAGCTGGTGCCCGCCGCCACGGTCGAACTGACGCTGAAGGGCGGACTGCCCGAGGGCGTGCCGTCGGTGACGCTCGCGACCGTCCTCCCGATGGCGTGGCCCGCGCTCCGCCGCGACGACGGTTCGGTCCTGCTCGCCCTGCAGAACGACACCTCCTCCGGCGACCTCGGCCGCGACCTGGCCGACACGCTCCAGCGCGCACTGGAGGCCGAGCCCGGCTCGCCCGTCGCCGCCCGGCGCGTACCGGCCGAAGGACCACGGCTCCAGGACCTCCTGGACGCCGACGCCCCGTTCGCGCCCGTCGTGCACCAGGGCTTCGAGTTCTGGGTGCCGGACGCGGAGAACGCCACGGCTGAGGTGTCCGCGTCCCTGGAGCGCGCCAACGACGCGGCGCTGCCGACCGTCCTGCTCTCCGGAGTGGATGCCGCCTACTGGTGCGAGACCCCGGAGAAGAACCACCTGCGCTGGGTCATGCCGCACCCCGAGGAGCGGCTCCTCGACGCGCTCGCCCGGCTGCACGCGGCCGGCACCTCGTCGCTCGGCGAGGGAACCCGGCTGGTCGGCTCCTTCCGCGCGCACGGCCTGATGGTCCCGGTCTGGGACCTGCCGAGCACGATGGGCGCCGAGGAGTGCGAGAAGCCCGCAGTCGCGTTCGCGGAGCGGCTCGCGACCGCGCTCGCGTCGGACGCGCCGCTCACCACCGAGGAGCGCCGGGCGCGCGGCGGGCTCACCAACCGCCAAGTGACCCTCAGCTGACAGTGACCATCACCCGGACCGTACGGTGACTCCCGTCACAACTCGCCGTACCCACAGGTAAATCGCTGTCCGAATACGCGAGATCGAATTTGCGAACGGCAGATCTCTTGTTACCGTTCTAGAAGCCCGGTCGCTGGTGCATCCCCCGTCGCCAGCGATCGGGCATCCTCATGTCCGGGCACGGCGCCCGACGGCGCACCACGCGGCGCACGAACCGCGCACACGCCCTGCGCAGCCCCCGGCCACACCCCTCGGCTCCCCGCCCGCCCCGCCTCACCCCGGTCACCCTTCCGACGGCCGTGAGACCACGTCAGTGGTGAACCGGCGCCAACCCGCCGCTGGGGGAGCCCCGTTGGACCCGGCGCCGACACCCGGGTCGCACGGTCACCGGACCGCTCGGTATCGGACAGAAGTCCCGGCCGGCTTCCTTTCCGATTACGGACCGAAACAGCTCCCGAAGAGATCTTCGAAGACGGTTCGAACGGTTTCCGGAAAGCGCATCAGAAAGCGGACCACCGGCGGCCTTTGCATCGGCAGACTTTGCATGACCGAAAAGGCCCCCACAAAGTGACTGGAAAGATCCCTAGCGATCACCTCATCCGGAAGTGATACGCCAAGGATCCGGCAGCGTTCCGTAATGAAGGCGAACAGAGAAGAACAGATCCGGATCAAGAACGGAAACGACCCAGCGAACGCCCACGCCGGCACGCCGACCCGGGACATTCCTGAAGCGTCCGGCCGCCGGCGCTCACCATTCCTGACGGTGCACCGAAAGAAGTACGGCGTCGGCGGCCGATCCGTCAGTACGCGGGCCGGCGGCCGATCCGTCACCACAGGAGCCGGCGGCCGATCCGTCACCACAGGAGCCGGCGGCCGATCCGTCACCACAGGAGCCGGCAGCCGATCCGTCAGTACGCGAGCCGGCTCCCGCCGTCCGGGGCGCTGTTGCTCGCTTCGACCAGCGCGTCCAGAACCGCCCCCACATCCGGCAGCCACGGCGACGCCACCGTCCTGACCGGCGCTCCGCCACCGGAGCCCTGCCGGGGAGTGCGCTCCGGCGCCCGCTCCCACCGCACCTGCCCCGTGCCGATCTCGGACGGCGGAAGGACGAGATAGCCGCCCTCACCGTGGAACCGCAGCGAACTGGGCACCCAGTCCTGGGCGTGCAGCAGTTCACCGAGCCGTTCGAGGGTGTACGGAGCGACCAGCAGCGACCACCGGGTCGGCGTCGCCACCACCGGCCCCAGCCGCATGCCCATCCGGTCGAGCTCGGCCAGCGCGCGGGCGCCCGCCACGGCCGGCAGACTCAGTGCGCACGGCGCGAGCCCGCCCGTGGCCAGCAGGACCGGCGAGGTGGGCCGGTTCGTCCACCACCAGCGCACCATCCGGGCGTCGGTGGTCGCGGCGAGCAGGCCGGGATCGAAGGGGTGCGCGCCGGGCACGGCGCACTCGGGGTCGGGACAGGCGCAGCCGCGGCCGCGCTCACCACGGCTGCCGGCCACCTGGAGGCCCACCCCCGGGAGCACGGGCCACTGCCAAGCGGTGGCGCAGGTCAGGGCCGCGTCGAGCCGGGCGGTCCCGCCCCTGCGTCCGAACCGCAGCCTGCGTCGCCTTCCGGGGATCTCGCGCATGAGCGCTCGTTCCTTTCCGTTGAACGCCGAGGGTCCACATCACACCACGCGCGCGTCACAACACGTGTGCGGATCTTCACTGTGTGTACATGCTCGTCGAGCCTGCGGTACGGGTTGATCGTCGGTACCGAGCGTGAGCTGTGCCGATTCGAATCGAGCCGGTTCCAGTCGCCTACATGTCGAGGTGCAGGGCGCGTACCGCGCCTGCCGTCCGTCGTACGGCCTCGCCACTCGAGGGTGGGGCGTGGCCGTCACAGGTGAGGACGTCCGGGCCCGCTGCCAGGTTCCGGAGGCGGTGGGAACCACCCCTGGTCCATCTACCGATTCACGTACCCAGCATGCCCGGAATGACGCTCCCCGTGGGACTTCGCCCGAGGGCAACCCCCGGTCGAGCAGACCCAGTCGACCGCGAATGACCGCCGCAGGGTGCATTTTTTGGCCAAGTTACTCGCCCCATGGACACCACAAATCCCGTGGGGACAATGCTGGACATCGCCTTACTTGTGCGTGTACATGTGGATGCACTGATAGCGGCGCAGAATGACATGGGGGTTTGCGATGCTATTCGACGAAACAAACCAGTCGGAAAGCCGGCGACCATGAGCGCCCCACACCTGCCGAAAGTGGCTGGAATCGATCCCACCGTTCCGGTTTCGGCACACACTGCCGGGCCTCTCCCCGAGGTGCCGGCCGTGCCCGGAGCCCTCATCCAGGACCGTCTGGCGGGCTGGGTCTCCGACCTCACCACGCTGCACGAGCTCACCGAACGGCTGGCCAGAACCAACACCCTCGACGACGCCCTGCACGAACTGCTCGACGCCGGGGCCGCGCTGGTCGGCGCCCGCCGCGGGCTGATCGTCTTCGAACCGTCCGACCTCCGCGGCCCCGTCAGCACCATCGGTCTCGGACTGGCCCACGCGGAGCTCGGGCAGATCGAGACGGTGCCGCGGAGCGCCACCTCCTACGGACGCATCCTGGAAGGCCGGCCGGACACCGACGGCCCGCTGGCCACCCCCGATCTGCTCGGCGACGCCGGCCTGGACCCCCGCAGGCGTGAGGTCGCCGCCCGCCTCGGCTATGCCGCCAGCTACGCGCTGCCGATCACCACCGAACGGACCGGACGGCTCGGAGCCGCGGTCTGGCTCTACGACGAACCCGCCGAGCCGCTGGAGCGCCAGCGCCATCTCATCGGTCTGTACGCCGGGTACGCCGCCGAGCACCTGGCCCGGCTGCTGGAACTGGAGCGGGCCAGGACCGATGTCGCCACCATCGCCGAGGAACTCCTGCCCAGCCGGCTGCCCCGCGTCCCCGGCGTACAGCTGGCCGTGCGCCATCACGCCGCACCCCGGAGCGGCAGCGACTGGTACGACGCGCTGGCCCTGCCGGAGGGTGCGCTCGGCCTCGCCGTGGGCTCGGTCGGCGGCTCCGGGCCCAGCGCCCTGGCCGCCATGGGACGGCTGCGCGCGGGCCTGAGGGCGTACGCGGTGATGGAGGGCGAGGATCCGGTTGCCGTCCTCTCCGACCTCGAACTCCTGATGCGGCTCACCGAGCCGGCCCGTTCCGCGACCGCGCTCTTCGCGTACTGCGAGCCCGCCCGTCGCAAGATCCTGCTGGCCGGTGCCGGGCACACCCCGCCCCTGATCGTCGGCGACCGGCGCACCGAGTTCGTCGAAACCACCCTCTCCGCCCCGCTGGGCATGCTGGCCTGCTGGGAGGCGCCGAGCGTGGAGATCGTCCCGGCGCCGGGCGAGACGGTCCTGCTGTACACCGACGGCCTGCTGCGCCGCGCCGGTGACTCGATGGACCGCGCGTTCGCACGGCTCCACTCGGCTGCGGCGAGCGTCCCGAAGGCGCTGCGCCACGACGCCGGGTCAGTCGCCGACCATGTGGTGCGCACCGTGCTGCCCGACGGGATCGACCGGGGCGACGGCACCGAGGACGTGGTCCTGCTCGCGGCACGCTTCGACTGAGCCGCCCGCACCCGCCGATACCGGCGGCCACCTGTGTAAGAGGTCTTCCGGCCCTGGGCCCCCTTCCGTACGCCCGTACGATGGAGGGGGTCCAGTGTCGTATCAAGGAGAGACAAAGTCGTGTCTGAGGAGCTCACCCCGGAGAACCCGGAGACCGAAGAGACCGAGCCGGTCAAGCAGCGGAAGAACGGCCTGTACCCGGGCGTCTCCGATGAGCTCGCCGAGAGCATGAAGTCCGGTTGGGCCGACACCGAGCTGCACGGCCTGGAGCCGATCGCCCAGGCCGGGCACACCGCCGACCGCCGCGCCGCGCTGTCCGCGCGCTTCCCCGGCGAGCGGCTGGTCATCCCGGCCGGCCGGCTGAAGACCCGGTCCAATGACACCGAGTACGCCTTCCGCGCCTCCACCGAGTACGCGTACCTCACCGGCGACCAGACCCAGGACGGCGTCCTCGTCCTGGAGCCGACGGACGACGGCCACGAGGCGACCGTCTACCTGCTGCCGCGCTCCGACCGCGAGAACGGCGAGTTCTGGCTCGACGGCCAGGGCGAGCTGTGGGTCGGCCGCCGGCACTCCCTGACCGAGGCCGGGAAGCTGCTGGGCATCCCGGCCGAGGACGTCCGCGAACTGCCCGCCGCACTGACCGAGGCCACCGGCCCGGTCCGTAACGTCCGTGGTCACGACGCCGGCATCGAAACGGCGCTCACCGACAAGGTCACCGCGGAGCGCGACGAGGAACTGCGCGTCTTCCTCTCCGAGGCGCGCCTGGTCAAGGACGCCTTCGAGATCGCCGAGCTGGCGAAGGCCTGCGACATCACCGCGCGGGGCTTCGAGGACGTCGTGAAGGTCCTCGACAAGGCCGAGGCGACGAGCGAGCGCTACATCGAGGGAACGTTCTTCCTCCGCGCCCGCATCGAGGGCAACGACATCGGCTATGGCTCGATCTGCGCCGCCGGCCCGCACGCCACCACCCTGCACTGGGTGCGCAACGACGGTGCGGTGCGCTCCGGCGAACTGCTGCTGCTCGACGCCGGTGTGGAGACCAACGACCTCTACACGGCCGACGTGACCCGCACGCTTCCCATCAACGGCACGTTCACGCCGCTGCAGCGGAAGATCTACGACGCGGTGTACGAGGCCCAGGAAGCCGGCATCGCCGCGGTGAAGCCCGGCGCCGGATTCCGCGACTTCCACGACGCCGCACAGCGCGTACTCACCGAGAAGCTCGTCGAGTGGGGTCTGTTCGGCGACCGGACCGTGGACGAGGTCCTGGAGCTGGGGCTGCAGCGCCGCTGGACGCTGCACGGCACCGGACACATGCTCGGCATGGACGTCCACGACTGCGCCGCCGCGCGGACCGAGTCGTACGTCAACGGAACGCTGGAGCCCGGCGTGTGCCTCACCGTGGAGCCCGGTCTCTACTTCCAGGCCGACGACCTGACCGTTCCCGCGGAGTACCGCGGCATCGGCGTCCGGATCGAGGACGACATCCTCGTCACCGAGGACGGCAACCGGAACCTCTCGGACAAGCTGCCGCGGCAGGCCGACGAGGTCGAGGCGTGGATGGCCGGGCTCAAGGGCTGACCGTCCGCCCCGTCCCACGCGTTGGAGGGCGCCCTGCTCAGGACACCATGAGCAGGGCGCCCTCCCGCCATTTCAGGACCTTGTCGAAACTCACCACCGCACCGCCGTGCCCCGGCCTGTTGCCGAAGTGGACGTGATCGGCCAGCTCCTCGATCAGGCAGAGGCCCCGCCCGTCCTCGGCGGTGAGCGGCGGGTACTCGGCGTACTGCGGTGTGTACGGCTGCTGCTTGTTCTCGTACGGCTGCTGCTTGTTCTCGTACGGATGCTGTTCTGTCTCGTGCTGCTGTGCGGCGGTGCGAAGTGCGCGCCCGGCGGGGAAGCCCGGTCCGGAATCGGCGACTTCGATGCGGCATTTCTCGCCGTCCAGATACGCGGTGACCCGGTACTGCCCGCTGGCAGCGCCGGACGGTTCCTGCCAGGCGTCCCAGTTCTCCGCGGCATCGCCCGGGCCGCCGTGGGCCCCGCCGTGCTCGACGGCGTTCGCACAGGCCTCGCTCAGGGCGAGCGACAGGTCGAAGGAGATGTCCGGGTCCACACCCGCGGATTCCATCGTGCCGAGCAGGAACCGACGGGCGAGCGGAACGCTCGCAGCTTCGCGCCGCAAATGGAGTGACCACCAGATGCTCATGCTCCAGCCTCCTGGCTGCGGCTCGACTACCGATACGTATTGCCGCCCGAGGCCGTTTGTAAGCACGGACGGGATGTGAGACCGCTCATTCGGCGGATACCCTCGCTCGCCACACCTGTGCATCCCCGGCCCACAGAGCCGTTCTGCCCCGTCCGCAACCGGTCCGAACGGCCCGCCTCCCGCCGATTCGGGCGGAAGACGACCTTCCGGACCTGCCGTACGAAGGCCGGGGGCCCAGTGGGATGATGTCTCGGCCATGACTACGTCTGTGGGACGCGCCGGAGCCGGTATGCGGCTGCTGAGGGCCGCGGTGTTCGCCGCGGTCTGCGTCGCGTTGTCCGCAGCCGGGCACACGCTGGCCGCCTGCGCGGCCGTCCCCTGGTGGACACTGCTCGCCGGATTCCTCGGGATCCTCGCGGTGGCGGCCCCCCTCGCCGGACGTGAACGCTCGCTGCCGTCCATCGCCGCGGCTCTGGCCGGCGGACAGCTCGTCCTGCACACGCTCTTCGGCGTGGGCACGCACACCGCCTCGCCCCGGGTCCCGGCCGGCGAGGACGCACTGATCCGGTTCGCGGCGAACATCGTCTGCGGCACCGGGCCCGGCCGGTTGAACGCCGCCGACGCCCACCGCATCGTCACCACCGCGGGCATCGACCCGGCTTCGGTGACGGGGCAGACCCACCAGCACCTGGCGGCCGCCCCCTCCGGTGGTGCGGCCGGCCTTGCCGGGACGCTGCCGGACCTTCCCATGGTGCTCGGCCATCTGCTGGCCGCGCTGGCCGCCGGCTGGCTGCTGCGACGCGGCGAGGTCGCCCTGTTCCGCCTCGCCCGGCTGTCGCTCCACGGCGCCCAGCAGGTGGCGGCCGGGGCCAGGCTGCGGGCGTTGCGGGCCGCGCTCGTCCTCGTGGCCGCGCTGCGCGCCGGCCTTCCCGGCGGCCCGATGACCGGGCCGCGCATCCCCCGTACCGCCGTGGACGCACCGCCGCCGGCGACCGGGGATCCCTTGCAGCACATGGTGATCAGGCGCGGGCCGCCCCCCGTATTCACCCTCGCAGCCTGACGCGACACCCTCCACGCGATGCCCGCGCGACCTACGCCACGCACCCCTGCGGTGCCGGTACGGGTCCTCGTACGCACGCCGCTCGTGGGGAAGAGGTGTCGCGACCCCGTCGCGCACCCGCGCGCCGGAGCACCCTTCCTTCGTGCATCTGTGGAGTGATCCCTGCCATGAACGTTTCCCGCATCGCCCTCGCCGGCGGCGTCGCCGCGTCCACCGTCCTGATCCTCGCCGGTACGGCCTCCGCCCACGTCAGCGTCCAGCCGCAGGGCGAGGCCGCCAAGGGCGGTTACGCCGTCATCAACTTCAAGGTCCCCAACGAGCGCGACGACGCCTCGACGACCAAGCTCGAGGTCAACTTCCCGGCCGACCACCCGCTGGCGTCCGTCATGCCGCAGCCCGTGCCCGGCTGGGACATCAAGGTCACCACGAGCAAGCTGGCCAAGCCGCTCGACATGCACGGCAAGAAGATCAACGAGGCCGTCTCCAAGGTCACCTGGACCGCGGCCGGCAGCAAGATCGAGCCCGGCCGCTTCCAGCAGTTCCCGCTCTCCGTCGGCCAGCTCCCGGAGGACGCCGACCAACTGGTGTTCAAGGCCATCCAGACGTACGACAACAAGGAGGTCGTGCGCTGGATCGAGGAGCAGAAGGAAGGCGCGGAGGAGCCCGAGAGCCCCGCCCCGGTCCTCAAGCTGACCGCGGCCACCGGTGACGCGCACGACGCCACCGCCGCCTCCGGCTCGGACTCCGCCGACAAGAACGCCACGGCCGACCACGCGAAGGACGAGCAGACCACGGCCTCGGCGGCCTCCTCCAGTGACAGCACAGCCCGTGTGCTCGGCATCGTCGGCATCGTCATCGGTGTCGCGGGCGTCGCCTTCGGCGTCCTGGCCGGCCGTCGCCGTACCGCCTGATCACACCCACCCGAGTCCCACCCGCCAGTCCCAGCCGATACACCGACCCACCAGGAAACAGTGCTCCATGGTTAAGAAGTCTGTGCTGGCCGCGGCGCTCGTCGCCGCGGCCGCGCTCACCCTGTCCGCCTGCGGCAGCAGTGACAACGACAGCAAGAAGCCGATCGCCGACATCTCGGTGGAGGCGAAGACCCAGGCCGCGACGGTGCTCGACCAGCCGTTCACCAAGCCGAATCTCGTCCTGACCGACACCCACGGCAAGAAGTACGACCTGCGCGAGGAAACCAAGGGCAAGCCGACGCTCATCTACTTCGGCTACACCAACTGCCCCGACGTCTGCCCGCTCATCATGAGCAACATCGCGATCGCCAAGAAGTCCCTGCCCGAGGCCGACCGGGACAAGCTCCAGGTCGTCTTCGTCACCACCGACCCGGAGCGGGACACCCCGGCCTCGCTGGGCACCTGGCTCAAGTCCCAGGACCCCTCCTTCATCGGTCTCACCGGTGACTTCCCGACCATCCAGGCGGGCGCCCGGCAGATCGGCATCGGTATCGACGCCCCGAAGAAGGAGAAGGACGGCACGGTCGTCTCGATGCACGGCTCGCAGGTCATCGCGTTCTCCCCGAAGACCGACCAGGGCTACGTGCTGTACAGCGAGGACACCACGCCCGAGGACTACGCCAAGGACCTCCCCAAGATCGTCAAGGGGGAGAAGCCGTGAACCGCCGCACCACCCTCGCCGGCGTCCTGGCCCTCTCCACGGGTCTGACGCTGGCGGGGTGCACGTCCTCGGACGGCAAACCGGAGCTGAAGGTGACGGGCGCGTTCATGCCGCAGCCCGTCAACGACATGGCCGCGGCCTTCCTCGTCGTACGGAACGACGGCGGCAGCTCCGACCGGCTCACCTCGGTCACCAGTCCGCTCTCGGACGACGTCACGATCCACGAGACGAAGAACCAGGCCATGCGCATGGTGTCGTCCTTCGACGTACCCGCGGGCGGTGAGCTGGATCTGGAACGCGGTGGAAACCACATCATGTTCGTGAAGCTCAAGCAGCAGCCCAAGCAGGGCGAGACGGTGTCCGTGCAACTGCACTTCGAGAAGGCCGGTCCCCTCGCGGTCGACCTTCCCGTGAAGGAGACCACCCACAACCCGAAGAAGCAGTGAGGGACTGACACACCATGACAGCCACCGCCCCGCCCCTCGGGTCCTCCCCGTCCGCATCCGCCCCGCGCCGGCCGCTCGCCGTCGCCGGGCTCCTCGCCGCCCTGTTCGGCTTGGTGTTCGGTCTGCTGCTGGCCGTCGCGGGCCCCGCGTCGGCGCATGCCGCGCTCACCGGGAGCGATCCGCAGGACGGGGCGGTGGTCGCCGCCGCGCCCAAGGCAGTCACGCTCACCTTCTCCGAGCAGGTCGCCATGGGCGAGGGATCCATCCGGGTCCTGGACCCCGCCGGGAAGCGTGCGGACACCGAGGAAGCACCGCGCGATCTGCACAGCGGCTCCACCGTGAAGTACGGCGTCTCCCTGCACGCCGGGCTGCCGGACGGCACGTACACCGTCGCCTGGCAGGCCGTCTCCGCCGACAGCCACCCCGTCTCCGGAGCCTTCACCTTCTCCATCGGCGCACCCTCCGAGACCACCGTCGCCCTCCCGGACAACGAGGCCGGCGGTGGCCTGGTCGGCACGCTCTACGGCATCGCCCGGTACGCCGCGTACGCCGGTTTCATCGTGCTCGTGGGCGGCGCCGCGTTCGTGCTGGCCTGCTGGCAGCGCGGGGCGGGCTCCCGGCCGCTGCAGCGCCTCGTCGTCCGCGGCTGGATGACCCTCACCGCGGCCACGATCGCGATGCTGCTGCTGCGCAGCCCGTACACCGGTTCCGGGAAGCTCGGCGATGCCTTCGACCTCGACGGCCTGAAGGCGGTCCTGGACACCAAACCCGGAGCCGCACTCGTCTCACGGCTGCTGCTGCTCGGCGCCAGTGCGCTGTTCATCGCGGTGCTGTTCGGTGCGTACGCGAAGCGCGAGGACGAACGCGAGAAGAAGGACCTCACCTTCGGCCTCGCCATCGGCGGTGCGGTCATCGCCGCCGGGATCGCCGGGACCTGGGCGCTGGCCGAGCACGCGTCGACCGGGATCCAGCCGGGCATCGCGATGCCGGTCGACGTGCTCCACCTGCTGGCCGTCGCGGCCTGGCTGGGCGGGCTCACGGCCCTGCTGATCGCGCTGTACCGCACCCCCGACATCACCGCCGCCGCGGTCCGGCGCTTCTCCCGGATCGCGTTCATCAGCGTGCTCGTGCTCACCGCGACCGGGATCTACCAGTCCTGGCGCCAGGTCGGCTCCTGGTCCGCGCTGACCGGTACCGGATACGGACAGCTGCTCCTCGTGAAGGTGGGGCTCGTCGCCGTCCTCGTCGGCGTCGCCGGGATCTCACGCCGGTGGACCGCCCGGCTGGCGACGGGTGGGGGCGTGGACGCATCCGCGGCTGCGGCCGGCACCGCGGGCGCGGACGAAGAGGAGGAGGCGACGGACGCGGGAACTCCGGCGGCCGCTGGTCCCGAGAACCCCGCGCGAGCCGCCCAGCTCGCCCGCCAGCAGGCGGCCGTGGCAACCGCGGAGAAGAAGCGGATACGTGACGCCGACCCCGACCGGTCCGGCCTGCGCCGCTCGGTGCTGGCCGAAGTCGGGGTCGCGGTGGCTCTGCTGGCGGTGACCACCATCCTGACCTCGACCGAGCCGGGCCGTACCGAGGAGGAGGCGGCGCGCACGTCCGCACCGGCCGCGGCGCCCGCGGCAAGCGGCCCCGTCAACCTCACGCTGCCCTTCGACACCGGTGGCGCGAACGGCAAGGGCACGGTCCGCATGGACCTGGACCCCGGGCACACCGGAGTCAACGTGGTGCACCTCTGGATCGACGGCATCGACGGGAAGGCTATGGACGTCCCCGAGGTGAAGCTCGCCTTCACCCTGAAGTCCAAGGACATCGGGCCCCTGCCGGCCGTCCCCGTACGGCTGACCGAAGGCCACTGGACCTCCACCGGAGTCCAGATCCCGATCGCGGGCAACTGGAACGTCGCGGTCACCGTGCGGACCTCGGACATCGACCAGACCACGGTCGACAAGAACGTGAAGATCGGCTGAGCAGGACCGTGAACGGAAACCACACAGACAGCACAGACACGGCGTCGAGCAGCGCGGGGGGCAGGAACAGGCGCACCGGCGGCGACGCCACCGCCGCTCCGGCGGCCGGCGGGATCTCCCGGCGGCGGCTGCTCGGCACCGCGGGAGCGGCCGGCGCCACCGGCCTCGTCCTCGGGGCGGCCGGCGGCGCCACCGGCTATGCCGCGACCCGGGACGAGGCGCCGACGGCCCTCACCTCGGTCGGGTCGAGCAAGGTGATGTTTCACGGGAAACATCAACCGGGGATCACCACTCCGCTTCAGGCCCGCGGCCACCTCATCGCCTTCGACCTGGCCCCCGGGGCCGGACGCAAGGAGGCGGCGGCCCTGCTGCGCCGCTGGTCGGCCGTAGCCCAGCGGCTGATGGCCGGCCAACCCACCGCCGGCGGCGCGGCCGACGGCACGGGGCACGACACCGGCATCGCGCTGGACGCCGGACCTTCCTCGCTGACCGTCACCTTCGGCTTCGGCGCCACCTTCTTCGAACGGACGGGTCTGACGGCTCACCGTCCGCCCGGCCTCGACGCGCTGCCGCCGTTCTCCGCCGACCACCTCGACGCCGGCCGGTCGGGCGGCGACCTCTGGGTGCAGATCGGCGCCGACGACGCACTCGTCGCGTTCCACGCACTGCGGGCCGTACAGAAGGAGGCCGCTTCGACGGCCACCGTGCGCTGGCAGATGGACGGCTTCAACCGCACCCCCGGCGCCACCGCGAAGCCGATGACCGCCCGCAACCTCATGGGTCAGATCGACGGCACCGGCAACCCAAAGCCGGCCGACAGCGACTTCGACCAGCGCGTCTTCGTCCCGGCGGGCGGCGACGACGCTGCGTACGAATGGCTGGCCGGCGGCTCGTACGCGGTCGTCCGACGGATCAGAATGCTGCTCGACGACTGGGAGAAGCTCCCGGTGGAACGTCAGGAACAGGTCATCGGGCGGCGCAAGGCGGACGGGGCCCCACTCAGCGGCGGCACCGAGACCACCTCGATGGACCTCGACAAGGCGGGCCCGGACGGCAAGTTGCTGATCCCCGACAACGCTCACGCCCGCATCTCCTCCCCCGAGCGCAACAGCGGCGCCGCGATGCTGCGGCGCCCGTTCTCGTACCACGACGGCATCTCTTCGGACGGCACATCGGACGCCGGACTGCTGTTCATCTGCTGGCAGGCGGATCCGCTGCGCGGTTTCGTCACCGTGCAGCGCAAACTGGACCGGGGCGACGCCCTGTCACCCTTCCTCCGCCACGAGGCGAGCGGACTGTTCGCGGTACCGGGCGGTGCGGCCGAAGGGGAGTACGTGGGGCAGCGGCTGCTGGAATCCTGAGCCGCTGAGGGGCCGTGGGCGGGGGAGTACTGAGCCGCTGAAGGGCCGTGGCTGACGGAGTCCTGAGCCGCTGAAGGGCCGTGGCTGACGGAGTCCTGAGCCGCACCCGGCACATTAGGGTGACGGTATGTCCGCCACGCGCTACGCCTATCTCGGCCCCGAGGGCACCTTCACCGAGGTCGCCCTCCGTACGCTCCCGGAAGCCGCCACCCGGGAACTCGTCCCGATGGTCTCCGTACCGGCGGCGCTGGACGCGGTGCGGGCCGGTACGGCCGCCGCGGCGCTCGTCCCGATCGAGAACTCCGTCGAGGGCGGCATCACCACCACGCTCGACCAGCTGACCAGCGGCGAACCGCTGATGATCTACCGCGAAGTGCTGCTCTCCATCACCTTCGCGCTGCTCGTGCGTCCCGGCACCAAGCTGTCCGACGTCAAGACGGTCACCGCACACCCGGCCGCGCAGCCGCAGGTGCGCAACTGGATGGCGGCCCATCTCCCCCAGGCCGTATGGGAGTCGGCGGCGTCCAACGCGGACGGTGCCCGGCTCGTACAGGAGGGGCGGTACGACGCCGCCTTCGCCGGGGAGTTCGCGGCGGCGACCTACGGCCTCGAACCGCTGGTGACCGAGATCCACGACGTGGAGAACGCCCAGACCCGCTTCGTGCTGGTGGGCCGCCCGGCGCGGCCGGCGGCGCCGACCGGTGCGGACAAGACATCCGTGGTCATCTGGCTCGGGGACGACCGCCCCGGCGCGCTGCTCGAACTGCTCCAGGAGTTCGCGGTGCGCGGGGTGAACCTGATGCTGATCCAGTCCCGGCCAACAGGTGCGGGCATCGGTAACTACTGCTTCGCGCTGGACGCCGAGGGCCATATCTCCGACCGTCGGGTCGGCGAGGCGCTGATGGGTCTGAAGCGGATCTGCCCGAACGTACGGTTTCTGGGCTCCTATCCGCGGGCCGGTGTGACGCCGGCGGACGTACGGCCCCTGCGGGCGGGCACGTCGGATGCCGCGTTCACCGAGGCCTCCGACTGGCTGGCCCGGAATCAGGACGGCCGGGCCTGACCTGACCGCCCGGCCCCGCGGCCGGGCGGCTGTGCTGCCCACACGGCTGGTGTTATCAGCCGATTGTCATCGTGAAAAAGTTATCCACAGGCGCGCGCTCGACCTGGGGACAAGTCGACACCGCAACGCGACATGGTCGACAAATCTGCCCACCTCGCTCAGATCGGTCCACAGGCCGACGGGTCGCCTGTTGTCAGCTCAATTCCATTGATCAACTCTTTAGGGCGAGGAATTCCCACCCGAACGAGCGCGTGAAGGGGGTTTGAACCGTGAATCCACGAGTCGGCATGTGGGTTTCGGAATGATCTCCTCCACGTCCACAGACCTTCCTCACAGCCTGTGGATAACTTTGACGGAGTACCCATTCCTGTGGACAAGCGGCGATCAACTCCCCACCCGAACAAGGGCGATGCGTCAAGGCGCATAACCCTTCTGCCCCATTTAGGGGAATAGGACCTCTTTCCTGACGCCGCCGCACCCCCGCCCTCCACAGATTCCATCCCCAGCATTACCAATACCGGCAATTCGGGCAAAGTGACACGCTTGGCAATATCGGTTCGAACTACCGAAGCCGACACCGGTAGCCTGGAGGGGTGATTAACCTTCGCCTGCTTCGTGAGGACCCCGACCGTGTTCGCGCCTCCCAGCGCGCCCGTGGAGAGGACGTCGCCCTCGTCGACGCCCTGCTCTCCGCCGACGAACGGCGCAGGTCGTCCGGGCTCCGCTTCGACGCACTCCGTTCCGAGCAGAAATCGCTCGGCAAGCTCATCCCCAAAGCCTCCCCGGAGGAGCGCGCGGAACTCCTGAAGAAGGCCGAGCAGCTCAAGGCCGACGTCAAGGCGGCCGACGCGGCCCAGGGTGAGGCCGACGAGGAGACCAGGAGCCTGCTGCTGCGGCTCGGCAACATCGTCCACCCGGACGTTCCGGTCGGCGGCGAGGAGGACTTCGTCCTCCTGGAGACGCACGGCACCATCCGCGACTTCGGCGCCGAGGGCTTCGAGCCCAAGGACCACCTGGAGCTCGGCGAGGCGCTCGGCGCGATCGACATGGAGCGCGGCGCCAAGGTGTCCGGGTCGCGCTTCTACTACCTGACGGGCGTCGGCGCGCTGCTGGAGCTCGCCCTCGTCAACGCGGCGATCGCCCAGGCCACCGAGGCCGGCTTCATCCCGATGCTCACCCCCGCGCTGGTCCGCCCGCGCGCCATGGAGGGCACCGGCTTCCTCGGCCAGGCCGCGGAGAACGTGTACCACCTGGAGAAGGACGACTACTACCTGGTCGGCACCTCCGAGGTACCGCTCGCCGCGTACCACATGGACGAGATCATCGACGCGGACAAGCTGCCGCTGCGCTACGCGGGCTTCTCGCCGTGCTTCCGCCGCGAGGCGGGTACGTACGGCAAGGACACCCGCGGCATCTTCCGGGTCCACCAGTTCGACAAGGTCGAGATGTTCTCGTACGTCGACCCGGCGGACGTCGAGGCCGAGCACCAGCGCCTCCTCGACTGGGAGAAGCAGTGGCTCACCGCGCTCGGGCTGCCCTTCCAGGTGATCGATGTCGCCACCGGCGATCTGGGCGCCTCGGCCTCCAGGAAGTTCGACTGCGAGGCGTGGATCCCGACCCAGGGCAAGTACCGCGAGCTGACCTCCGCGTCCAACTGCGACAGCTTCCAGGCACGCCGGCTGTCCGTCCGGATGCGGGACAACCGCGACGGCAAGAAGGTCCTGCAGCCGCTGGCCACGCTGAACGGCACGCTCTGCGCCGTACCGCGGACGATCGTGGCCATCCTGGAGAACCACCAGCTCGCCGACGGTTCGGTGCGGGTGCCCGAGGTGCTCCGTCCGTACCTGGGCGGGCGTGAACTGCTGGAGCCGGTCGCCAAGTGACCTTTCCCTACAAGCTCGTCGCGACCGACCTCGACGGCACGCTGTTGCGTGGCGACGACACGGTCTCCGGGCGCACACGCGAGGCACTGGCCGCGGTCACCGCGGCCGGTGCAGCGCACATCATCGTCACCGGCCGTGCCGTCCCCTGGACCCGGCACATCCTGGACGACCTGGGCTACGAGGGCCTCGCGGTCTGTGGCCAGGGCGCGCAGGTCTACCACGCGGGCGAGCACAAGCTGCTGACGTCGCTGACGCTGGACCGGCAGCTGGCCGGCCTCGCGCTCTCCAAGGTCGAGGCCGAGGTCGGGCCGCTGGCGCTGGCCGCGAGCCGCGACGGGCTCGACGGCGAGGTGCTGGTCGGCCCCGGCTACCGCGTACAGGAGGGGCCCCTTCCGGCCGTCCTCGTGCAGGACCCGGCCGAGATGTGGGCCGCCCCGCTGAACAAGGTCTACATACAGCACCCCGATCTGGACGACGACGCGCTGGCGAAGGCCGCGCGGGCGGCGGTCGGCAATCTGGTGGACGTGGTCATGGCGGGCCCGGGCGTCGTGGAGATCCTGCCGCTGGGGCTCAGCAAGGCCACCGGCCTCTCGCTGGCCGCGCGCCGGCTGGGCGTGAAGGCGGCGGACACGATCGCCTTCGGTGACATGCCGAACGACATCCCGATGTTCGCCTGGGCGCAGCACGGTGTGGCCATGGCCAACGCGCACGAGGACCTGAAGGCCGTCGCGCAGGAGATCACCGCGTCGAACGAGAACGACGGGATCGCCGTGGTGCTGGAGCAGTTGCTGCAGGCGTCACGGGCCGGGCGTCTGCAGTAGCCCTCAGGTGCTGGGTCGGTCTGCCTGCCGGGTCGGCCTCAGGTGCTGGGTCGGTCTACCGGGTCGGCCTCAGGGCTGGGTGTCTGCGGCGGAGGATGCGCGGATCGAACGCGCGCGGGGGTTTCGGCCCCGACGACGGCTTAGCAAGCCGCTGCCTTACCACTCGGCCAATCCTCCGGGAGGCGGCCGCGCGCGATGCGCATGGACGGCCGCCCGGGCGTGCGGCTCGGAGCGGCGCGGTGGAGCAGTCGCCCGACTACTCCGGTGCCGGCTCGGGCACGCCCTGCTGGGAGCTCGACGGACTCGGACTCTCGGTCATCGCCGCGCTCCTCTCCCGGTCTGTGGTGCCGTTCACGGCGGGTGCCGTGGCACCTACTGTGCCGCGCCCCCGTCGCCCGGTGCCACTCAATTACGGGCGGCAGCGGGCAACGGGCCTTCGTCAACGGTTCTTGTTGCGGCGGCTCAGGTCCTTCAGATTCCGGGCGAGCTCGTCCATGCGCCCGTCGAGCCGGACGATGTCCTCGGACACACCGCCCAGTCGCACGCTCATGGCACCGACCACTTGGTGCGTGACCTCCATCCTGCGGTCGAGGCTGTCGAGGCGGTGCGACATCCGGTTGAGGACCGGCCCGAGTTCCTGCAGGGCGCTGCCGACTCCGGCCAGGCAGCTTTCGACCCGGGTGACGCGGTGTTCGAGCGAGGCGTACCCCGCGCGCAGGTCCTGTTCGGCGTCGAGGAGATACGTACGGACGCATCGGGCGATGTCGCTGTCGCGAAGAAGCATGGCGACGTTGAGGACGGTCCTGCGGGTGTAGAGACGGAGCTGGGTCGCCGCCTGTGGATAACTTTCGGCGGCTTCACCACCCCATAGCGACAGCATGTCGCTATGGAATGTCCGCAGGTCAGAGCCACGGAGCACACGCATCCCATTCTGCGCGAGCTCGTTCTGATGGCGGTCGGTCAGCCTTCTGACCGCGCCTGTGGATACTTCGAAGTACCGAGCCACGTCCTCGGTGCGAACGTGAACTCCGTCCGGGAGCATGACAAGGCTCTTCACCTTGTCCAGGGCGTCGACGCGCCCCATCTGTTCGACGCGCAGCGCGCGTGATTCGAGCAGGGCGACTTCCGTGGGCATGAGTCTGCCTTCCGATCGTGAATGCGACAGGGGACAGCCCTCTCCCCGGGCTTCAGGGGCGGAGGACGCTCACGGTTGCCACTCACTCAAGGAACCGACCGACGGGTGATGCCCGCCGCATCGGCTATCCGAATTTCACGAAAGCTACGACGCCACAGATTCCAGTTGCCTCCACGCATCGTGGACAACGAACCGATAACCGTACAGTTACGCGCGCGACTGTCCGGAATGCGACAGCCCCTGTCCGATGGACAGGGGCTGTCGCATTCCGGCGGAGCGCTTCCTCACTCCTCGCCGGCGAGCTTCAGCGTCCGCAGCTTCTGACCGGCGTACCAGGTCGCCACCACGGTGACCGCCACCAGCAGCACCGTCGCGAGCGGCAGACCGACGTCGGACGTGATCGCGCCACCCCCGCCGGTCTTCTCCGCCAGCGCGAGGGACCACTGCTGCACGCTGAGCGTGCGCGCGCCGGGTACGAGGCTGCCGAAGAGGGCTTCCCACACGAGCGCGTAGACGAGTCCGAGGACCACCGCGTGCCGGCTGACCGTGCCCAGCAGCAGGAACAGCGCGCTGTAGGCGATCGAGGCGACCAGCGCCGCGATCGTGTACGCCACCGCGATCTGCTGGCCGTTCCCGTTGAGGATCAGACCGGCGATCAGTGTCGGAACCGCCGAGAACACCATCGTCACCGCGATCGCCACGATGAGCTTGGTGAAGATGATCGCCGGCCGTGTCACCGGCTTGGACAGCAGATAGACGATCGAGCCGTCGTCGATCTCGGGCCCGATGGCTCCCGTACCGGCGATCACACCGATCAGCGGCACCATGGTGGCGATGGCGAATCCGCCCAGCACGTCCGAGGCCACCTGGTCGTCAGCCCCTGCGAACATCCGTACCGCCACCGCGATGACGATCAGAAGCGCGGGCAGGACGAAGAGGATGGCGGCCCGGCGCCGGCCGAGCAGGGCCCGGTAGGTGAGCCGGGCGACTGTGGGGTCGTACATGACGTCACAGCTCCTTTCAGGCCACTACTCAGGCCGCTACGAGATAGGAAAAGACCGATTCGAGGGACTCGTCGGACGGCGAAACGGTCAGCAGCCGAATGCCCTGATCACGCGCCACCTTCGGCAGCAGCGTGGTGAAGCGTGCGAAGTCGACGGCCTGGATGCGCAGCGCGTTCTCGCCGAGGTCGACCTCGATGCCGGCCGTCGACGGGTCGGCGATGAGCGCGGCCGCGAGGGCACGGTCGTCGCTGGACCGTACGAGATAGCGGTGCGGCCGGTCCGTCATCAGCCGGCGGATCTTGCGGAAGTCACCGGACGCGGCGTGCCGCCCCGCCACGATCACCTCGATGTGCGAAGCGAGCTGCTCGACCTCTTCGAGGATGTGGGAGGAGAAGAGAACCGTGCGGCCCTCGGCCCCCATCCGTCGCAGCAGTTCCATCAGCTGCATCCGCTGGCGCGGGTCCATTCCGTTGAACGGCTCGTCGAGCAGCAGCACGGACGGGTTGTGGACCAGGGCGGACGCCATCTTCACACGCTGGCGCATGCCCTTGCTGTACGTGGAGATCTTCCGGTCCTGCGCGTACTCCATCTGGACCGTTGCCAGCGCGGCAGCCGCCTCGGCGTCGCCGAGACCCTGCAGTTCGGCGTTGGCCACGACGAATTCGCGGCCGGTCAGGAAGTCGTACATCCCCTCCCGCTCCGGCACGATGCCGATCTGCCGGTAGACGGCCTCGTTGCGCCAGATCGGCGAGCCGTCGAGTGTGACCGTGCCCGTCGAGGGGGCGAGGAATCCGGCCATCATGTTGATCAGCGTGGACTTGCCGGCGCCGTTGGGACCTAGCAGACCGGTCACCCCCGGGCCCACGGTCATGCTCACGTCGTTGACGGCGACCACGTTGCCGAACCAGCGGGACGTGTGGTCGATCTCGATGGTGGTCACAGCCCGACCCTCCGGTAGCGGCGCATCAGTACGGCGTACGAGCCGGCGATGAGCGCGAGAACAACGATCAGGTAGACCACACCGGCGCCCGCCCCCGGTCCTTCCCCTCCGGGGAAGGCGGAGGTCGCCCCGAGGAACGCGGTCTGCACACCGTCGACGAGCGTGATCGGGGAGAAGAGCCCCAGCCACGGCACGGCGCCGGTGGACCCCGTGGACCAGGCGATGCCCTGGATCGTGCTGACCGCGCCGTACGTGATCGTCAGCACGGCGATCACGGCCGCGACGCCGAAGCCGCGCCGCGGGGTGAGGGCGGCCATCACGAGGCCGAGACCGGCGAAGAGCACGGACAGCAGGGCCACCGAGACCATCCCCTGGGCGAACCACTTGGTCTGGTCGGCGAAGTCGAACTTCGCCAGCAGCGCGCCCACGTACAGGATGACGAGGGGCGCACCGGTGAGGACGAAGAGCGCGGAGGCCATGGCGGCGAACTTGGCGACGACGTAGTCGCCCCGTTCGATCGGCCGGGAGAAGTACAAAGGCACGCTCTTGAAACGAAGGTCCCTGGAGACCGACTGCGGTGCCTGCGAGGCCAGGAACAGTCCGATGACGGCCTGGAGATAGACCGCGTACGAGGTGTACTTGACCGGCAGCTTCGTCGAGTCGGGAATGTTGATGGCCACTGCCACGATGATCGCCGCGACCAGACACATCACGCCGAACAGCAGCATGGGCAGCACCTTGGACTTGGCCGAGCGGCCGAGTCCGAAGGAACCGCGCAGGGACTGCGAGTAGAGCGAGCGGCGGGCGTAGGCCCGGCCGAGACGTGCGCCGTCGTAGGCGCGGTAGCCGATGTTGTGGATCCGGGAGGTCTCGCTCCCGGTCGCGGCGCCGGTCTCAGTGCTCATCGCGACCGCTCCCCTTCTGCTGTACGGCTCCGGCGGCCACGGACGCGGTCTGCGCCTCCGGGTGCGCTGCCGGTGCCTCTTCTGTACGGAAGACCTCGGCGATGTGGTGGCGGCGCTGTTCCATCCGGACGAGGCCGAGCCCGAGGCCGGCGACGCTGTCGCGGACGAGGTCGTACGTCTCCTCGCCGGTCGCCTCGATCAGCAGGATGTGTCCCGCTCCGGGCAGCCCCTCGGCGTCGAGCCCGTCGAGCCCCACCAGCTTGGTGCCCGCACCGGTGAGGACCTTGCGCAGGGCGTCGGTCCCGTCGGGGTGGGTGTCGCTGTCGGTGACCTCGACCGCGAGGGTCGTGGTGGTCTGGGTGAAGTCGCTGGTCGAGCTGGAGCGCAGCAGCGCTCCACCGTCGATGACGACGACGTGGTCGCAGGTCCGCTCCAGCTCGCCCAGGAGATGCGAGGTCACGAGGACCGAGATCCCGAAGTCGGTGTGGATGCGCCGGATCAGGCCGAGCATCTCGTCGCGGCCGACCGGGTCCAGTCCGTTGGTCGGCTCGTCGAGGAGGACCAGCTGCGGGTCGTGGACCAGCGCCTGGGCCAGCTTCACCCGCTGCTTCATGCCGGTCGAGTAGCCGCCGATGGGCCGGTAGCGCTCCTCGTACAGGCCGACGTGCCGCAGGGTGTCCGCGGTGCGTTCACGGGCCGCGGTCGGCGGCAGTCCCGACATCCGCGCCATGTGGACGACGAACTCGGTGGCCGAGACGTCCGGCGGCAGACAGTCGTGCTCGGGCATGTAGCCGACCCGTTCCCGGATCGCGGCGCCGCTGGTCGACACGTCGAGCCCGAGCACTGCGGCCCGGCCCTCGGTCGCGGGGGACAGACCCAGCAGGATCTTGATCAACGTGGACTTGCCGGCTCCGTTGGCGCCCACCAGCCCGGTCACACCGGGGCCGATGTCCAACGTGAGCCGGTCAAGCGCGGTCACCCGGGGGAACCGCTTGCTCAGGCTTTCGGTCGCAATGACAGTCACGTCATCGACGGTAGTGGTGCGCGCCACACCGGTCGTCAGACCTGACGGTTGGATTGCCGTCAGACTCCAGATGTACGGACCCGTAGGGGGACCCCTCGAAGGAGGACCGCCCGGCGCAGCGGCGTGCCCGGAACCGGCCGGCCGCGGAGTTGTCCACAGGCCCGGCCCACCCCTTGACGTAGCCGCCGGACATTGTCACATTCATCAGTGTCACGTTACGGGCACGTACCGCACACGGCAGGGAACGGACGGTGGCATCACCATGGCCTCCCGCGTCAGGGACGAACGGGACCCGCAGCTCCAGGGGTTCAGGGAAGTGCAACGACTGGCGTATGCCTGCGCGGAAGCGGTCGCCGCCCGTATGAAACCGGGAGTGACGGAGCGCGAGGCGGCCCGGATGCAGCGCGAGTGGCTGCGCGAGCGCGGAGTGCGCGACTGGTTCCATCTCCCGTTCGCCTGGTTCGGGGACCGTACGGCGTTCGCCGGGTTCAAGGTGCCGTTGCAGTTCTTCCCGACCGGCCGGCAACTGGAGCCGGGGATGCCGTTCATTCTCGACATGGCTCCGGTGTACAAGGGATTCACGGCGGACATCGGGTACTCCGGCTGTCTCGGTCTCAATCCGCTGCACGACCGGTTGCTCGCCGATCTGGAGGCTCACCGTGGGCTGATCCTGCGCGAAGTGCGTGAGCGGCGCCCGCTGCGCGAGATCTACGAGGACGTCGACCGCCTGATGACCAGGCAGGGTTACGCCAACCGGCACCGCGCCTACCCGTTCGGGGTCATCGCGCACAAGGTCGGCCGGGTCGCCGAACGGCGTTGGTCGCCGCAGGTGTTCGGGTTCGGCACGCAGTCGCTCAAGGGGCTGCTGAGCGATGCGGTGCACGGGCACCGGGACGGCTGGTCGCCGCTCTGGAGCCCGTACCGCTTCTCGGACCATCCCCCGCAACCGGGTCTGTGGGCGGTCGAGCCACACCTCGGATTCCGGGGCACGGGTGCGAAGTTCGAGGAGATCCTGGTCGTCACCGACTCACGGGACCCCGAGCAGAGTGCCTTCTGGCTGGACGACGATCTGCCGCATGTGCGGCGCTGGGCCGAGGAGAGGGTGGCGGCGTGAGTCTGCGAGATCTGCCGGGGGCACGCGAGCGCCGGGTGTCCACGGGCGGCATCGACCTGTGCGTCGTCGAACTGGGTGATGCGACGCGGCCCACGATAGTGCTGGTGCACGGCTATCCGGACAGCAAGGAGGTCTGGACCCAGGTCGCGCGGCGGCTCGCCGCGGAGTGGCACGTCGTGCTGTACGACGTGCGCGGCCACGGCAGGTCGACGGCGCCCGTGCCGCTGCGGGGCGGGTTCACGCTGGAGAAGCTGACCGACGACTTCCTGGCCGTGGCCGACGCGGTGAGCCCGGACCGGCCGGTACACGTGGTCGGGCACGACTGGGGTTCGGTCCAGGCCTGGGAGTTCGCCACGGTCAGCCGCACCGAAGGCCGGATCGCCTCCTTCACCTCGATGTCCGGTCCGTCGCTGGACCACTTCGGGCACTGGATCAAGCAGCGGATGTCCCGGCCCACTCCGCGCCGGGTCGGCCAACTGCTGGGGCAGGGTGCCAAGTCCTGGTACGTGTACATGCTGCACACTCCGGTGCTGCCGGAGCTCGCCTGGCGGGGGCCGCTGGGCAAGCGGTGGCCCCGCATCCTGGAGCGGCTGGAGAAGGTGCCTCCGGGCGACTATCCGACGCCGTCCCTGCCGGACGACGCGGCACACGGGGCCTGGCTCTACCGGGACAACGTCCGCTCCCGGCTGCGCAGACCGCGCACCGACGCGTTCGCGCATGTCCCGGTCCAGCTGATCACTCCGACCGGCGACATATTCCTCTCGGAACAGCTCTACGACGAGCTCGACGCCTGGGTACCGCAGTTGACTCGGCGCTCACTGCCCGCCAGGCACTGGGTCCCGCGGACCAGGCCGGACCAGCTGGCCTCCTGGATCGGCGAGTTCGCGGCGGTCAACGAGGCGGCGCTGCAGGACGGTGTTCCCGTGCGGGACACCGCGCCGAAGGGGGCGTACGCGGACCGTTTCGGCGGACAGCTGGTCCTGGTGACGGGTGCGGCCGGCGGAATCGGGCGGGCCACGGCCTTCGCGTTCGCCGAGGCCGGTGCCCGTGTGGTGGCCGTGGACCGGGACGCGGAGGGGGCGAGAAGGACGGCGGAGCTGGCCCGGCTGATCGGTGCCCCGGCCGCCTGGGCCGAAACCGTGGACGTCAGCGACGAGCAGGCCATGGAGAAGCTCGCGGAGAAGGTCGCCACCGAGTACGGCATCGTCGATGTGCTGGTCAACAACGCGGGCATCGGGATCTCCGGTGCGTTCCTGGAGACGACGGCCGAGGAGTGGAAACGCGTCCTCGACGTGAATCTGTGGGGGGTCATCCACGGCTGTCGGCTCTTCGGCAAGCAGATGGCCGACCGCGGACAGGGCGGTCACATCGTCAACACGGCTTCTGCGGCGGCGTATCAGCCGTCCCGAGCCCTGCCGGCGTACAGCACGTCGAAAGCCGCTGTGCTGATGCTCAGCGAGTGCCTGCGCGCCGAGCTCGCCGAGAAGTCGATCGGGGTCAGCGCGATCTGCCCCGGCATCGTCAACACGAACATCACCGCCACCACGCGCTTCGCCGGCGCGGACGCGGCGGAGGAGAACCGCCTGCGGAAACGGACGAGCAAGCTGTACGGGATGCGTAACTACCCCCCGGAGAAGGTCGCCGACGCGATCCTCAGGGCGGTCGTGCGCAACCAGGCCGTCGTCCCGGTGACGCCGGAGTCCCACGCCGCCCGGTTCCTGTCCCGGCTCAGCCCGGGGGCGCTGCGCGGTATCGCCCGGCTGAAGCCGCCGCTGTGACCGCCGCCGGGGCGCCGGCGGCCGGCCGGGCAGCAGCCGAGTACCGGATCGAGGACCTCGCGCACGCCAGCGGCGCCACGGTCCGCACCATCCGCGCCTATCAGGACCGCGGGCTGCTGCCGACACCGGAGCGACGGGGCCGGGCCAATGTGTACCGGGACACCCATCTCGCCCGGCTCCGGCAGATCGCGGACCTGCTGGACCGCGGCTACACCCTGGCCAGCATCAAGGAGTTGCTGGAGGCGTGGGACACGGGGCGCGGTCTCGGCGGTGTGCTGGGGCTCGTCGCCGAGGTGCACGGGCCGTGGACGGACGAGCGGGCCGACCGCATTACCCGCGCGGAACTGCAAGTGCGGTTCGGCGGACGTCCCGACGACGAGGCGGTCGTCGAAGCGTTGGAACTGGGAGTGCTCGAACGCATCCCGGGCCGCGACGACGAGTTTCTGGTGCCAAGTCCGCAAGAGCTGGCGGTGGCGGTGGAGTTGTATGCCGCCGGGGTCCCACTGAGCGCAATCTCGGGGCATCTGCGGGAACTTCGCGGCCAGGTGGAGCAGATTGCCTCCCGTTTCCTGGAGTTCACGACCGAGCACGTCTTCGCCCGCTATCTCGGCCATCGCCCGCCGACAGACGCGGAAGCGGCCGAGGCGGCCTCGATGGTGCGCCGGCTCCGTCCGCTGGCCCAGCAGACGGTGGATGCCGAACTCGCGCGCGCGATGCGGACGTTCGCCACCCGCCATTTGGAACATCACCTCGCCGTCGAGCGCCCGTTCACCACACAGACGGCGGCGCCGGCGCCGGCCTCGATCACGCTCCCGGCCGCCACGATCAGCGCTGTGGAACGCCTGGTTGGGCGGGACGACGCCGGAACCTTCATCGCCGCTGCAGCCGAACGCGAGGTGCAAACAAGGACATTGGATGCACTTACCTCATCTCGCGGCAATGTAAAGATAGTTGACGAAAAGCCGTAATACGTACGGCACTTATCCACAGAACGGCCAAATTGCCTGTGGATAACCCAAGTTGGCTGTGGATCAAACCTGGAAGCGCACTTTACTGAGGGCCGGTCGCGAGGGAAGACGGGAGCCAAATCCGGATGCGCCGGACAGGACGTCCCGGGCAGGCTGTCGGGATGGATGAAAGACGCACCGTCAAGGTGTCCAAATACCTCTCGAAACACCTCCGGCATCAGCCCGAACGCATCGGTCTCACGCTGGACGCCAACGGCTGGGTGACGATCGAGGGGCTGTTGCGGGCCTCCGCCCGCCACCGCTTCCCGCTCACCCGAGCCGAGCTCGACCATGTCGTCGCGTCCAACGACAAGCAGCGCTTCGCCGTCGAGGGCGACCGCATTCGGGCCAGCCAGGGGCACACCGTCGAGGTGGACCTGGATCTGCCACCGGCCGACCCGCCCGCGTACCTCTACCACGGCACGGTAGGCCGGTCCCTGGACGCGATCCGCAGTGAGGGGCTGCGCCCGATGAACCGCACGCACGTCCACCTCTCACCCGACCGCGAGACGGCGACCCGCGTCGGGGCCCGGCGCGGCCGCCCCGTCGTCCTGTCCGTGGACACGGGCGCCATGCACCGGGCCGGACACATCTTCTACGTCAGCGCCAACGGGGTCTGGCTCACCGCCGCCGTGCCCCCGGAATTCCTGCGGCTGCCGGGCTGACACGGCGCCCGATCCGGCCACTCGCCCACCCCGCCACTCGCCCGGCCCGGCCACTCGCCCACGCCGGCTACTCGCCCGGTCCGGCCGTCTCACCCTTCCGGCTGCCGCCCGGCCACGGTCGCTAGCCCGCGAGCTGGGTCAGGCCCTGCGTGACGATGCGCTCGAAGAGCTCCTCGTCCGCCACCGCAGCGGAGAACCCCGGGCTGCCGTCAGGCACCGGTGCGTGGATCACGATCTCGGTGAAGCCGAGCTCCGCATACCTGCCGACGAAGTCCACGAACGCGTCCACGGAGGTGAACGGCCCGCCCCGGCCCCCGGCGAGATCCGGGTTGAACTCCGGTGTGAAGCCGGTGAGCAGGATCTTGTCCAGCTCGTCCACGTCCCTGTCGTTCTCGGCACAGGCCTTGCCCAGCCTGGCGACCTGACCACGGACCGCGTCGAGCGACTCTGCCGCGCTGCCCGCCTCGTACAGCTTCGGATCACCCGTGGTCACCCACGCCTGCCCGTACTGTGCGGCGAGTGTGAGCCCGCGCGGCCCTGTCGCGGCAACGGCGAAGGGCAGCCGCGGCAGTTGCGCGCAGCCCGGAACGTTCCGGGCTGCGGTGGCCGCGTAGAACGCGCCCTCACGTGTCAGCCCGGCCGGCTCGCGGAGCAGCCCGTCCAGCAGCGGCACGAACTCGCCGAACCTGTCAGCCCGCTCGCGCGGCGTCCACGGCTGCTCGTCGCCCCGCAGGAGCGTCGTCGCGTCGAAGCCGTTGCCACCGGCGCCGATACCCAGTGTGATGCGGCCACCGGAGATGTCGTCGAGCGAGATGAGTTCCTTGGCCAGCGTGACCGGGTGCCGGAAGTTGGGCGAGGTCACGAGCGTGCCCAAACGCATACGCTGCGTTACGATCGCCGCTGCCGTCAGCGTGGGTACCGCTCCGAACCACGGCCCGTCGCGGAAGCTGCGCCAGGACAGGTGGTCGTAGGTATAGGCGGCGTGGAAACCGAGTTCCTCGGCGCGCTGCCACTTCGCCCGGCCTCCTTCATGCCAGCGGTCGACAGGGAGGATCACGGTGCTCAGACGCAGACTCATGCCCACGAGCCTACGTCCGTCGGATCAGAGGCCAGGCCCCGGTACGGCCGCCTTCGGACTGTTCTGCCGGCTACTCGCCCTGTCGCCAGACCGCAGTGAGAGCTGCGATCAGATCGGTCTCGGCCGGTGCCGCGGGCCACCATTCGCCGTCGTCGTCCAAGAGGTAGGGGTACCAGCGGGCGTCGAGGCCCAGACGGAGCTGGATGCCGTGGTCGGTGAGGGTGAGTCGGTTGCGCCAGCCCCTGAGGTGAGCGTGTGTGGTGGCCATCTCGGCGAGGGCCGTGTTCAGGGCGGTGCGGGCTGCGGTCATCACCACTGGGTCAGGGGTGTGGGGCTGTTCGGCGACGGTGATGCCATGGGGGCCGCCGAAACGCCAGGCACGGGTGAGACGGGCGAACGCGGTCGGCTTGGCGCCGGTGTTCTGGATCAGGTGATGGAACCACTCGGGTCCGGGGCTGCTCGCCGCGATCCTTACCGCGTCCTGGTGCTGGGTCAGGTACAGGCTGGCGGTGTCGCCCGTGAGCAGGCGCTCGGCGCGTGCGGCGGCGTCGGCCATGAGGCGCTCCAGGTCCGTGGCAGCCAGGCCGGTCTTGGGCGGCGGGGCGACGGGCAGCGCGAAGGCATGGGCAGCAGGGGCCGGGGGCCGGGGAAGTTCGGGTGCGTGTTCGGCCCAGCGTGCGTACGCGGCGGCCGCCGGAATGCCGGTCGGGGCCTGTGAGGTGGTGGTCTCCTGGGCTGTCGTGCGGCGTGCGCGCAGCTGAGCGAGGATCTCGTCGCGATCGCGGCCCCGCAGCGCGAAGATCACGAAGGGGTCGGCGTCGATGGTGGCGGCGACGGCGTAGCAGAGCGCGGCGGCATGCTTGCAGGGGTAGCCCCAGTCGGGGCAGGAACACTCGGGGTCGAACTCGGTGGCTCGGGGCAGCAGCGGCACGTCTGACTGGCGGGCGTCATCGACGAGTTCGGCCGGCATTTCGCCGTCGAGGAGCGCGGCGACATGCCCGGCGCGGGCCGCGATCGTGTCCAGCAGGGTGTCCCACTGGGCGTCGTTAAGGACGGGCAGGTGGACCGCTGAGCGGTACGGGCGCGGCTCGCTGCCCTGGACAGCGGCCTTGATCCGGCCCGGGGCGACGTTGATCGAGCCGACCATCCCCTTGCGGGCATAGGTGCGTCCGCGTGACAGACGTCCGGCGTCCAGGGTGGAGTCCTCCAGGGACGTCACCCATGCCTGGCCCCACCAGGTCGCGGCGAAGGCTCGCTTGCCGCGGGCGGGTGCACGGCGCGGGCCCGGGAGCGAGGGGCTCATGGCTGCTTCCCCAGGACTACGAGTTCGGCGAGGTCGGCGTCGGACAGTTCGGTCAGGGCGGCCTCGCCCGAGCCGATCACGGCGTCGGCTAGCGCTCGCTTGGATTCCAGTAGCTTCGCCACCTTGTCCTCCACGGTTCCCTCTGCAAGGAGCTTGTGCACCTGAACGGGTTTGTCCTGGCCGATGCGGTACGCGCGATCGGTTGCCTGGTCCTCGACCGCCGGGTTCCACCACCGGTCGTAGTGCACGACGTGTGTGGCGCGAGTGAGGTTGAGTCCAGTGCCCGCAGCCTTCAACGACAGGAGAAACACCGGTACTTCACCCCGCTGAAAGCATTCCACCATGTCCTCGCGCCGGGCGACGGGCGTGCCACCGTGCAGGAAGAGGGTGGGGACACCGCGTTCGGCGAGGTGCTTCTCCAGGAGGGTCGCCATCTGCTTGTACTGGGTGAAGACCAGCACCGACTCGCCCTCGGCGGTGATGGTATCGATCAGTTCGTCGAGCAGGTCCAGCTTGCTGGAGCGGCCACGTACCGGCGTGGACTGACGCAAGTACTGGGCGGGGTGGTTACAGATCTGCTTCAGAGCAGTGAGCAGCTTCAGCACCAGTCCGCGCCGGGCAATGCCATCGGCTTCCGCGATCTTCTCCATGGTCTCGCGGACCACCGCCTCGTACAGACCTGCCTGCTCGGCCGTCAGCGGCACGACGCGGTCGGTCTCGGTCTTGGGCGGCAGTTCGGGCGCGATGCCCGGGTCGGACTTCTTGCGGCGCAGAAGGAAGGGACGCACGAGACGGGACAGGCGCTCGGCTGCCTCAGGGTCCTCGCCCGTCTCGACCGGGCGGGCGTACCGGTCGCGGAAGGCGGTGAGCGGGCCGAGGAGTCCGGGGGTGGTCCAGTCCAGGAGCGCCCACAGCTCGGAGAGATTGTTCTCCACGGGCGTGCCCGTGAGAGCGACGCGGGCCCGGGCGGGCAGGGCCCGCAGTTCGCGGGCGGTGACGGCGTAGGGATTCTTGACGTGCTGGGCCTCGTCCGCGGTGACCAGCGACCAGGCGGTCTCGGCGAGCACTTCACGGTCACGCCTCAGCACCCCGTAGGTGACCAGGACGATCTCGTCGTCGGCCAGATCCTTGAGGTGGCGGTCGCCGCCGTGGTAGCGGCGTACGGGTGTGGCCGGCGCGAACCTTGCCGCCTCCCGCTGCCAGTTGCCGAGCAAGGAGGTGGGGCAGACGACGAGGGTAGGGCCCGCAGTGGCGGGGTCGGTCTGGCGGTGCAGGTGGAGGGCGAGCAGGGTGATGGTCTTGCCCAGGCCCATATCGTCGGCGAGACAGCCGCCGAGGCCGAGCTCGCACATCTCGGCCAACCAGGCGAGGCCCCGCTTCTGGTAGTCGCGCAACGTGGCCTTGAGCGCGACGGGCTGCGGAGCGGGATCGGAGGAATCGGGATCGCGGATACGGCCGACGAGGTCGCCGAGCGCACCGACCGCTGTGCAGGGGACCGGCTGGCCGCCCTTGTCCACCTCGCCGGTCAGCGCGGCGCTCAGTGCCTCCATGGGGGTGAGCGGTTCCATCCGACGGCGCTTGGCCCGGGCGACCAGCTTCGGGTCGGCGACCACCCACTGGTCGCGCAACCGGATGAGGGGGCGGCGCGCCTCCGCGAGGGCGTTCATCTCGGCCTCGGTGAGCGGATCGTCGCCCAGCGAGAGCCTCCAGTGGAAGTCCAGGAGAGCATCCGCGCCGAGGAGACCGCCCGCGCTGGAGCCGGGCGCGGTGCGCTGTCCGATCTCCGCGGTCGCGGTAAGTGCCTTGACCAGCTCGCGCGGCCAGTGCACGTCGATACCCGCCGCGCGCAAAGCGTCGGTGGCATCCCCCAGCAGGTCGATGGCTTCGTCATCGGCAAGTCGGAGCTGATCGGGAGCGGCTTCCTTGAGGAGCCTCTGCAGCGGGGACCAGACACGGGCGCCGCGGCGCAGTGCGAGCAGCGTCTCGGTCTCGGCGCGCGGGCCGAGCAGCCTTTCCGCTTCGGCCGGCTCGCTCCACAGCCGTGCGGCCTCGACGACAAGCGCCGGATCCGCCGCGGTGTGCACCTGCAGGACCGCCCGGAACTGTTGACGCCGCCCCTCTGGTACGTCGACGCGCAGCGAGACACGAACCTCTGCGGTGAACGCGGCGGCGGTCTCCTCGGCCCACGCACGCAAGGCAGGCACCGCACGCACCTCGCGCCATGCGTACGGCAGCGCCCCCATGGCGAGCGGAGCAGCCGGGCTACGGACCAGGTCGTCGGCGGCCGCGTCACAGAACTGGCTCACCAGAGCGGCTGGTTCGACGATTCGCACCGGGCCCGGGCAGGGCTCGGGCAGGCAGTGGGCATGGGGCGGGAAGGCGGCAGCCAGGCCATCCAGCGCCTGCCGCTGAGTGGCGGTGAAGGGGCCCGCCTGCCAGGTGTCGTAGCCGGCCGGGGTAAGGGCGGGGTGGAGGCGGCCGTCGGCAAGCAGTCGCAGCGCGAAACGGGCCGCGGCCTGCCAAGCGGCTCCGGAGGGATGCGCCGGCACGGCTCCGGCCAGAGCGGAAACGGCAACGGCGGGGGAAAGCGCGTAACCCTCCACCCTGCGTCGCCGGACCGAACGGCCGTGCGGCAGTACCAGCTCCACCGCATCGGTCTCGACGCCTGCGGGCGCTGCACCATTCCAGGCAGCCGCCCCGGCGGGCTTCCACAGCAGCAGCCGCCCGAGCCGGGCGGGCTCACCGGGCAGGAACACCGCTGCCCAGCCTCGGTCGAGCAGTTCCCTGGCGAAGGCGCCCACTTCCGGCATGGCCAGCGGCGGCGCACTTCGCCCGCCCGTACCGGGCTCCCGCACGATGACCCGTGCCACTCTCGACCGCCTCACTGCTGTCCGAAGGCCCCTCTGCGCGGCCCGCCACCAAAGCGACCGGGTGCACGTTCTCAGCACACCAAGCGCTGCCGCCCACTCGCAAGTTCGGGCCTTGCCTTCACCCCAGGAAGGAGACCTTGCGGCTGAGGACTACGGCCCCTGAGCCGCGGTACGGCAGCGGCTATGAGCGCCCGTCGCCACCGTAGGCAAGACCCCCACGTGGCACCGCCGGAAAGCAGGACCGCTTCGGTTCAGCCCGTGATAGGTGAAAAGGGCTTGACTGAGGTCACGAGCGTCCCCAGCCGCAGACGCGAGGTGGCGCAGGCGGCCGCCGTCAGGGTGGGGAGGGCGCCGAACCACGGCCGGTCGCGGAAGGCACGCCAGGCCAGGTGGTCATAGGTGTACGCGGCGTGCAGGCCAAGTTCCTCGGCGCGCTGCCACTGCGAGCGCCCACCCTCGTGCCAGCGGCGGACGGGCAGGATGACAGTGCTGAGGCGCGGAGTGGTGCTCATGGCCCAGAGTTTACGGTGGGCCGCCCGGCCCCACCCCTTCCGCAGGCTTCCTCGCAGGGCGGCTGCACGAAGGGGAAGCGGTACGCGAAAATCCTCCGACATATGCCAGAGGAATGTTCCCCTGCTCAGGGGCGTACGCACTCATATGTGCGCCCCTGCGCACGCTCGTGCACCCTCGTACGCGAGAATGGACCGGTGACCTCAGCTACCGAACAGCCCGTTCCTGCCGCTCCCCGGCTGATCGCCACCGATCTGGACGGCACCCTCCTGCGCGACGACAAGACCGTCTCGGACCGCACGGTCGCGGCGCTCGCCGCGGCCGAGGAGGCCGGGATCGAGGTCTTCTTCGTCACCGGCCGGCCCGCCCGCTGGATGGACGTCGTCAGCGATCACGTGCACGGCCACGGGCTGGCGATCTGCGCCAACGGAGCCGCCGTCGCCGACCTGCACGCGGGCGGCAGGCTGCTGAAGGTGCGAGCCCTGGAGCGCCCGACCGCCCTCGACGTCGTACACAAGTTGCGCGCGGCCGCCCCCGGCACTTCGTTCGCCGTCGAACTGGCCACCGGTATCCACTACGAACCGGCCTACCCGCCCTTCCACCTGGACCCGGGCGCCACGGTCGCCGTCGCCGAGAAGCTGCTCCACGAGGAGACGCCGGGCACC
Organism: Streptomyces sp. NPDC050422; assembly: GCF_044458665.1. Classification (NCBI taxonomy): domain Bacteria; kingdom Bacillati; phylum Actinomycetota; class Actinomycetes; order Kitasatosporales; family Streptomycetaceae; genus Streptomyces; species Streptomyces sp. NPDC050422. The sequence goes on from NZ_JBITIE010000002.1 coordinate 298,476, forward strand.
GGCGCCCCCGTGCTGAAGCTCCTTGCCCACCACGGAGAACTGGCCCCGGACGACTTCCTCGCCCTGGCACGCACGGTGGCCGGCGACGGGGCGTCCTTCACCCGGTCCAGCCCCACTGCGCTCCTGGAGGTCAGCGGGCCCGGCGTCTCCAAGGCCAGCACGCTGGAGCTCTGCTGCGCCGAACGCGGCATCTCGTCCGCGGAGGTCGTCGCCTTCGGCGACATGCCGAACGACGTGGAGATGCTGAGCTGGGCAGGCACGTCGTACGCGATGGGCAACGCGCACCCGGCCGCTCTGGCGGCGGCCACCGGCCGTACGGTCACCAACAACGAGGACGGCGTCGCGGTCGTCATCGAGCGGATCATCGCCGAACGTGTCCGCCCGCGCATGGAGCGCTGAAGGACCCGCTCCCCCCGGCCCCGGACGGTCAGAGCGGCGCCTGCCAGACCACCTTCGTACCGGCGCCGTTCTCCCCGATCCCGGGCCCGAACCAACTGGCCCCGCCGAGTGATTCCGCCCGGCGGGCCAGGTTCCGCAGCCCGCTGCGCCGGCCGCCCGCCGGAATGCCCACCCCGTCGTCGGCGACCGACAGCCGCACCGCGTCCTGTCCGTCGGGCAGCGTGGCGGTCGCGTCGACGACCACATCGATCCGTGACGCATCGGCGTGCCGGAAGGCGTTGGACAGCGCCTCCCGGAGGGCCGCGATCAGATTCTTGCCGGTCAGCTCACCGACCAGGGAGTCGACCGGACCGAGGAAGCGGTGGGACGGTTTGAAGCCCAGCGGGACCGCCGCCATGTTGATCTCGCGCAGAACGCGGGTGCGCAGCCCCGAGGGCACCTCGGCCGGCTCCTGCTGCAGCGCGAAGATCGCGGTACGGATCTCCTGGATGGTCACGTCCAGTTCGTCGACCGCCCTGCCCACCCCGGTCTGCACCTCCGGCACATCCGACCGGCGCTGTGCACTCTCCAGCATCATCCCGGTGGCGAACAGCCGCTGGATGACCAGGTCGTGCAGGTCACGGGCGATGCGGTCGCGGTCCTCGTAGACCGCGAGCCGCTCCCGGTCGCGCTGCGCCTCGGCCATCATGAGCGCCAGCGCGGCCTGCGAGGCGAACTGGGAGGCGAGGGTCCGCTCGGTCTCCGTGAACGGCCGGCCCCCCTTGGCTCGCGGTGTGGCGAGTGCGCCCAGCACGCGGCCCCCGCTGTGCAGCGGGAGCATCATGCTCGGTCCGAAGCACTCCGCCAGCCTGGTGATCATGCGGGGGTCGGTGGCCGAGTCGTCGATGAAGACCGCCTCACCGTTCAACAGCCTCGCCACCACGGGGCTGTGCGCCGGAATGATCACTCCGAGCGAGGCGGAGGGGTCGTCCGCGGAGACGGCGACGATCTCCAGCCCCCCGTCCTCGGCCGGCAACAGCACGATGCCGGCCGCGGATCCGGCGAGATGGCGGGCCTGCTCGGCGACCACGGAGAGCGCGTCGTCGGCGTCCCCGCCGGACAGCAGGGCGGTGGTCACGGCCACCGAACCGTCGATCCACCGCTCGCGCTGCATGGCCGCCTCGTACAGCCGCGCATTGCCGATGGCGATACCGGCCTCGGTCGCCAGTACGCGGACCATGTGCAGGTCGTAGTCGTTGAACTCGCCGCCGCCGGTCTTCTCGGTCAGGTACAGGTTGCCGAAGATCTCCCCCTGGACGCGGATCGGGACGCCGAGGAACGTGCGCATCGGTGGATGGCCCGGTGGGAAGCCCGCGAACCGCGGGTCGGCCGTCAGGTCGGCCAGCCGCAGGGGGCGCGGGTCGTGGATGAGGGCGCCGAGCAGTCCCTGGTGCCCGTCCGGCCGGTGCCCGATCCTGCGCGCCACGGCCTCGGAGGCTCCGTACGTGACGAAGTCCGACAGCCCCTCGCCTTCCTCGTCCACCACGCCGATGGCCGCGTAGCGGGAGTGCGCCAGTTCGGCGGCCGTCTCGCAGATCCGGTCGAGCGTGGAGTGCAGTTCGAGACCCGTGCCCACCGATCGCATCGCTTCGAGCAGCCGCGGCACACGGGCGGTGAGTTCGGTGGACAGGCCCTGCAGACTGCGGGTCGCCTCCGTCGCCGCGTCCAGCGAGTCCGTCGTCGGCCGCGACGGCTCCAGAGGGTCGCTCGCCCCCTGCGGATCCTTTGAGCCGTTCGGGCCTTGCGCGTGCTCCGGGTGGTTCGGGTCCGGCTCTGACATACCCAGAGCGTAGTTAGTCCTTTTTCGGGGGGAAAGTCGAGATCCAGAGGCAGTACGGATTCTCAGGCACGCGCACCCACCGGCTCATCCAAACCGACCGTGGTCTCCCGTTCACGCTCCAGCATCCGCCGCAACGGTCCGTCCACCGCTACGAGGGCGTCGTACGGGCCGCGCTGCACGACGGCGCCCGCCTCCAGCACCACCACCTCGTCGACGGCGTCCAGCCCTTCGAGACGGTGGGTGATCAGTACGGTCGTACGCCCCTGAGTGGCCGCCAGCAGGTCCGCGGTCAGGGCGTCGGCCGTAGCCAGGTCGAGGTGCTCGGCCGGCTCGTCCAGGACCAGTACGGGGAAGTCCGCGAGGAGCGCCCGGGCCAGCGCGAGCCGCTGACGCTGACCGCCGGACAGGCGGGCACCGTGCTCACCGACCAGCGTGTCCAGACCGTCCGGCAACGCCTGCGCCCAGTCGAGCAGCCGGGCCCGCCCGAGGGCGTCGAGCAGTTCGCCGTCCGTCGCACCGGTACGGGCCAGCCGCAGGTTCTCCCGGATGGAGCTGTCGAAGATGTGGGCGTCCTGGGCACAGAGGCCGACGAAGCGCCGGACCGTGTCCCCGTCCAGCGCGGACGCATCCACCCCGCCGAGCCGGTACGTCCCCGTCCGCGCGTCCAGGAAGCGGAGCAGGACCTGGGCCAGCGTGGTCTTCCCGGAACCGGACGAGCCCACCACCGCGATGCGCCGGCCGGCCTCCAGCGTGAGGTCGACGGAGTCCAGCGCATCGTGGCCGGCTCCCGCGTACCGGGCGGACAGGCCCCGGACCTCCAGGGGAAAGGGCGACGCGGGAGCCTCGGCCGGGGCGGCGGGTTCCTCCACCGGCACCGGGGCGTCCAGCACCTCGAACACCCGCTCCGCGCTCCGCCTGACCCGCTGCCGGTACTGCACGGCGAGCGGCAGAGCGGTCACGGCTTCGAAGGCGGCCAGTGGGGTGAGGACGACCACGGCGAGTTCCACCCCGGCCAGCCTGCCGTCGGCCACCGCGGGAAGGGCGACGAGGGCGGCCGCGACCACCGTGAGGCCGGCGACCAGGGCGCCGAGGCCGCCGCCGAGCGCGGTGGCGGTCGCCGCGCGGGCGGCGATCCGGGTCAGCACCCCGTCGGCCTCCCGGGTCCGGGCCAGGCGCCCCGGAAGCGCACCCGCGACGGTCAGCTCGGCGGTCCCGCCGAGCAGGTCGGTGACCCGGGTGGCCAGATCGGCCCGGGCGGGCGCCAGGCGGCGCTCCGCGTGCCGGGCGCAGGCTCCGCTGACGAGCGGGACGCCAACCCCGGCCAGCACCAGTCCGGCGGCCAGCACGAGGCCCGCCTCGGGCAGCAGCCAAGCGGTGAAGCCGGCGGCTCCCGCGCCCACGACCACCGCGGTCCCCGCGGGCAGCAGCCACCGCAGCCAGTAGTCCTGAAGGGCGTCCACATCGGCGACGAGCCGCGAGAGCAGGTCTCCCCGGCGGGTCCGGCGCAGCCCCGCGGGCGCGATGCGCTCCAGGCTTCGGTAGACGCCGACGCGGAGCTCCGCGAGCATCCGGAGCACGGCGTCGTGCGAGACGAGGCGCTCGGCATAGCGGAAGACCGCCCGCCCGATACCGAACGCACGGGTCGCCGTCACAGCCACCATCAGATAAAGCACCGGGGGCTGTTCGGAGGCGCGGGAGATCAGCCAGCCGGAAACAGCCATGAGCCCGACGGCCGAACCCAGCGCGAGACTTCCCAGCAACAGAGCCAGCAGCAGCCTGCCGCGCTGTGCGCCGGCGGCCTCCCTCACCCGGGTGAGCACGTGCCCGGCCCCCGCTGTCGTGTCCCGCAGCACCTCCGGTCCACCCGACGGCTCGGGCGCCGCGGCGACGGTTCGTTGGCCCGGCTCCGGCACCACGACGGCTCCCCGCGCACCCATCGGATCCGCCCCCGCGACCGATGCCACATCCTGCACCGCGACCGATGCCACATCCGCCACCCGCTCGGCCACTCCGGCCGGCGCCAGCTTCACCACCCGGTCGGCCACCGACAGAAGCGCCGGCCGGTGCACGACGAGCAGCACGGTCCGGCCCACAGCCAGCCGTCGTACCGCCTCGACGATGCCTGCCTCCGACTCACCGTCCAGGCTCGCCGTCGGCTCGTCGAGCAGCAGTACCGGCCGGTCGGCGAGGAACGCCCGGGCGAGCGCGATCCGCTGGCGCTGCCCGGCGGAGAGCCCCGCACCGTCCTCACCGATGAGCGTGCCGGCGCCGTCCGGCAGCGCCGTCACGAAGTCGTACGCCCCGGCGTCGCGCAGCGCGGCCGTCACCGCGCTGTCGTCCGCCCCCGGCCTGGCCAGCCGGACGTTCTCCGCGATCGTGCCCGCGAAGAGGTGCGGGCGCTGCGGCACCCAGGCGATCCGCTCGCGCCAGCGCTCGGGGGAGAGCGCAGCCAGATCGGTCCCGCCGACCCTCACCCGGCCCTCGTCGGGCTCCACGAATCCCAGCACCACGTTCAGCAGGGTGGACTTGCCGACGCCGCTCGGACCGACCAGCGCGACGGTCTCCCCCTCGTCGACCACCAGCGAGGCCGCGGCGAGCGAGGGTTCGGTGCGCCCGGTGTGCCGGACGGTCACGTCTTCCAGCTCCAGCCGCAGCGAGCCGGGGACGTCCTGCGTACCGCCCGTGCGCGGCTCGGTCTCCAGGACGGCGAAGATCTCCTCCGCGGCCGAGAGTCCCTCGGCCGCCGCGTGGTACTGCGCACCCACCTGCCGGATCGGCAGATAGGCCTCGGGCGCGAGGATCAGCACCACCAGACCGGTGTAGAGGTCGAGTTCGCCGTGCACGAGCCGCATACCGATGGTCACGGCGACGAGCGCCACCGACAGCGTCGCCAGGAGTTCCAGGGCGAACGACGACAGGAAGGCGATCCGCAGGGTGCGCAGGGTGGCCTGCCGGTACTGCGAGGTGATGGTGCGGATGGACTCGGCCTGGGCCTTGGCCCGGCCGAAGACCTTCAGCGTCGGCAGGCCCGCGACCACGTCGAGGAAGTGCCCGGAGAGCCGGGAGAGCAGTCGCCACTGCCGGTCCATCCGCGACTGGGTCGCCCAGCCGATCAGGATCATGAAGAGCGGGATGAGCGGCAGCGTGACGACGATGATCGCCGCCGAGATCCAGTCCTCGGTGACGACCCTGGCCAGCACCGCCACCGGAACCACCACCGCGAGTCCGAGCTGCGGAAGGTAGCGCGCGAAGTAGTCGTCGAGCGCGTCGATTCCCCGGGTGGCGAGAGCCACCAGCGAGCCGGTGCGCTGCCCGCCGAGCCAGTCCGGTCCCAGCTCTGCCGCCCGGGCGAGCAGGCGCCCGCGCAGTTCGGACTTGACGGCCGCACCGGCCCGGTAGGCGGCCAGTTCGGTGAGCCAGGAGACCAGGGCCCGGCCGAGTGCGACCGCGGCAAGCAGAAGGAGCGGCGTGCGCAGCTCCGTACCGGTGAGACCTTTCTCGAAGCCGCCCACCACCACTTCGGCGACGAGCATGGCCTGGGCGATGACCAACGCCGCTCCGGCCACCCCGAGTGCCACCACCGCTGCCAGGAACAGGCGGGTGGCACGGGCGTGACGGAGCAGACGCGGATCGATCGGTTTCACGTGAAACACCCCATGGGGTTCGGCTCGGTCAAGGCACTCACTGCGTTCAGTGCGCGTCGGCGATGTGCTGCGTACCGATCCGCTTGCGGAACACCCAGTACGTCCAGCCCTGGTAGAGCAGGACGACCGGAGTGGCGATCCCCGCGCACCAGGTCATGATCTTCAGCGTGTACGGGCTGGACGAGGCGTTGGTGACCGTGAGGCTCCAGGCGTCGTTCAGCGAGGACGGCATGACGTTCGGGAAGAGCGTCAGGAACAACATCGCGACCGCGGCCGCGATGGTCACCCCGGAGAAGGCGAAGGACCAGCCCTCGCGCCCCGCCGCAATGGCTCCGATCGCTGCGACCAGGGCCACCGCGGCGACGATCATCGCGATCAGGCTCCAGCCGTCCCCGTTGTCGATCTGGGTCCAGATCAGGAACCCCAGAGCGAGAACCGCGGTGACCGCGCCCAGCTTCAGCGCCAGCCTGCGCGCCCGGGCGCGGATGTCGCCGACCGTCTTGAGCCCGGCGAACACCGCTCCGTGGAAGGTGAAGAGGGTGAGCGTGACCAGTCCGCCGAGGATCGCGTACGGATTGAGCAGGTCCCAGAAGTTGCCCACGTACTCCATGTCCGCGTCGATCTTCACGCCGCGGACGATGTTCCCGAAGGCCACGCCCCAGAGCAGGGCCGGGATCAGCGAGGTCCAGAAGATCGCGTGCTCCCAGTTGGTCTGCCACTTCGCCTCGGGCCGCTTCGCCCGGTACTCGAAGGCCACACCCCGCACGATCAGGCAGAGCAGGATGATCAGCAGCGGCAGGTAGAAGCCGGAGAACAGCGTGGCGTACCACTCGGGAAACGCGGCGAAGGTCGCTCCGCCGGCGCTGAGCAGCCAGACCTCGTTGCCGTCCCAGACGGGCCCGATCGTGTTGATCAGGACCCGCCGTTCCTTCCGGTCCCGCGCCAGCAGCTTGGTCAGGACACCGATCCCGAAGTCGAATCCCTCCAGGAAGAAGTAGCCGGTCCAGAGAACGGCGATGAGCACGAACCAGACGTCGTGGAGTTCCATCTCTCGGCTCCCTGTGCTCTCAGTAGGAGAAGGCCATGGGCCGGTCGGCGTCGTCGTGGTCGCCGCCGATCCTGGTGGGCGGGTTGAGGTCGGCGTCGGTGAGCTCCGGCGGGCCGGCCTTGATGTACTTCACGAGCAGCTTGACCTCGATGACGGCGAGCACCGCGTAGAGCGTCGTGAACAGGATCATCGAGGTGAGCACCTCGCCCTGCGAGACGCCGGGAGAGACCGCGTCACGGGTCTGCAGAACTCCGTAGACGACCCAGGGCTGACGGCCCATCTCGGTGAAGATCCAGCCCCAGGAGTTGGCGATCAGCGGGAAGAGCAGGGTCCACAGCGCGACGATCCAGTAGCACTTGGCGAGCTTGGGGCTCAGCGCCTTGTTCTTGAACAGGACCAGATGCGGCACCTCGTCCTCACCGGTGCGCATCCCCGGCGGCAGCATGAACTTCTTCCGGGTCAGCCACAGTCCTAGGATCCCGAGGCCGAAGGACGCCATGCCGAAGCCGATCATCCACCGGAAGCTCCAGAAGGCGACGGGGATGTTGGGCCGGTAGTCGCCGGGCCCAAAGCGTTCCTGCTCGGCCTTGTTGATGTCGTTGATGCCGGGGACGTACGAGTTGAAGTTGTCGTCGGCGAGGAAGGACAGTATCCCGGGGACCGAGATCTCGACGGAGTTGTGCCCCTTGCTGACATCTCCGTACGCGAAGATCGAGAAGGGCGCGGAGTTCTGCCCGTCCCACAGCGCCTCGGCCGCCGCCATCTTCATCGGCTGCTGCTTGAACATCACCTTGCCGAGCTGGTCTCCGCTGACGGCGGTCAGAAGTCCCGAGATCACGATGGTGATCAGCCCCAGCCGCAGCGAGGTCCGCATCACCGGGATGTGCTTCTTGCGCGCCAGGTGGAAGGCGGCGATGCCGACCATGAACGCCCCGCCGACCAGGAAGGCCGCCGTGATGGTGTGGAAGAACTGGGCGAGCGCGGTGTTCTGCGTGAGCACGTGCCAGAAGTCGGTGAGCTCGGCGCGCCCGCGTTCCTTGTTGATCCGGTAGCCCACCGGGTGCTGCATCCAGGAGTTCGCGGCCAGGATGAAGTACGCGGAGAGGATGGTGCCGATCGAGACCATCCAGATGCAGGCGAGATGGATCTTCTTGGGCAGCTTGTCCCAGCCAAAGATCCACAGCCCGATGAAGGTGGACTCGAAGAAGAACGCGATCAGTGCCTCGAACGCGAGCGGGGCACCGAAGATGTCGCCGACGAACCGCGAGTAGTCGGACCAGTTCATGCCGAACTGGAACTCCTGGACGATGCCGGTGACGACACCCATGGCGATGTTGATCAGGAAGAGCTTTCCCCAGAACTTGGTGGCCTTGAGGTACTTCTCCTTGTTGGTCCGCACCCAGGCGGTCTGCAGGCCGGCGGTGAGCGCGGCGAGAGAGATCGTCAGGGGAACGAAGAGGAAGTGGTAGACGGTGGTCGTTCCGAACTGCCATCGCGCCAGGGTCTCCGGCGCCAGAGCCAGCTCCACGTCGTCTTCTCCTTACGTCGCCGCCGTTTGCACCGGCAGTTTGTCCTGTAAATCCGACTGAACACGGGAGGAAGCAGGACACGCTTGTGAACGCGTTCACATTCACAAGCAATTATGGCGCACAGGCTTTCGGAAGGTAAGACCGGGGTACCCCTCCGGGACGTAGCGATCATTCCCCCCGAAGCAGACATCCCGCCGCCCCACGTCCGCCCACGCAAACGGCCCCGCACCTCGCGAACGAGAGACGGGGCCGGCCGGCAAGGAGTGCCGGCGCTACAGCTTCTTGCGGTACGACTCCGTCACCTTCAGGAACAGGTCGTTCGCCTCGTCCTCACCGATCGAGACCCGCACGCCCTCACCCGCGAACGGCCTGACCACCACACCGGCCTTCTCGCAGACCGCGGCGAAGTCGGCCGTACGGTCCCCCAGCCGCAGCCAGACGAAGTTGGCCTGGGACTCGGGCACCGTCCAGCCCTGCCGCACCAGCGTCTCGTGCACCCGCTGCCGCTCGCACACCAGGGAACCCACGCGGCCCAGGAGTTCGTCCTCCGCCCGCAGCGAGGCCACGGCCGCGTCCTGGGCGACCTGGCTGACGCCGAACGGCACCGCCGTCTTGCGCAGCGCGGCCGCCACCGGCTCATGGGCCACGGCGAAGCCGACCCGCAGCCCGGCCAGACCGTATGCCTTGGAGAACGTCCGCAGCACCGCCACATTGGGCCGGTCACGGTAGATCTCGATGCCGTCGGGAACCTCGGCGTCGCGGATGAACTCCTTGTACGCCTCGTCCAGCACCACGAGCACATCCCCCGGCACCCGGTCCAGGAACCGCTCCAGCTCCGCCCGGCGCACCACGGTGCCGGTCGGGTTGTTCGGGTTGCAGACGAAGATCATCCGGGTGCGGTCGGTGATCGCGTCCGCCATCGCGTCCAGATCGTGCACCTCGCCGTCGGTCAGCGGCACCTTCACCGACGTCGCACCGCTGACCTGGGTGATGATCGGGTACGCCTCGAAGGAACGCCAGGCGTAGATGACCTCGTCGCCCGGGCCCGAGGTGGCCTGCAGGAGCTGCTGGGCCACGCCGACCGAACCGGTGCCGGTGGCCAGATGCGAGAGAGGCACACCGAAACGGTCGGACAGCTCGTTCATCAGACCGGTGCAGGCCATGTCCGGGTACCGGTTGAATTGCGCGGCCGCGGCCAGCGCGGACTCCATCACCCCCGGCAGCGGCGGATACGGATTCTCGTTGGAGGACAACTTGAACGCGACCGGCCCGCCGGCCGCGGCCGGCTTGCCCGGCACATAGGCGGGGACGCCATCCAGTTCGGCACGCAGCTTGGGGTTCGTCTCGCTCACCGCAGGTCCTCCTCGACCGTCCCTACACATCAATACTGCACACCATAAGAGGATTGAGCGCTGCCGCGAATGGCAGGACCGTGGATTCGCCGGGTGAGTGCCGGAATGAGGGGGAGCGCTCCGCGCCGTGGCGCGCGCCGGTGGCTCACTCCGTGGCGCGCGTCCCCCGAAGAGGTGAGTTGAGACCTCTTCGAGACATCCACCTTTCGGCAGGCCCATCCGGCACAACACGTGACACATGATGGGCGAACCCGGTAACACCCTTGCTTAGCAAGGCGATTGACACCCGATGACCATGCAGAAACGTGCCTGTCAACGAGTGAATATGCGACCGGGCCAAGTGCCCGCCCGAGCCCTACTATCGGCTCGCCATGACAGCAGCAGGGAAGCACCAGGTGAGCCGGACGGAGACCCCCCGGCGCGGCGGCAGGCAGGGACGAGCAGGAATCCGGGACGTGGCCGCCGCCGCCGGGGTCTCCATCACGACCGTCTCCGACGCGCTCAACGGCAAGGGCCGGCTCCCGGACGCCACCCGCAGCCATGTCCGCGAGGTCGCTGAGCGCCTGGGCTATCGCCCTTCCGCCGCGGCCCGAACGCTCCGTACCGGCAAGTCCGGCCTCATCGGCCTGACCGTGACGACCTACGGGGATGAACCTTTCACCTTCACCGAATTCGCGTACTTCGCCGAGATGGCCAGAGCCGCCACCTCCGCCGCACTCGCCCGCGGCTACGCCCTCGTCATCCTCCCCGCCACCTCACGCCACGACGTCTGGTCGAACGTCGCGCTCGACGGCACCGTCGTGATCGACCCTTCCGACCAGGACCCGGTCGTCACCGAACTCGTACGCCAGGGGCTGCCCGTCGTCTCCGACGGCAGGCCCGCCGGGACCCTCCCGGTCACCGCCTGGGTGGACAACGACCACCGGGCCGCCGTCCTCGACCTCCTCGACCACCTCGCCGCCGCCGGGGCGCGCCGCATCGGCTTGCTCACCGGCACCACCACCGACACGTACACCCGACTCTCCACCACCGCGTACCTCCACTGGTGCGAGCGGGTCGGCCAGGACCCGGTGTACGAGTCGTACCCCGCTCACGACCCGTGCGCGGGCGCGGTGGCAGCGGACCGCCTGCTGGCCCGTCCGGACCGCCCGGACGCCGTCTACGGCCTCTTCGACCCCAATGGGACGGATCTGCTGGCGGCCGCCCGCAGGTACGGCCTGCGCGTCCCGGAGGACCTGCTGCTGGTCTGCTGCAGCGAGTCCACCGTGTACGCGACGACCGAGCCGCCCATCACCACGCTCTCGCTCAAACCACGCCGCATCGGCACGGCGGTCGTCCAGCTGCTCATCGACGCCATCGAAGGCGTCGACCAGGACGGGCCGGTGGAACAGGTCATACCGACGGAACTCATCGTCCGGACCTCCTCGCAACGCCGTCCACCACGCACCACCGTCAGCGCGCCGCGCTCCCCGGCAGGGGATTGATCAGGCCAATTGGGACGAATCAACCGAGGAACCTGGCGTGCGCGCGGATTCACCACCCCTGGTGCGTCACAGAGCACGATCCTCATTCCTATGATGGGCGCACGACACCGCGGACCACCCCGACCAGCAGGGCCCGTCAGGTGTACGGCGGCGCGACGGTGGTGGAGGGGTCGATGACACAGGGGGCCGGTCAGGAACCCGTGGTGCGGACGGCGACGTTGCGCGACTTCCGCGTACCGCCCTATGCGCAGTCCCCTGCGCCGCCCGCCCCACCGCACCCGGGCAACGGCTTCCCGGGGGGCGAGCCGCCGGAGGGGTACACACCGACCGCGCGCGACCTGCCGGTGATCAGCCGCGAGGACACCGTCCGGGTACGGGCCGTGCCCGACCCGCGGCCCGCACAGGAGCCGGGGCTCGGACCGCTGTACGTCGTCGGTGACGTCCACGGCTATCTGGACGAGCTCCTCGCCGCCCTCGCCGAGCAGGACCTGATCGACGCCGAGGGCAACTGGGCCGCGGGCAACGCGCGACTCTGGTTCCTCGGCGACTTCACCGACCGGGGGCCGGACGGGATCGGCGTCATCGACCTCGTGATGCGGCTCTCCGCGGAGGCCGCGGCCGCCGGCGGCTACTGCAAGGCCCTGATGGGCAACCACGAACTGCTGCTCATCGGCGCCAAGCGGTTCGGCGACACCCCCGTCAACTCCGGCGCCGGGACCGCCACCTTCCAGGCGGCCTGGCTGCTCAACGGCGGCCAGAAGACGGACATGGAGCGGCTCCAGGACGTCCACCTCCAGTGGATGTCCCGGCTCGACGCCGTCGTCGAGGAGGACGAGCACCTCCTGATGCACTCGGACACGACGGCGTACCTCGATTACGGCTCCACCATCGAGGACGTCAACGACACAGTGCACGCCATTCTCACGCGGAACGACGCCGATGAGTGCTGGGACCTCTTCCGCAAGCTGACCAAGCGGTTCGCCTTCCGCGACGAAGCGGGTCCACAGGCCGTACAGGAGCTCATGGCGGCCTATGGCGGCCGCCGCGTCGTCCATGGTCACAGCCCCATTCCCTACCTTCTGGGCGAGGTCGGCTCCGAGGACGGCGAGGACAGGTCGGGGCCACTGGTGGACGGTCCGCACGTGTACGCGGACGGGCTCGCCATCGCCATGGACGGCGGAGTGACCATGGCCGGAAAGCTACTGGTCGTCCAACTCCCGCTGCATGACTGACGTTCTTCGGGGAAGACGCATCCCGACCTGAACACGCCGACCACTGGGCCTATTTACGGAAACCCCCTGTCACCCCGTGCCGTGGGCGCTCTACCATCGGCGTACCAGTAGCAGGCTCTCCTCCGTTTCCGCCCGACTGCCCGGTTCGAGCGGGCACACAGGCCCTACGGAGCATCGGGGGATGCACATGAACAGCGCTCCGCACCTGCTGACCGAGGACCGACCCGAGTACGAGCGGATCCTCGACGACGCACTGCGTCACGCCCATGAACGACCGGATCTGGCCGCTGTCGGTGAACGGCTCAATCCGGTGCAGCTGCGCACCATGGCGATGGCGGCCACCGCGCTGATCACCGCCGCGGCCGCCACCGAGTACGAGCACTACGTGAAGGCCCGCGAGGAGATCCGCGCCGCGGCCACGGGCACGGACGAGGACGGTGACCCGGACAACGGCACGAACGGCGCCCGCCAGTCGGGCGCCGGCATAGGAGTCGTCATCACCGCCCTGGCGCCGGTGCTGGCGGGCACCGCCGCGGTGATCTTCCTGCTCATCGGCTACATCCTGAAGGCGCTCGACCCGCCCCCGTCGTTCGCCCGCACCATGGTCGGCGCAGGCTGGTTCTTCGTGGCGGCCACCGCAGCCGCCATCCTCGTCGCCGCGGTCGGTCTCCTCATCACGGCTCTGCGCAACGGCTCGACCTCAGTGGGCGCCGAGGAGCAGGGCGAGGAACTGCCGGAGGATGTGGCGCGCGCCAGAGAGGCCTGGCGGCACGCCCTGCTGGAACGTGGCATCCTGCCGTTCCTGCGGGACGCCCTCGCCGACCCCGGGGCCGCCCCGGCCGCGCGCGTCCCGCACCGCTCGGCCAACCGCATCCCGAAGATCGGCTACAGCAGACCGGACTTCTCCAGCCCGGACGACGGCCCGGCCGCCGCACCCCGCCCGACGTTCACCAGCCCGGACTTCACCAGCCCCGACTTCGGCGGGCCGGAGCACGAGCTGGACTGACCTCGGCCGGTGCACGAGAGGTCCGGCGACGGCTCTCCCGGGCATGGCACCGGTCGGTCCCGGCCTACAGCGCCGCCAGGTTGCCGACCAGGTCGTCGAGGCCCAACGAGCCTTGGGACAGCGCCTTCATGTGCCAGGCCTTGAGGTCGAAGGCCGCACCATGGCGTCGCTTCGCCGCCTCGCGTCCCTGGAGCCAGGCGCGTTCGCCGAGCTTGTAGCCGATGGCCTGGCCGGGCCAGCCGAGGTAGCGGTCGATCTCGGCGTGACGACGGGCCGCCGGGCTGCCGTTGTAGGTGGCCATGAACTCCGCGGCGAGGGCCCCCGTCCAGCGCTCACCGGGGTGGAAGCCGGAATCGGTGGGGACGGCGAGTCCGAGGTGCATGCCGATGTCGATGATCACCCGGATGGTGCGCAGCATCTGTCCGTCCAGGAAGCCGAGGCGGCGCGCGGGGTCCACGAAGTAGCCCAGGTCGTCCATGAAACGCTCGGCGTACAGGGCCCAGCCCTCGATGTTGGCGCTGACCATGCCTTCCGTCACCTGGTAGCGGCTGAGCCGGTCGGCGGCCGCGACCCATTGGGCGAGCTGCAGGTGATGTCCGGGGACGCCCTCGTGGTACCAGATGCTGACGAGCTGCCAGGTCGGATACGTACCCTGCTCCAGGGTGGGCAGATAGGTGCGTCCCGGGCGGCTGAAGTCGAGGCTCGGGCCCTGGTAGTAGGGGCCGGATGCGCTGCCTGCGGGCGCCATCCGGGACTCGACCTCGCGGAGCGGCCCGGAGAGGTCGAAGTGACGGCCGTCGAGGGTGCTTATCGCCTCGTCCATCAGCTGCTGCAACCAGTCGCGGGCGGCCTCCTCGCCCTTGAGCGCGTGACCGTGCTCCTCCAGGTGGTGCATGACCTCAAGGAGACCGGCGCCGGGCAGGACGCGCTCGGCCTCTACGCGCATCTCGGCGAGCGTCCGGTGGAACTCGTCCCAGGCCCAGTCGTAGGCCTCGTCCAGATCGAGTTCGGCGCCGGTGTTGTAGCGGGCGGCACGCAGGTAGCGCTCCCGGCCCACCGCGTCCGGGGTGTCCGCAGCGGCGGGGACGTAGGTGTCGCGCAGCCAGTCGCGGAACTCGGAGACGGCGCGGGTGGCCCGGCGGGCGGCATCGTCCAGTTCGGGGCGCATCCGGTCGGTGCCGTCCGCGACGAAGCCGGCGAACCAGCCCGCGCCGCTCGCCGCCTGTCCGGCGGACTCCCCGGTCCAGTCGGCGAGCTGGCCGATCACCCCCACGGCCTGCCGGGGAGCGGCGAGCAGACCGCGGGAGATCCCCCGGGTGAGGGTGTCCCGGTAGCCGTCCAGCGCTCCGGGGAGGTTGCGCAGCCGTCCGGCCACCGCCGCCCAGTCCTCGTCGGTGGTCGTGGGCATGAGGGTGAATATCGCCCGCACCTGGTCCACGTGCGCGCCCACCGTGCGCAGCTGCCGGTAGTTCTCGCCGGTGTCGTGCATCGCGAGCTCGGCGGTGAGGCGTTCCCGCAGCAGCCGGGCGCACGCCTGTTCAGCGGGGTCGTCCGGTACGTGGGCGGCGTCGAGTGCGGTGAGACTGCGGCGGGCCAGCTGGGCATGGGCCTCGAAGCCCTCAGGCGAGAGGTCCGGTTGCCGGTCGTCGCCCGGGTTCAGGCCCAGCCATGCGGAGGTCATCGGATCGTGTGCGGCCACTTGGTCGAGGTGACTGTCGGCGATGCCGCGCGGGGTGAGCGATTCATTTGCCATGGACACATCTTGACGCGCCGTCGGATCAATCCTCCAGGCCTTCGGGCGCTGTTCCGGACGGCCCTTCGAGGCCGTCAGGAACAGCGCGTACGCGTGCAGGCGTCAGTCCGTCACCGGGAGGTACACCCGGTTTCCCCGGGCCGCGAACTCCTCGGACTTCACCGCCATGCCGGCCAGCGCCTCCGCGTCGAATTCGGTGGGGACGGCCGTGGCCCCGTCGCCATGCTCGTCACGGATCTTCTGGGAGATCTTCATCGAGCAGAACTTCGGACCGCACATCGAGCAGAAGTGGGCCGTCTTCGCCGGTTCGGCAGGCAACGTCTCGTCATGGAACTCCCGGGCCGTGTCCGGGTCGAGCGCCAGATTGAACTGGTCCTCCCAGCGGAACTCGAACCGGGCGTCCGACAGCGCGTCGTCCCAGTCCTGCGCCCCCGGGTGCCCCTTGGCGAGGTCCGCCGCATGGGCCGCGATCTTGTACGTGATGACCCCGGTCTTCACGTCGTCCCGGTTGGGCAGACCGAGGTGCTCCTTGGGCGTCACGTAGCAGAGCATCGCCGTCCCCCACCAGGCGATCATCGCGGCGCCGATGCCCGAGGTGATGTGGTCGTACGCCGGCGCCACATCGGTCGTCAGCGGGCCGAGCGTGTAGAACGGCGCTTCCTCGCAGATCTCCTGCTGGAGGTCGATGTTCTCCTTGATCTTGTGCATCGGGACGTGGCCCGGGCCCTCGATCATGGTCTGGACACCGAACCGCTTCGCGACCGTGTTCAGTTCGCCGAGCGTACGCAGCTCCGCGAACTGGGCCTCGTCGTTGGCGTCCGCGATCGACCCGGGCCGCAGCCCGTCGCCCAGGGAGTACGTCACGTCGTACGAGGCGAGGATCTCGCAGAGCTCCTCGAAGTTCTCGTAGAGGAACGACTCCTTGTGGTGCGCCAGACACCACGCCGCCATGATCGAGCCGCCCCGGGAGACGATTCCGGTCTTGCGACGGGCCGTCAGCGGTACGTACGGCAGGCGCACGCCGGCGTGCACCGTCATGTAGTCGACGCCCTGCTCGGCCTGCTCGATGACGGTGTCCTTGTAGACCTCCCAGGTCAGTTCCTCCGCCTTGCCGTCGACCTTCTCCAGGGCCTGGTAGAGCGGCACGGTGCCGATCGGCACGGGGGAGTTGCGAAGAACCCACTCACGGGTGGTGTGGATGTTGCGTCCGGTGGACAGATCCATGACCGTGTCGGCGCCCCACTTGGTCGCCCAGGTCATCTTGTCCACCTCCTCCTCGATGGAGGACGAGACCGCGGAGTTGCCGATGTTGGCGTTCACCTTCACCAGGAACCGCTTGCCGATGATCATCGGCTCGGTCTCCGGGTGGTTGACGTTGGCCGGGAGCACCGCCCGGCCGGCGGCGATCTCCTCACGCACCACCTCGGACTCGACGTTCTCCCGGATCGCGACGTACTCCATCTCCGGGGTGATCTCGCCCCGGCGGGCGTACGCGAGCTGGGTGACGGGACGGCCGTCCCGGCTGCGCCGCGGCTGGCGGGGGCGGCCGGGGAAGACCGCGTCCAGATTGCGCAGCCCACCGCGCGGCGAGGTGTGCTTGAGCCCGTCGTCCTCGGGGCGCCCGGGGCGTCCCGTGTACTCCTCGGTGTCGCCGCGGGCGATGATCCAGTTCTCCCGCAGAGGCGCCAGCCCCCGGCGGACATCGGTCTCGGTGGTGGGATCGGTGTACGGCCCCGACGTGTCGTACAGCGTCACGTCCTTGCCGTTGGTGAGGTGCACCTGACGGATCGGCACGCGGAGGTCCGGGCGTGAACCCTGGACGTATCCCTTGTGCCAGCCGATGGACTTCCCGGCCTCGTCGCTCTGGTTCGAGGCAGGCGTGCGTGCGTCCGATGTGGTCATGAGACCTACTCCCTACGCCGGCATTACCCGGTAACAGGTTCGGCGGTCGGCGCAGCCTGTCCCGTACGGACGTACGGAGATCAGCGCCCTCTCAGCCCGGTGCTCCGAGCTCCCGCGTGTGCAAAGGTGCCACCACGCTAGCGCCCATGCTGGCGAGCTGAACAGAGGGCCCCTCCTCTTCTTGCGATGATCGGCCGGTGACGTCCCCTCATAGCGACCCCGAACCGCAGGACCATCAGCACGCGCACTCCCACAGCCACGGCCCCGCCGCTCCCGTGTCCAGCCATCTGCGCAAGGTGATCGCCGCCGTGCTGATCCCGTTCGCGGCCGCGGTCGTCGTCGGGCTCGTGGTCCTCTGGCCCGGTGGTGCGCCGGCGCACGAGCGCACCGGTGTCGGTTTCGACCGGCAGACCCAACAGGGCAAGGTGGTGAACATCGGCAAGATCGACTGCAAGGACGTGAACGCCTCCCAGCTGCCCATCAGCGGCGAGACCGCGCCACCCACGGGCGAGCAGGCCGGGGGGGACGACGGGGCCGCCCTCTGCAAGAAGGCCACCGTCGAGATCACGAGCGGGCAGGACAAGGGCCGGAAGTTCGTCGAGGTCGTCCAGCCCGACGCGCCACGGCAGCTGCGGGAGGGACAGGGGGTGGTCGTCGCGTACGCCCCCGACGCGCCCCATGACCTCCAGTACTCCGTCACCGACGTGAACCGGAAGTTCCCGTTGATGCTGCTGGCCGGGATCTTCGCGCTGGTGGTCGTCGCCGTGGGCAGAATGCGCGGGGTGATGGCCCTGGTGGCGCTCGCCCTGTCGTTCGCCGTCCTGACCCTGTTCATCCTTCCGGCCATCCTGCAGGGATCGAACCCGCTGGTCGTGGCGGTCGTCGGTGCGAGCGCCATCATGCTGATCGCGCTCTACATCTGCCACGGGCTGACGGCCCGCACCTCGGTCGCCGTCATCGGCACCCTGATCTCACTGCTCCTGATCGGGCTGCTCGGCTCGCTCTTCATCGGCTGGGCGAGTCTGAGCGGGAACACCGACGACAACACCGGCCTCATCCATGGCCTGTATCCGCACATCGACATGAGCGGGCTGCTGCTGGCCGGAGTCATCATCGGCTCCCTGGGGGTGCTCGACGACGTGACGGTCACCCAGACCTCGGCCGTCTGGGAACTGCACCAGGCCGACCCGACGATGAGTGCGAAGAAGCTCTACCGGGCAGGGATCAGGATCGGGCGCGACCACATCGCCTCGGTGGTCAACACCCTGGTGCTCGCCTATGCGGGCGCCGCGCTTCCGTTGCTGCTGCTGTTCTCGATCGCCCAGAGCAGCGTGGGGACGGTGGCCAACAGCGAACTGGTGGCGGAGGAGATCGTGCGCACACTGATCGGCTCGATCGGACTGGTCGCCTCGGTGCCGGTGACCACCGCGCTCGCGGCGCTGGTCGTCTCCGCGGACCGCTCCGGGCCTGCCCCGGATTCCGTAGCTCCGGCACTCGTACGGAGCGGCAGGGGGCGCCGTCGCCGGACGAAGTCCTGAGTGTCCGGACACGGAGAGCGATTCACCCGTTCGGCAGGTGTGCTGTTCGACCGGCATGCAGGCCAAGGACACGGGCTTCGTCAGCCGGCGTTCTGTTCCTCGGCCAGAATCCGCCCCAGCGCCTCTTCCAGATTGCCCTCGAAGTCACCCAGCGTGCACTCCTGACCGAGCGGCACGAGTTTGTCCGTCCGGTCGAGAAACGCTACGAGAGGTGCCGTACCCGCCCTGAAGAGCGCACGGTCGGCCCCCACCTGGAGCCGGATGTGGACGTCGGACAGCCCCTCGGGCTCGGTCGGTCCGATGTGTACATCGCCGTCACCACTGGGGCTGTTGAGACCGTCGAGCAGCAGCTCACGGCCGAAAGCCCAGGTGACGGGGGCGTCGCCGGGCAGGTGGAAGGTCATCCGGATCGCGTACGGATCGCACACTTCGTACCGGAGCTCCACCGGGATACGGAAAGAGAGCTCCTCGGAGACGAGGAAGCTCATCATGACCTCAGCTTGAACCGACTCGCGCATCGTTCAACCCCGCAGTAGATGAATCTGGCCAGGAATGATCCCCCGTGGCCCTATTGACGCCATCGTGGTGCACGCGATAGCAGATCACAAGGAGTGATTTTTCAGATACTGATAGAGAACACGAACGAACGCAAGAGGCTGGCCACTTCGCCACGTAGTCGTTCGACTGCGGGGAGCAACCGTTCTTCCTGGTCGAGAGGGACGGAAATGGCCATCGCGGCGGCCGTGAAACCGGCGGTGATCGGGATGGCCGCGCAGACCGTTCCGAGGGTGTACTCCTGTCGTTCGATGACAGGTTCCATACGCTCGATCGACCGCAGCCGCTCAAGAAGTGCCGGACGATCGCGCACGGAGTACCGGGTCAGCGGGCGCACCGGATGCCGGTCCAGGTGGTCCTCGCGGGCCGGCTCGTCGAGCTGGCTCAGCAGACACTGGCCGATCGCGTGGGCGTGCCCCGTCTCGCCGAAGGCCGCCCACTCCTCCACCGCGGGCGCCGCCGGGGTGTCCGCGACCGCGACGAGTTCGATCTCCCCGTCGCGGTAGACGGCGCAGTACACCGGGGCGCCGATGATGTCCCGCCAGCGCCCCAGGGACTGGGTCATTCTGCTGCGGCGATTCTGCAGTGCGCCGTCGTCCACGAGCCGCTCTGCGGCGGCGCCGAAGAGGAAGACGCCGTTCTCCCTGCGCAGATATCCCTCATGGGTCAGCGTGCGCAGCAGGTGGTAGGCGGTGGGGAGGGGAAGTCCCGCTTCCCGTGCGAGCTGTTTGGCCGGCGCCCCGTCCCGATGGGCGCCCACAGCCTCCAGCAGCCGCAGTGCCCGCTGCACCGATCCGATCAACGTCGGTACAGCGGTACTCGATGCCGTGGTCAACGGTCACCCCCAGGCATGGTGACGGGCGGTCGGCCCGCCTGTGGGGGCCGCCCCCACAGATCTGCCGCAGGCCTGGGGTCCAGAAGGCCGAATGCCGTACAAACCACTGGTCAGGGTGGCGACTGACGGTGTTTTCCCAGGTGGCGGCAGCGAACTGCCACTGTATCGGGAGCCTTTGGACGAGGTGCCGTTTCACCTTCCGCTTAGCTCAGCTGGGCTAATCGCCCGGCCGGTCGCGCGGCTACCAGTCCCCTCGCGAGGAGGACGACATGAACTTCCGTACGACGAAGACGAGCCCGCCGATCAGGATCACGAAGATCAGGACCTTGAACAGCAGACCGATCACGAAGCCGACGATGCTGGCGATCAGGCCGCCGAACACGACGATCGCGATGACGGGCACCGCGATCCACTTCACCCACCAGGGCATTCCCGCGAATATCTCCCGCACGGCCATCGTCCATACCTCGTCTCTGTGAGTTCCTGCTTCGATGCTAGAGGTGTCGGGGCGGGCTGCGGGGGCCCCGAGCCCTTGAACTCCCCTGATCGATCCCCTAGGGATCCCCGAGACGCGGCTCCGTCCTCGGCGAGATGCGGCTCAGCCCTCGGGCGGCGAGAACACCACCATCACTCGCAGGTCCTCCGTGATGTGGTGGAACTTGTGGGCGGTGCCGGCAGGTACGTACACGACGCTTCCTCTGCCCACCTGCGTGGTTTCCATGCCCACGGTGATCGACGCGCGTCCGCTGACGACGAAGTAGACCTCGTCCTGGTTGTGCGGCTGCTGCGGGTCGAGTTCACCGGCGTCCAGGGCGTACAGGCCGACAGACATGTTCCGTTCGCGGACGAACTGGAGGTAGGCCCCGTCGTTGGCGGCCCGTTCCGCCTCCAGCTCGTCCAGTCTGAATGCCTTCATGGCCCGTCCGCTCCTTGCCTCTGCTCAGCCGGTGTCCGCCACCGATCATGTCTGCCACGATCAGACACATGAAGAATTTCGTAGTCAAGACGATCGCCAACGCGGGTGCGCTGGCCGTGGCCATCTGGCTGCTCCACGACATCACGCTGACCGGCGGCAGCACCGGTCGCAAGATACTGACCCTGATCGTGGTCGCGCTGATCTTCGGTCTGGTCAACTTCCTGGTCAAGCCGGTGGTGAAGCTGCTCACACTTCCGCTCTTCATCCTCACGCTGGGGCTGATCACCCTGGTGGTGAACGCCCTGATGCTGCTGCTGACCTCGTGGCTGGCCGACGTGCTGGATCTGAGCTTCCATGTCGACGGCTTCTGGACCGCCGTCCTCGGTGGTCTGATCATTTCGATCGTGTCCTGGGCGCTGAACGTCGTCCTGCCCGACGAGGACTGAAACCCGCGCAACTGAAACAGTGACGGCAGGACCGGTGACAGACCGGGGAGAGAAACGAGGACGCGCGATGAGCACCATGGGCGACGGAACCCGGGCAGTACGTGCGGGTCTGCCGGAACCGCAGCAGTACGAGCCCACTCTCCCCGGTCCGGTCTTCGCCGCACACTTCCACCTCTCCGGCGAACCGACCGGGCCCTACACCTACGGCCGGGACTCCAACCCGACCTGGACCCATCTGGAACGGGCCATCGGCGAACTCGAAGCGCCGGGCGAGGACGCCCTGACCACGGTCTTCGCCTCCGGCATGGCGGCGGTCTCCGCGGTCCTGCTGTCCCAGGCGCGCACCGGCGACATCGTCGTGCTGCCCGACGACGGCTACCAGGCTCTTCCGCTGGTACGTACGCAACTGGAGGCCTACGGCGTCGAGGTGCGCACCGCCCCGACCGCGGGCGACAGGCAGTCGGCTGTGCTGGAGGGGGCCCGGCTCCTGTGGATCGAGACCCCGTCCAACCCCGGACTCGACGTCTGTGACGTGCGCCGGCTCGTCGATGCGGCGCACGCGGGCGGCACCCTGGTGGCCGTCGACAACACCCTGGCCACCCCGCTCGGCCAGCGCCCGCTGGAGCTCGGAGCCGACTTCTCGGTGGCCAGTGACACCAAGGGCATGACCGGCCACGGCGACATCCTGCTCGGCCATGTGACCTGCTTGGATCCCGAGCTGGCGGCAGGGGTGCGGCGCTGGCGCAAGGTGGCGGGTGCGATTCCCGGGCCCATGGAGGCCTGGCTCGCTCACCGCTCCCTGGCCACGCTGGAGCTGCGGATCGAGCGGCAGTGCGCGAACGCCCTCCTGCTTGCCGAGGCCCTCGCCAAGCACTCTGAGGTGAGCGGGCTGCGGTACCCCGGGCTGCCCAGCGACCCCTCGTACCCGAACGCCGTGCGGCAGATGAGGCGCTTCGGCTCCGTCGTGTCGTTCGTGCTGGCGGACCGCGGGACCGCCGAACGCTTCCTCTCGGCGTTGCGTCTCGCCGAGGACGCCACCAGCTTCGGTGGCGTGCGTTCCACTGCCGAGCGCCGGGCACGCTGGGGCGGGGACGCCGTGCCGGAAGGCTTCATCCGCTTCTCCGTCGGGGCCGAGAACGCCGCCGACCTGGTGGCCGACGTGGAACGCGCACTGGCCGAGGCCGTCACCGGGAGCTGAGGGCCCGCGCCGATGCGGCAAGGACGGTCCGAGCCTCCCCCCTCGTGGCTCGGACCGTCCCGGTTCTCCGTCTTCTCCAGCCGAAGAACCGCCTCGGCAAGGCTAGTTGACTCTGCGTCAGTGTCCAATCACAGTAGCGGCAGCGACCTATCGACATATTTATAGTTGTCCGGGTCCGACGGGCCGCACCGCGAGAGGGGACGGACATGGACCTGGCCCTGCTGCGCACCTTCGTCACCGTGCACCGTGCGGGCTCGTTCACCCGCGCCGCCGCACTTCTCGGCCTCTCCCAGCCCGCCGTGACCTCGCAGATCCGCACCCTGGAACGGCAGCTGGGCCGTCCGCTCTTCCTCCGCCGGGCCCGCGGCGTGACACCCACCACCATCGGCGACGAGCTCGCGCACCGGACGGCTCCCCATCTGGACGCGCTGGTCGAGATCACGGAGACCGAGCTCGACACGGAGTCGGGAGTACGAACGCTCCATCTGGCGGGGCCGCCGGAGTTCACCTCGCTGCGGGCCCTGCCCGCGCTCACTCCGCTCATCGCTCAGGGGCTCGCCCTGCGCAGCTCCTTCTCCGCCGACACGGACGAGACGCTCGACGGTCTGGCCGCAGGGCACCACGACCTGGCCATCGTGACGGCCCGGCCGCGGGGCGGTCTGCTGACCGCAGCCCCGCTCTGCGACGAGGAGCACGTCCTGGTCGCGGCACCCCGGTGGGCCGGGCGCCTGGGACCGGGAACGCTGCGACGCGACGGCCCGGTGGTCCTGGAACAGCTCCCGGTGGTGGAGGTGCACGAGAGCCTGCCCCTCGTCTCCCGCTACTGGGCGGCGGTCTTCGACAGCCTCCCCGCGACTGCCGGGGCGGTCATCACGCCGGACCTGCGGGCGGTCCTGGAATGCACAGCAGCAGGGGCCGGGCTCGCCGTGCTGCCCCGGTATCTGTGCGAGGGCGCGCTGGAGCGGGGCGAGCTGGTGGCGCTCCTCGATCCACCGGTACCGCCCCTGCGCACCTACTTCCTGGCCGCACGGACCGGCACGCTCGCACTGCCGCATCTCGCACGGGCACACGAGGTACTGCTGCGTGCCGCAGCCGACTGGTGACCGCAGGACGGGCCGGCAGCCGTCAGGTGTTTCAGAAC
This sequence comes from Streptomyces sp. NPDC050422, assembly GCF_044458665.1. Taxonomy (NCBI): domain Bacteria; kingdom Bacillati; phylum Actinomycetota; class Actinomycetes; order Kitasatosporales; family Streptomycetaceae; genus Streptomyces; species Streptomyces sp. NPDC050422. The sequence goes on from NZ_JBITIE010000002.1 coordinate 322,273, forward strand.
CGGTTCTGCGGGCCACGCTCTTGCCATGACCGAACGTCCTGTGGTCAAGCGCACCGCACGCGCCGTCCTGCTCGACGGCAACGACCTGATCCTCATCAAGCGCACCAAGCCGGGGGTGGATCCGTACTGGCTCACGCCCGGCGGCGGGGTGGAGCTCGAGGACGCGACCGTCGTCGACGCCCTGCACCGTGAACTGGACGAGGAGCTCGGCGCAAAGATCACTGATGTGGTGCCCTGCTTCGTCGACACCGTGGAACACATCGAGGGCGGCGGTGTGAAGGGCGTCAAGGTCCAGCACTTCTTCGTCTGCCGCCTCGAATCCATGGACCTGTCCCTGCGCCACGGCCCCGAGATCGACGACCCCTGTGGGGAGTACGACGTCGTACGCGTGCCCTTCAGCCGGGTCGGGATCGCTGCCGTGCACCTCGTGCCGCTGTCGCTGAGGCACTACCTGGACGGCAACATCGAGGGTGTCCGGGCGATGCACGCGCCCGACCTCGGCTGATCGGGGCAGACGTACGCCGAGCAGTACACGGAGATACTCCCCTCGGCAGATGACCCGCCACGCGGCCCGCTGCACCGTGTTTCACGTGAAACCACTCAAGCGCCGCATCCGTAGAAGCCTCCTCGTCACCCATGTGTCGGTATCCGTCAGCTGGCTCGGTCTCACCGTCGGTCTGCTGACGCTCGCGGTCACCGCATTCGCGACCGATGACCCGGTCACCGCACAGGCCGCCACCCGCGCCATGAAGATCTTCGGCGACTGGCTTGTCGTCCCGGTGGCGCTGGCCGCTCTGCTCAGCGGCCTGGTCCTGTCACTCGGCACCCCCTGGGGACTGGCCAGACACCGCTGGGTCTGGACGAAGTTCTGGCTCACCCTGGTCACGACGGGACTGTCGGTCTTCTCCCTGCGCCCCGGCATCAACGAAGCCGCGGAACGCGGGACCACCGGCATCGATCTCGTCGTCGCTCCTTCGGTGGCCACCGCGACCTACCTCTTCATCACCGCGATCTCCGTACTGAAGCCCTGGGGGCCCACCCGACACGGCCGGCGCCTTCGGGTCTCGGCCAGATCCGTTAAAGCGGTGGACGAGCGATCACCGAGTCGGACAGCCTGACCCCTATGCCCAGCTCATTGCCCCGCCCTCTCGCCGACCTACCCGTCCGGCGCCTCACCCGGGACGATCTGGTCCCGTGCGCCGACCTCAGCGAGGACCGCGGCTGGCCGCGCGATGAGCATCGGTGGGGGCTGCTTCTCGCCGCAGGGACGGCCTATGGCATCGACGATCCCGCGGGCAAGGGCCTGATGGCGACCTGCGTCGTGACCTCGTACGGTCCGGACCTGGCCGCCATCGGCATGCTCCTGGTCGCCGGGCGCTACGGCCGCCAGGGAGTCGCGCGTCACCTGATGCATCAGGTGATCGACGCGACCGGGGGCGCTCCCCTCAGCCTCTACGCGACGCCTGCGGGCCTTCCCCTGTACGAGAAGCTCGGGTTCAACGCGGTGGGCCGGGCCCAGCGGGTGAGCGGACGGTTCCGGCCGGACGCCCGGTCGGGCAGCCACGGAGCGGGCGTTCACACGGGTCCGGCAGGCCGTGCGGGCCTGACCGTCCGCCCCGCGACAGCCGGGGATCTCCCGGCGATGATCCGGCTGGACGCGGAGGCCTTCGGCCTTGACCGGATGCGCCTGCTGACCCGTCTCCCCGCCTTCGCCGACCATCTGCGGGTGGCCGAGGACGATGGAGAGTTCGTCGGGTACGCCGCGCTGTGGCCCAGCTCGGAGAGCCATGTGGTCGGGCCGCTGATCGCGCGGGACACCGCCACGGCGAAGCTGCTGGTCGCCTCGCTCGCCGGGGCGACGGACCGGCCGCTGCGCGCGGACATCGACGCCCGTCACGAGGAACTGCTGGCCTGGTTCGGGGCGTGCGGCCTGGAACCCGGCTCTGCGACCACGGTCATGACCCTCGGGAACCCGCCACCGTCGGGGGACTGGACACAGCGTTTCGCACCGCTGAGCGTGGCGACGGGCTGACACCCGGCAGGGTTTCCGCCCGGACCGCTGGGATCACTGCCCCCAGCCGGGATCACTGCCCCGAGCCGGGGTCTCCGCTCAGTTGTCGAACCACACGGTGAGCCGGACGTTCTCGTCCCCGTGGACGGCGGCGAGAGCTTCCATCACGGACCACACCGGCTTCCACTCACCATCCGGTGGCACAGCCTCGCGCCGCGTCACCCGCTCCAGCCGGTACAGACGGCCGTCGTCCCTCCACTCCGTCCCCTCCGGCCAGTCCGTCCGGCCGTAGTCGACCGTGCCGGTCGGGGGATGGAGCGGGAGTCCCGCCGCTCTGGCGAAGCGAGCGCTCCAGACCGCCTTGGAGACGAGCACCCACGCCCCGTCCACCGCTTCGTACTCGTGGATCCGCCGGTCCGTGGTCTCGCCGGGCTCGTCCCAGTCAACGCACTTCACTTCACCCCAGCCGATCCAGCTGGAGCTGTGGGCGCTGGAGCCCCAGTCGTCGAAATCCGCGCGTGCGGCGTCCGAGATCAGTTCGGGCAGCCCCCGCTCCGCCGCGAGAGGGGCGAAGCCTGCGTAATTCCGCACGCCGAACAGGCAGCCGAACGCGTCGTAGTTCCGGCCCAGGTACAGCAGATCGAGATCGACGGCCGCCGACCAGGCGTCCTCCGGTTCCGCCCACCGCGACCGGCACTCGATGAACCCGTGAATGTCAGCTCCCATGGACGAGGATTCTCCGGCCGCGGCGAAGCTGGCACCAGCGAATTGGCTGTGCGCACAGGGCGGATGCGACCTCAGACGAGGCCGGCGACGGCGGTGGTGGCGAACCCGTGGTCCTGCTCGGGCGCACCGCCACCGACTCCGACGGCACCGATCAGCCTGCCGTCGCGGTGGACCGGCACACCACCGGCGATGAAGAGCAGCGGCCGGTCCAGCGCGGTCGGCAGGGTGTGGAAGAGGCCGCCCGGCTGGACCGCGTCGACGAGGTCGGCCGTGGGGGTGTCGAGCTGAAGCGCCGTGTACGCCTTGCGGGTGCTGGTCTCGCCGGCGATGAGAACGGCCCGGTCGTCACGGCGGAAGGCCAGCAGGTGGCCTCCCGCGTCCAGGACGGTGACGGCTGCCGCGACGCCTGCGGCCTCGGCGGCCGTACGGGCCGCCTCGATCAGTGCCTCCGCGTCCTGCGTGGTCAGGGGGGCTACAGCGGTGGTGAGCGTGCTCATGGGGGGGGCTCCTTGGTGCGGTGAGGGTAGGGGTACGGATGGTCAGTGCCGGGCGGCAGCGGGTACGGCGGCCGACTCCGGAGCGTGGGTGGTCACGAGGCGGCTGCGGAGGGCCGTGCGGTGCTCCAGGGTGCTGGAGACGACGGCGAGCACCAGGGCGGAGGCGGCGAGCACCGCGCCGACCCAGTTGGGTGCGGTGTAGCCGAGACCGGCGGCGATGACCATGCCACCGAGCCAGGCGGAGAGGGCGTTGCCGAGGTTGAAGGCACCGATGTTCACCGCGGAGGCGAGCGTGGGAGCGCCGGCCGCATGGTCGAGTACCCGCTTCTGCAGCGGAGGTACGGTCGCGAAGCCCAGGCCGCCGATCAGGAAGAGGGTGACGGCTGCCGCGATCTTGTTGTGAGCGGTCAGCGTGAACAGGGAAAGGACAAGGGCGAGGCCGCCCAGAGACACGTACAGCAAGGGCATCAGACGGCGGTCGGCGAACTTGCCGCCGAGCAGATTGCCCCCGACCATGCCGAGGCCGAAGAGCACCAGCAGCCACGTGACGGACGAGGCCGAGTAGCCGGCGATCTCGGTCATCATCGGCGTGATGTAGGTGATCGCGGCGAAGACCCCGCCGAAACCCAGCACGGTCATCGCCATGGCGAGCAGTACCTGCACGTTGCGGAACGCGGCGAGCTCGTGGCGGAGCCGGACGCCTTCGGGGCGGGGCTGGTCGGGAACGAGCCTTGCCACACCGAGCAGGCCGACGACACCGAGGGCGGCGACGACGAAGAACGTGCTCCGCCAGCCGACGCTCTGACCGATGTAGGTACCCAGCGGCACCCCGACGACGTTGGCGACGGTGAGGCCCGTGAACATCATGGCGATCGCGCCGGCCTTCTTGTGCGGGGCGACCAGGTCTGCTGCCACCACCGACCCGATGCCGAAGAAGGCACCGTGGGCGAGCGAGGCGATCACCCGGCCCGCGAGCATGACTCCGAAGACCGGCGCGGTCGCGGAGACCACATTGCCGATGACGAACAGTGCCATCAGGATCATCAGCATGCGTTTGCGGCTGACCCTGGTGCCGAGAAGGGTCATCAGAGGGGCTCCGATGACGACACCGAGCGCGTAGCCGGTCACGAGGAACCCTGCGGTCGGGATCGACACCTGGAAGTCCGCCGCGACCTCGGGGAGCAGCCCCATGATCACGAACTCGGTCGTTCCGATCCCGAATGCCCCGATGGCGAGGGCGAGGAGCGCGAGCGGCATGGGATTCACCTTTCCTGAAGATTGCGTCTGCGCCTTACGAGCGTCCACAATAATTGCAGGCGCTGGTTAATTGCAAGCGCGGGCTATTGCGTTTGTCGCCTATCCTGGACGCAAGCAACTCCGCCACGGAGGAGAGACCCATGACAGCGACGGACCCGGCACTGACCGCTCTTTCCCAGGGCTGGTGCGCGCTCTCCCTGCTCCACGGGAAGATCGAGGCCCGCATCGAGCGAGCCCTGCAGGCCGGGCACGGCCTCAGCGTGCGGGAGTACTCCCTGCTGGACGTCCTGAGCCGGCAGCACAACGGGACCGGCGGACATCTTCAGATGAAGCAGGTGGCCGACGCTGTCGTGCTCAGCCAGAGCGCCACCACCCGCCTGGTCACCCGCCTCGAGGACAGGGGCCTGCTGACCCGGTACCTCTGCGATACCGACCGCAGGGGCATCTACACCGACGTCACCGAAGCCGGTCTCGCCCTGCTCTCCGAGGCCCGGCCGACCAATGACACCGCCCTGCGGGCCGCGCTGGACGAGGCCGCCAGGAACCCCGAACTGGCCCCGCTCGTCCGGGCGGTCGAGGACCTGAAGGTTCCGGCATAGCGGGCCTGACCACACGGTCGCGGCGTAGGCTGCCGGTCATGAGCGATCTGGAGATCCGTCCCGCGGCCATCGGTGATCTCTCCGAGATCGTGGCCATGCTCGCCGACGATCCGCTGGGCGCGCGGCGCGAGTCGCCGGACGACCTCGCCCCGTACCTCGCGGCATTCCGGCGACTGGCCGACGATCCTCATCAGCATGTGATGGTCGCCGTACGCGCGGACCGCATCGTCGGGACGCTCCAGCTGACCGTGATCCCCGGCCTCTCCAGGCGCGGCTCGACCCGGTCGGTGATCGAGGGCGTCCGCGTCCACGGGGATGAGCGCGGCAGCGGCCTCGGCACGCAGCTGATCCAGTGGGCCGTGGATGAATCACGGCGGCAGGACTGCCAGTTGGTCCAGCTGACGTCCGATGCGACCCGGACCGACGCGCACCGCTTCTACGAACGGCTCGGCTTCGTGGCCAGCCATGTGGGCTTCAAGCTCAGCCTCTGACCGCAGCCCGGCATTCAAGGGGTCGACCGTGCACCTCATCAGCGACGAACAGCGCCGCATCAGAATCGGCCGACGCCACCTCCTGGCCCCGTCGGTACGGTCGGAGTCCCCCGTGGCCGTCGCCGACGCCGTCGTCGCCCTGCACGCCACGGACGCGGCCACCGTCTTCCTGTCCGCCTGCGCACGGCTCCGGGTGCCGGATGTCGGCGTCGTGGAGAAGCAGCTCTACGAGGACGTCTCGCTGGTGCGGCTGCTCTCCATGCGCAACACCCTCTTCGTCGTATCGGACGAGATGGCCCCACGGGTCGAGGCGTCGAATGCGCGAGCGGTCGCAGCCAAGGAGCGCCGAACCCTCCTCAAGCACCTGGCGGAGGACGGCAACGGGCTGGACGAACAGTGGCTGGCCGGCACCGAGGAGTCCACCCTCGCGGCCCTGGCCGCCCGCGGCTCGGCCTCCGGCAGCGAACTCTCCGCCGCCGTACCCGCCCTGCGCACCAAGATCACGGTCTTCCCCGGCAAGAGGCAGGAGACGGTTCAGGGCGTGGCCTCACGGGTCATCCGCGTGCTGGCCGCCGAAGGACGGATCCGCCGGGACCGGCCACGGGGGTCCTGGACCTCCAGCCAGTTCCGCTGGACGGCTTCCGAACCCCGGACCGAGCAGGAAGCCGGGCGGGCGCAGACGGAGTTGGCCCTGCGCTGGCTCCATTCATACGGCCCCGCGTCCGAGGCGGACCTCAAGTGGTGGACGGGCTGGGGGCTCGGCCAGGTCCGCAGGGCGCTTACCACCGCAGGAGCACAGGAGGTACGGCTCGACAGCGGTGCCACGGCCTGGGTCGCGCCACAGGACCACGGGCCCGACCCGGCACCCGAGCCGTGGGCGGCCCTGCTGCCCGCGCTTGACCCGAGCGCCATGGGGTGGGCCGATCGCGGATTCCACCTCCCGGCCGAACACCGGGCGCTGCTCTTCGATCGTTCCGGCAACATCGGGCCCACCGTGTGGTGGAACGGCCGGATCGTGGGCGGGTGGGCCCTGCGCGCCGACGGCGAGCCGGTCTGGCGGCTCCTCAGCGACACCGGCCAGGACGCCGCCACCGCGATCGAGGCGGAGGCATCCCGGCTGGCAGGCTGGGTGGGCGAGGCGCGCATCACACCGCGCTTCCGCACGCCACTGGAAAGGGAGTTGACGGCCTGAGCGGCCCGTCACGCTCACGCCGTTTCACGTGAAACGGCCCGTCACGCTCACGCCGTTTCACGTGAAACGGCCCGTCACGCTCACGCCGTTTCACGTGAAACGGCGTGCCGGGCCGATCAACTCCCCAGGCCTCGCCACCCGCCCTCGTCCACGCCACCGGGAATCGCCGCCACGGGATCGTACGGCTCACGCGTGAAGACGAACGACCCGAGATCCAGATGGTTCACACCGCCGTCATCGTTCCGTACGACTCGCAGCGTCTCCCCCGCGTAGTAGCCGTCCAGCCCGATCCACGTTCCGTCCGGACGGGCGGTGAAGCGGGCGCCGCGGCCCTGGCCGTTCACGGGCCGCAGCTCCAGCCCGCGATCGGGGGTCAGCCGCAGAATGTTCGTACGGGTGCCCCAGTACCAGGGGCCGGTCAGCGCCAGAAGCTCCGCGTCCACCTCGGGCAGCGGGCGCCACGGCTCCGGGATACGGGGCTCAGCCTCGGCGACGATGTCCACGAGTTCGGCGGCCACCTCACCGACCAGCACCCCGGACGTGACATTGGCGAACGCGACAGCGGCCACATCGTCCTCGGCACTGAACCAGAGCGCCGCCAGGAAGCCGGGCAGCGATCCCGTATGGCCGATGAGCGTGCGGCCCTTCCTCCGGATCACCTGCAGGCCCAGGCCGTAATGGCCGTCCCAGTCCCCCGACTCGGGCGGCGTCGCCGGCTCCTTCATCTCTGCCACGGACGCGGCCGCGAGTACCCGGCCGTTCCCCTCGGCAAGGAACGCGGCGAAGCGGAGGAGGTCGGCAGTAGTGGACCAGAGCTGTCCGGCCGGGGCCATCAGCCCGAGATCCTCGGCCGGTTCGGGCAGCATGACGTCCGCCCACGGGTGGACGGCCCAGCCGCCTGCGTGCGGAGCCTGCGCCTGCGGGCTCGTGCGGTGCATGCCCAGCGGCTCCAGGATCTCGTTCCGCAGCACCTCCGCCCACGCTGCCCCGCGTGCCGCTTCGATCAGCGCGCCGAGCAGTGTGTAGCCAGGATTGGAGTAGTGATGCCGTCGGCCGGCAGGATGCATCCGGCCCTGCTCGCCGAGCACGTCCGCAAGGCCGGGACGCAGACTGCCGGGGGTCCGCTCCCACCAGGGTGCGGGGGACTCGGCACCGAGCCCCGCGCTGTGGCCGAGCAACTGATGAATGGTGACGTCACCCGCGCCCGTACCGGGGAGGTGCTTCTCCAGCGGATCAGCCAGATCCAGCAGGCCCTCGTCCCGCAGGCGCAGCACCAGCACGGCCGTGAACGTCTTGGTGAGGGAACCGATCCTGAACTGGGTATCCGCATCCGGGGCATGGCCGTCCACACACGTGCGCGAACCGTTCCAGACCACCTGACCCTGCCGTTGCACGGCAGCGGCAAGAGAAGGTGAGCGCCCTTCGGCCTGGGCGGTGGCGATGCGGTGCAGCAGAGCGCGCTGCGTACCCGGGAGCAACTGTTCAGCGGGAGAAGTCATCGTCAACAACTACCTTCCGCACCGGCGCATGGCGACTTCATTTCCGCGCAGCAGCACACTCGCTCCCCGTACTGCCCTGCCAACGGATCTCCAGCGCCGGAGACCAGCAGGCCCGTGCCAGGTCGCTCCGGCTCCTGAGTTGTGGATAGTGGTGGCGGTGACGCTATGGGGCAGCCCCGTGCGGCGGTGGGCGCACGGGGCTGCCGGGCGCTTCAGCTGAGTTGTGCCTCAGCGAAAAGCGGCGATGTTACGGGCGATCCAGTCGTCGAATCGGCGCGGAGCGCGACCGAGGACTCGTTCCACGTCCGAGCTGATCCGCAATTCGGCAGGGTTCGGGGCGGAGATGATGTCCAGGGTGTCGTCGGCGAGCTCCAGCGGCACGAACCGGGTCATCGCGGTCCTGGCCTCCTCACGGGTGAGTTCATGGAACCGCACCGGCGAGTCGAGCGCGGCGGCGATGGCCTCCGCCTGCTGGCGGGGCGTGATCACCTCGGGCCCGGTCAGCTCGAAGATTCCGCCGGTGTGCCGGTCGTCCAGCAGGCAGGCCGCCGCGACCTCGGCGATGTCCGCCGGGTCGACGATCGGAACCCCGACATCGCCGAAGGGTGCGGCGACCGTTCCTTGCGTGCGGACGGACTCCGCCCATGCCAAGGCGTTCGAGGCGAAGCCTCCCGGTCGCAGGACGGCCCAGTCCAGGCCGGACTCTCTCAATGCGTCCTCCACCGCCCGCATCGCGATCCGCGACGGGCCGAGCGACCTGGTCGCCACGCCCTGCGAAGACAGCAGGACGACTCGGCGGACCCCGCTGGCAGCAGCCAGGTCGATCATGTCGGTCGGCCTGGCTTCGGGGGCGTGCAGGTCGCCGGACAGCAGGAGGAACAGCGCCTTCGCCCCATCCAGAGCGTGGGTGAGTCCCTGCGGCTCGGCCAAGTCAGCCGCCACGTGCCGGACCCCGTCCGGTAGTGCCGCCGCGCGCCGTGACACCGCCGTCACCTGCTCGCCCGCGTTGGCCAGGGCCTGCGTCAAAGGGCGGCCCACATTCCCGGTAGCTCCGGTCACCACGATCATGTTCAGCTCCTAGTCCGTTGTGCACTGCGGAAACTGACGCTAGAAGGCAGGCTTACTTTTCGTAAGAACATACCCAGAGGTAAGCTCCGGACATGAGGGAAGGCGCGCAGCTGACACGGGCCGAGGCAGGCACTAGGTATGAGGTGTTTCACACCGACTGCCCTGCACGCGACATGGTGGACCACGTGACCAGCAGGTGGGGTATCTGGGTGCTGATCTCCTTGCGGAGCACCGACCTTCGGTTTTACGAGCTGCGCGACAGCATCCAGGGCATCAGCGAGAAGATGCTTGCTCAGACACTGCGCGCACTGGTCCAGGACGACCTGGTCTGGCGAAGGGTCGAGCCGACGACGCCGCCCCAAGTCACCTACGGGCTGACCGAGTTCGGCCAGGACGTCGGTGCGCCTCTGACGGACTTGTTCGACCGCATCACACAGCGGCTCGCAACCGGCGGAGCGTCCGCCACGGAGCCACTGAGCGCAACAGGTCAAGCGAAGTAACTGTCCACATCGAATCCCCGAGTCGTCTCTCCCGGGTGCCGTACGCTCGCGCGGCACCCGGCCGGCGTCCGCGAGGATCGCAGCCAGGTCTGCTCTATGCAGAGTGCGGAAATGACAAGAAGCGCGCGAATCGCGGACCAGTCGGACTGGCACTGGCACAAGAACCTGCGGCCGCGGCTGCACGGTCTTGCCGATGAGGAGTACTTCTGAGAGCCGGTGCGTGGCTGCTGGAGCATCCGCCCACGTGGCACGTCGGCCGCACCGATGTCGGCAGGTTCGGGGGCATGGACGATGGACTCCGCCTCCCTGACCCTGCGCCGTCACCGGCGCCGGTGACCACGATTGCCTGGCGGCTGGCACACATCGTCGTCTCCTGCCTGGGCTATGGAGGGCATCGTCCTGCCCGTCAACAGGGAGCTGATCCATCACGGCGCCGAGACTTCCCTGCTGCGCGACCTCTATCGCCGGCAGGACGGAGCCGTACCGCGCCGCATATGACTTTCGGGTAACCGGCGATCGCGCTTCGGAAACCTACGTGGCCTCCGGGACGCTCGTTCTGCGAGCTTCACTGAAGCTGCGCCCTCTTGTAGCTGGTCAGGGACACGGAAACTGCGAACCTGCACAAGCACCGATCAGGTCTGAGCCATGTCCACGAAGCGTGAGTAGTGCCCCTGGAAGGCAACGGTGATCGTCGCCGTCGGACCGTTACGGTGCTTGGCCACGATCAGGTCCGCCTCGCCCGCCCGCGGTGACTCCTTCTCGTAGGCGTCCTCACGGTGCAACAGGATCACCATGTCGGCGTCCTGCTCGATCGATCCGGATTCACGGAGGTCGGAGACCATCGGCTTCTTGTCCGTGCGCTGCTCGGGGCCACGGTTCAGCTGGGAGAGCGCGATGACCGGCAGCTGGAGTTCCTTGGCCAGCAGTTTGAGGTTTCGGGACATGTCCGAGACCTCCTGCTGACGGCTCTCAGCACGCTTCGAACCACCGGACTGCATCAGCTGCAGATAGTCGATGACCACCAGCTTGAGGTCGTTGCGCTGCTTGAGACGACGGCACTTGGCCCGGATCTCCATCATGGAGAGGTTCGGGGAGTCGTCGATGTAGAGCGGGGCCGCCGAGACATCGGGCATCCGCCGTGCCAGCCGCGTCCAGTCCTCGTCCGTCATCGTGCCCGAGCGCATGTGGTGGAGCGCTACCCGTGCCTCGGCGGACAGCAGACGCATCGCGATCTCGTTCCGCCCCATTTCGAGGGAGAAGATCACGCTGGGCAGATTGCTCTTGATCGAACAGGCGCGGGCGAAGTCCAGAGCCAGCGTGGACTTACCCATGGCCGGGCGGGCCGCGATGACGACCATCTGGCCCGGGTGCAGGCCGTTGGTCAAGGCGTCGAGGTCGGTGAAACCCGTCGGCACACCGGTCATCTCGCCACTGCGTGAACCGATCGCCTCGATCTCGTCGAGCGCACCCTCCATGATGTCGCCCAGCGGCAGGTAGTCCTCACTGGTCCGCTGCTCGGTGACGGCGTAGATCTCGGCCTGTGCGGAGTTGACGATGTCGTCGACATCGCCGTCGGCCGCGTATCCCATCTGCGTGATCTTCGTGCCGGCCTCGACGAGCCGCCGCAGGACGGCCCGCTCGTGAACGATCTCCGCGTAGTACGAAGCGTTGGCCGCGGTCGGCACCGACTGGACCAGGGTGTGCAGATACGGAGCTCCGCCCACCTTGGTGATCTCGCCGCGCTTGACCAGTTCGGCCGCCACCGTGATCGGGTCGGCCGGCTCGCCCTTGGCGTACAGGTCGAGGATCGCCTGGTAGACGGTCTCGTGCGCGGGGCGGTAGAAGTCGTGCCCCTTGATGATCTCCACGACGTCGGCAATGGCGTCCTTGGACAGGAGCATGCCACCGAGTACGGACTGTTCCGCGTCGAGGTCCTGGGGCGGCACCCGCTCGAAACCGGGGGAACCGCCCTCCCAGCCGTTGCTCTCCCGGCCTCGGTCGTGCTGCTCACCGCGGTCCCTGTTCTCACCCCGACGCTGGCGGGAAACAGGCAGCCGGTCGCTGGGACCGGTGTCGGCCCAGGGGTCGTCCAAAGGCTCGGGAATGCTCATCCGGCCACCTCCTCCCGTCCGCTCCGCGGACCTAGCCGTGCCACTCTTTCTTACGGCACGGCACCGACAAACAAGACGCCCGACTCCGGTTCCGGTGTGTCGGGTTCTGCGGGTTTCCAGGGCCGAAACGAGGTGGGGGCGCCGGACCACGGTAGGCGCCTCGGCACCGTCAGCCAATCTGGTTATCCACAGGGCATGTGGACGACGGACCAGATGCTGTGGAGAACTCCGCAGAACCTGTGCACGGACCGGGGGACAGCACTGTGGACAAACTCATAACCGCGCCACCATCAGCGGCCTGACCTGCACCTTCTCCATCCACGGGCTGTGGGGGAGAAAAACTTTCCGAGTCAGCACAAGATCGCGACAACCGGCACATGCCAGAACGTCACTCCACGGCAATTGTAAGGATCGCAAAGCGCTTGCATCTATTACCTGTGGAAGATTAGATTGACTCCCATGATCCAGGCACCGGCGACCCCGCCGTCTCGTCGCAGGCGGCACGACCGCGAGATCATCGCGCTCGCCGTCCCCGCCTTCGGCGCTCTCGTGGCGGAGCCCCTTTTCGTGATGGTCGACAGTGCCATCGTCGGCCATCTCGGGACTCCGCAACTGGCCGGTCTGGCGATTGCCGCGGCCCTGCTGACGACCGCGGTGAGCGTCTTCGTCTTCCTCGCCTACGCCACCACCGCGGCTGTCGCGCGACGGGTCGGAGCAGGCGACCTGGCCTCCGCGATCCGCCAGGGCATGGACGGCATCTGGCTGGCGATCCTGCTCGGTCTCGCCGTCATCGCTCTGGCCCTCCCCCTGTCCCCCTGGCTCGTCGAAGTGTTCGGCGCCTCCGACACCGCGGCCCCCTACGCCACCACCTATCTCCGGATCTCCAGCCTCGGCATCCCCGCAATGCTCGTTGTGATGGCAGCGACCGGCGTGCTCCGTGGCCTGCAGAACACCCGCACCCCGCTCTACGTCGCCATCGGCGGGTTCGCCGCCAACGCGGCACTCAACGTGGGCCTCGTCTACGGCGCCGGGCTCGGCATCGCAGGATCGGCCTGGGGCACGGTGATCGCTCAGATCGGCATGGCGATCGCCTATCTCGTGGTCGTGATCCGCGGCGCCAGACGCCACGGGGCGTCGCTACGCCCCGACGCCGCCGGCATCAAGGCCAGCGCCCGGGCAGGCGTGCCCCTCCTGGTCCGCACGCTGTCACTCCGCGCCGTTCTGCTCATCGCCACGGCCGTCGCCGCTCGCCTGGGCGACACCGACATCGCCGCACACCAGATCATTCTGTCCCTGTGGAGCCTGATGGCCTTCGCACTGGACGCCATCGCCATCGCAGGACAGGCCATCATCGGACGCTACCTGGGGGCCGGCGACACCAAGGGCGCACGCGAGGCCTGCCACCGCATGGTGCAGTGGGGCATCGTCTCCGGTGTGGTGTTCGGAGCCCTGATCGTTCTTGCCCGTCCCCTGTTCGTCCCGCTCTTCACCAGCGATCAGTCCGTGCAGGACACACTGTTCCCGGCCCTTCTGGTGGTGGCGCTGACCCAGCCGGTGGCCGGAGTCGTCTTCGTCCTGGACGGCGTACTGATGGGCGCCGGGGACGGTACCTACCTGGCCTGGGCCATGCTGGTCACCCTCGCCGTCTTCGCCCCGGCGGCTCTGCTGGTTCCCACCCTCGGGGGCGGCCTGACCGCGCTGTGGTGCGCCATGGCCCTGATGATGGTCGTTCGCATGGCCACGCTCTGGCTTCGCGCCCGTTCCGGCACGTGGATGGTCACCGGAGCGACCCGCTGAGTTCACGCAGCTTGCCCGTTTCACGTGAAACGGGCAAGGCAACGGCGAAGGGCCGCACCCAGGGGGTACGGCCCTTCACTGTTCTGCGGAGGTGCGGCCCAATCAGGCAGCAACAACCTCGACGCCGAGCTTCGCAGCGACCTCGGGGTGCAGACGCACGGACACCTGGTGTCCGCCGAGCGTCTTGATCGGCGAGCCGAGCTCGACGCGACGCTTGTCGACATCCGGGCCACCGGCAGCCTTGATCGCCGAAGCGATGTCGGCCGGGGTGACAGAGCCGAAGAGACGGCCGGCGTCGCCGGAGCGAACGGCCAGACGGACCTTCACGGCCTCGAGCTTGGACTTGATCTCGTTGGCCTGCTCGATCGTGGCGATCTCGTGGATCTTGCGGGCGCGGCGGATCTGCGCCACGTCCTTCTCGCCACCCTTGGTCCAGCGGATGGCAAAGCCACGCGGAACCAGGTAGTTACGGGCGTACCCGTCCTTGACGTCAACGACGTCGCCAGCAGCACCGAGGCCGGAGACCTCGTGGGTGAGGATGATCTTCATGATTCGGTCACCCTCCCTTATCGCGCGGTGGACGTGTAGGGCAGCAGCGCCATCTCACGGCTGTTCTTGACAGCCGTGGCGACGTCACGCTGGTGCTGCGTGCAGTTGCCGGTGACGCGGCGGGCACGGATCTTGCCACGGTCGGAAATGAACTTCCGCAGCATGTTCGTGTCCTTGTAGTCCACGTACTGGGTCTTGTCCTTGCAGAACGCGCAGACCTTCTTCTTAGGCTTGCGCACAGGCGGCTTCGCCATGGTGTTTCTCCTGTGTGATCAAGAAGTGGGGGTACGAGCTGCCCTAGAAGGGCGGCTCGTCCGAGTAGCCGCCGCCAGAACCGCCGGAGCCGCCAGAGCCGCCGGAGCCGCCGGAGCTTCCGCCCCAACCGCCTCCGCCGCCCTGCTGGCCCCCGCTTTGCTGGCCGCCGGCCGGCGCGCTCGTGGCCCACGGGTCGTCGGCGGGAGCACCGCCACCACCCTGCTGGCCACCAGCACCGGGACCGCCGCCCCAGTTACCGCCACCCTGCTGGCCGCCGCCGTATCCACCCTGGCCGCCGCCGCCACCCTGGCCACCGCGACCGGTGGTCTTGGTGACCTTGGCAGTGGCGCTCTTGAGACTGGGGCCGACTTCCTCGACGTCCAGCTCGTAGACCGTGCGCTTGACGCCCTCGCGGTCTTCGTACGACCGCTGCTTCAGCCGGCCCTGCACGACAACGCGCATGCCTCGCGTGAGCGACTCGGCGACGTTCTCCGCCGCCTGACGCCAGACCGAGCAGGTGAGGAACAGGCCTTCGCCGTCCTTCCACTCATTGGTCTGCCGGTCGAAGATGCGGGGAGTGGACGCGACGCGGAACTTCGCGACCGCCGCACCGGACGGGGTGAAGCGCAGCTCGGGGTCGTCGACGAGATTGCCGACGACCGTGATGACGGTCTCGCCTGCCATGGATGAACCTCTCGGCGGGGATTGCTTCTGGCTGCTTGCTGCTACTCGAACCCGATGACCACTGAGCTAGAAGCTCAGTGGATCTCGGGACGGAGGACCTTGGTCCGGAGGACCGACTCGTTCAGGTTCATCTGGCGGTCGAGCTCCTTGACGACCGCAGGCTCGGCCTGCAGGTCGATGACCGAGTAGATGCCCTCGGGCTTCTTCTTGATCTCGTAAGCGAGCCGACGACGGCCCCAGGTGTCGACCTTCTCAACCTTTCCTTCGCCCTCACGGACGACGGAGAGGAAGTTCTCGATCAGCGGGGAGACTGCTCGCTCCTCGAGATCGGGGTCGAGGATGACCATCACCTCGTAGTGACGCATGTGGAACCCACCTCCTTTGGACTCAGCGGCCACGGTCGTTCCGTGGCAGGAGGGTCGTGATGCGTAAGCAACAGTGTCTCCGAGTAAAACAGCCGCCACTGACAACGCCCTCCGTCGAGGAGGGGCTGACTGTGCTGGCCTGGGCAGACACCGGTGCAGACCGTACAGAGTACCTGCAGACAGGCTTCCGGTTGAAATCCGGTGGTCAGAGGACGCAATCTGTACACATCGGGTGTGAGCGGCGCCACGACGCGCCGCCTTTCGGCCAGGAGGTACTCCATGGCACAAGCAACGCGATCCCGCCCCCGCTCTTCCGTCTCCCTCTTCGCGACGGACGGCAGGCCCCATCCGCTCCAGGACACCCTGGTGCTGGTCACGGTGGTGCTCGGCGCCCTGGCGTTCGTGACGGCGATGTTCCACAGCCTGCATCTGATCAGCTCGTGGGCCGGACTCGTCGGAATCCTCACGGGTGGGTACGGGCTGTACATCTCCGCGACCACACGGGAGAGGTTCCCGCTGTTCATCGGCATGGGTGCCGCCGGGCTCGGGTTCTTCCTCGGCATGGCCCACGGTGGACTCTTCGGCGGCGTGATCAGCTGACCGCGGCGCAGCACGGCCCCGGCACCCTGCGGGGGCGGCCCGTCGTACGCCGGGCCGCCCCCGCAGGGTGCCGGGGACCGTCCGGGTACGACGGGGCCAGACCGCGCGCTTCCCGGTCACAGTAGGCTTCGGCGCGAGAGCCGGAGCCCCTGACCGATGGGGACACACCTGCCGAGGAGCCCCCCGCATGAGCCTGACCCTGAGGACCATCAGCCGAGAGCAGCATCTGGCATACATCCAGAGTCTGCCCGCGGCCAGTCACATGCAGGTCCCGGCATGGGCGGATGTGAAGGCCGAGTGGCGCTCGGAGAGTCTGGGCTGGTTCGACAAGGGCGGCCAGCTCGTCGGCGCCGGTCTGGTGCTCTACCGGCAGCTGCCCAAGATCAAGCGGTACCTGGCGTATCTGCCCGAGGGCCCGGTCATCAACTGGTACGCCCCCAATCTGAGCGACTGGCTCCAGCCGATGCTGGCTCACCTCAAGCAGCAGGGCGCCTTCTCGGTGAAGATGGGCCCGCCGGTCGTCATCCGCCGCTGGGACTCCCACGCCATCAAGGCCGGTATCCAGGACCCCGACGTGAAGCGGCTGCGCGACGTCGAGGCCACCCACATCGAGCCCCGCGCCTTCGAAGTCGCGGACCGGCTGCGGAAGATGGGCTGGCAGCAGGGCGAGGACGGCGGCGCCGGATTCGGCGACGTACAGCCCCGCTACATCTTCCAGGTGCCACTGGCGAACCGTTCGCTCGAAGACGTCCACAAGGGCTTCAACCAGCTCTGGCGACGCAACATCAAGAAGGCCGAGAAGGCCGGTGTCGAGGTCGTCCAGGGCAGCTACGCGGAGCTAGCCGAGTGGCAGCGGCTGTACGAGATCACTGCGGAGCGCGACCACTTCCGACCGCGTCCGCTCGGCTACTTCCAGCGCATGTGGACGGCCCTCAACAACGAGGACCCCAACCGGATGCGGCTCTACTTCGCCCGCCACGAGGGCGAGAACGTCGCGGCCGCGACGATGCTGATCGTCGGCGGGCACGTCTGGTACTCGTACGGCGCCTCGGCCAACCACAAGCGCGAGGTCCGGCCATCGAACGCGATGCAGTGGCGGATGCTCCGTGACGCGTACGCGATGGGCGCCACCGTCTACGACCTGCGTGGCATCTCCGATTCACTGGACGAGACCGATCACCTCTTCGGCCTGATCCAGTTCAAGGTGGGCACCGGCGGCCAGGCCGCGGAGTACCTCGGCGAGTGGGACTTCCCGCTCAACAAGCTGCTGCACAAGGCCCTCGACATCTACATGTCACGCCGCTGATCCGCCACTGATCCGCCGCGCAAGGCTGACGAAACCGGCTTTATTCGTTTCAATGGGCTCTTCCGGAAGGGCCTGCGAAGGCACTTCCGGAAACACTGCCCACCACTGACACCACCGCAGCCACCAGAAAGGTTCCGGACCGGCCATGGCGCTCTCCCTGTACGTCGACACCGCGCGCTGGCGGGCGCACCAGAAATCCGTGCTCGACCAGTTCCCCGGCCTCGTACCGGTCTGCAAGGGCAACGGGTACGGCTTCGGCCACGAGCGGCTGGCCGACGAGGCGATCCGCTTCGGCTCCGACATCCTCGCGGTCGGCACCACCTACGAAGCGGCCCGCATCAAGGACTGGTTCAGCGGTGATCTGCTGGTGCTCACACCGTTCCGGCGGGGTGAGGAGCCGGTGCCGCTGCCCGACCGGGTCATCCGCTCCGTCTCGTCCGTGGACGGCGTGCACGCCCTGGTGGGCGCCCGTGTCGTGATCGAGTGCATGAGCTCGATGAAGCGCCACGGCGTGAAGGAGGAGGAGCTCGGGCAGCTGCACGCCGCCATCGAGGACGTACGCCTCGAAGGTTTCGCCCTGCACCTGCCGCTGGACCGCACGGACGGCTCGGACGCGGTCGAAGAGGTCATTGCCTGGATGGACCGTCTCCGGGCGGCCCGGCTGCCGCTGCACACGATGTTCGTGAGCCATCTGCGGGCCGAGGAACTGGGCCGGCTGCAGCAGCAGTTCCCTCAGACCCGGTTCCGCGCCCGCATCGGTACCAGGCTCTGGCTCGGCGACCACGAGGCGACGGAGTACCGGGGCGCGGTGCTCGACGTCACCCGCGTCGTCAAGGGCGACCGGTTCGGCTACCGGCAGCAGAGGGCCGCCTCCGACGGCTGGCTGGTCGTCGTCGCGGGCGGTACCTCGCACGGCGTGGGCCTGGAGGCCCCGAAGGCCCTGCACGGTGTGATGCCGCGTGCCAAGGGGGTCGCCCGGGCGGGGCTGGCCACCGTCAACCGCAATCTGTCGCCGTTCGTCTGGGCCGGCAAGCAGCGCTGGTTCGCCGAACCGCCGCACATGCAGGTGTCGATCCTGTTCGTGCCCTCGGACGCCGAGGAGCCGCGGGTCGGCGACGAGCTGGTGGCCCATCTGCGGCACACGACCACACAGTTCGACCGGCTCGTCGACCGCTGAGAAGCTCGCTGAGACGTTTGTTGAGGTGCCCGGGGCCGCCCGCCGCTCAGTCGGCGGCCGGCGTGCCCCACTCCACCCGCGGCCCCGCCTCGGCGAATGCGGCATGGCGCGGAGTGCGCGCCGCCGCGCGCCCCAGCACGAAGGCGTCCTCGGCTCCGTCGAGCACCCCGCCCGACGGATCGTCCGAGCCGTCGCGGCGCACCACGTCGCGCTCCGGCATCAGGATGTCCCGTACGACCACGGCGCAGAGGTAGAGCGTGCCCAGCAGGTGCAGGACGATCGCCAGCTGATAGCCCTCCGTCGGCAGCCCCTGGTGCTTGTCCCCGCTCGTCGTGTAGGCGAGGTACATCCAGATGCCCAGGAAGTACATGACCTCGCACGCCTGCCAGATCAGGAAGTCCCGCCAGCGCGGCCTGGCGAGCGCGGCGAGGGGGATCAGCCACAGCACGTACTGCGGTGAGTAGACCTTGTTGACGAGGATGAACACCGCGACGACGAGGAACGCGAGCTGGGCGAACCGCGGCCTGCGCGGGGCCGTCAGCGTCAGCGCCCCGATCGCGGCGCACAGCCCGACCGTCGCCAGCGTGGAGACGGTGTTGACCGTGGAGACGTCGATGGATTCGCCGGTGCGCTGGGTGATGACCAGCCAGAAGGAGCCGAAGTCGATCGAACGCTCCTGGCTGAAGGTGTAGAACTTCTTCCAGCCCTCGGGCGCGAACACCATCACCGGCAGGTTGACCACCAGCCAGGAGCCGGCGGTAGCGAGCGCCGCCACCCCGAACTCCCGCCACTTCCCCGCCCGCCAGCACAGCACGAAGACCGGGCCCAGCAGGAACACGGGGTAGAGCTTGGCCGCCGTGGCCAGTCCGATCAGGATGCCGAACGCCAGGGGGCGGCTCCGGGACCACATGAGCATCGCCCAGGCCGTGAGGGCGACGGCCAGCAGGTCCCAGTTGATCGTGGCCGTCAGGGCGAACGCGGGCGCCAGCGCCATCAGCAGACCGTCCCAGGGGCGTCGCCGGTGCGTGCGCGCGACACACACGGCGATGACGGCGGTGCAGATCATCAGCATGCCGGCGTTGACCAGCCAGTAGGCCTGTTCCTGCTGCTGGATGGAGCCGCCCGGGGTCAGCCAGGCGGCGATCTGCATGAACACGCCGGTGAGAACCGGGTACTCCAGGAACTGCATGTCGCCCGGCAGCCGGTCGAAGTACGGCACCAGGCCCTCGGCGAAGCCCCGCCCCGCGTACAGATGCGGGATGTCGGAGTAGCAGGCGTGGGTGTACTGGGAGCCCGCGCCCCGGAACCAGGCCCAGTTGTAGCAGGGCAGCTTCTGCACCATGCCGAGCGCGAACATTCCGATCGCCACCAGCGCTACGGCGCCCACGGGGGTGAGTGCGGCGCCGCCGAGCCGCGCCCAGCGCCCCGAGCTCCCGCCGATCAGCTCGCTGCCGGCCGCGGCGATCTCGTCCTGGTGCGTGGGCCGTACGACGGACCGTTCCTGGTGCACGCTCGTATCCTCTGCGCTTGGCATGCCGCACATCCTGCCGTACCGACGTGTGGAAACGATGAGGGCCGCGGCACCCTGTGGTGCCGCGGCCCTCGTCACACTGCTCGGATCACCTCGCGCGGGCCTGTCGGACGCGCAGGGTGTAC
Organism: Streptomyces sp. NPDC050422; assembly: GCF_044458665.1. NCBI lineage: Bacteria > Bacillati > Actinomycetota > Actinomycetes > Kitasatosporales > Streptomycetaceae > Streptomyces > Streptomyces sp. NPDC050422. The sequence goes on from NZ_JBITIE010000002.1 coordinate 342,613, forward strand.
GGCGGGCTACCCGCCGCCGCCGATCCAACCACCGTTCCCGTTCCCGTTCCCGTTGCCACCTGTGTCGGGTGAGGGGCTGGCACCCCCGGCGGTCGCGCCCTGCGTGGTCCCGTCGGTGGTTCCGGCGTCCGTGCCGCTGGTCCCGCCTTCGGCCGTCCCGGCGTCGGCGCCCCCGTCGGTCCCGCCGTTCGCATTGCCGCCGTTGTTGTTCTGGCAGTTCAGGTCCCACGTACCGCAGGTATCGGTCGGGTCGGGCGTCGGAGTCTCGGGAGCGCTCGGCGACGGCGTGATGGTCGCTGTTTCGGTCGGCGTCGGCGTGGGCTTCGGGGTGGGGGTCGGAGTGGGGCTCTTCGCGCCGCCGCCGTAGACCGTGTCACCGATCGGCTCCGGCTTCGGGAAGGACACCTTGTCCAGGCCCTCCATCGCCTCGGCCATGTAGTCGTGCCAGATCTGGGCGGGGAACGACGCACCATGGATCGACTTCTCGCCGCCGGTGCCGTACATCTTCTCGAACTTGCGGTCCTTGTGGCTCTCGTTGTCGTCCAGCCGGTACATGCTGATCGCGGTCGACAACTGCGGGGTGTAGCCCACGAACCAGGCGGACAGGTTGTCGTCCGTCGTACCCGTCTTGCCCGCGACGTCCCGCCCGGGAAGCTGGGCGGGCGTACCGGTTCCCTTCTCGACGACGTTCTTGAGCACGTCCGTGACGTTGTCGGCGATGATGTTGGAGAAGGCGCTCTTGGCGACCACCTTGTGCTGGTAGACCACCGCGCCGCCCTTCTTCACCTCCGTCACCGAGAAGGGCTCACGCTGCTGGCCGCTGGCCGCGAACGTGGCGTAGGCACCCGCCATGCGGGTCGCACTGGGCGAGGAGGTACCGATGGAGAACGACGGAACGTTCGCGTTCGCCATGTACTTGTCGTCCTTCAGACCGGCCGCGAGGGCCACGTCCTTCACCTTGTCGGTGCCGACGTCCATGCCCAGCTGGACGTAGGGCGAGTTGGCGGACCACTGCATCGCCTCGCGAAGGGTGATGTTGCCCCGCGACTCATGCCCGTCATTGGCCTGCAGCCACTCCTTGCCGTTCTCGTCCGTCCAGATGTCGCCGTTGTACTTCTTGATCTTCAGCTTGTCGTTGCCGTTGTAGATGCTCTTCGGCGAGACCTTCGTGCGCTCCGACTCGTCCTGCTCGGCATCACCCGAGGGATCACGCTTGCCGTACTCCATAGCGGCAGCCAGCACGAAGGGCTTGAAGGTGGAGCCGACCGCGGCGCCGGTGGGATCGGCGTTGCTGGTGTAGTGCTTCGTCGCGTCCTGGCCGCCGTAGATCGCTTCGATGGCTCCGGTCTTCGGATTCACCGACGAGCCGCCGAACTGGACGTGAGTGTCCTTGTCCGGGCGCTTCTTGGGGTCGATCTTCTCGTCGTAGACCCTCTTGACGGCCTTGCTCAGCTGGTCGACCTTCTTCTTGTCGAAGGTCGTGTGGATCTCGTAGCCGCCCTGGTCGAGCTGGTCGCGGGTGATGTCGTAGTTGCTGAGGAAGTTGGACCTGGCCATCGCGACGAGGTAGCCGATCTGGCCGCCCAGCTGAGCGTCCTTCTTCGGCTTGTCGGGCATCGGGAACTCGGTGTACTTGTCGCGTTCCGACTGCTCCATCCGGCCGTCCTTGACCTCCTCGTCAAGGATCCACTTCCAGCGCTTGATCGCCCGGTCCGTGTTCTTCTGCGGGGTCGCCTGCACTGAGTCGACCTCCGTGGCACCCGCGGGGTCGTAGTAGCTGGCCCCCTTGAGCAGGGTGGCCAGGAAGGCGCACTGGCTCGGATTCAGGTCCTTGGCGTCCTTGCCGTAGTACGTACGCGCCGCCGCCTGGATACCCGAGGCACCACGTCCGTAGTACGAGACGTTGAGGTACCCGGCCATGATCTTCGTCTTGCTCTCCTGCTCGCCGACCTTCAGCGTGATGAAGAGCTCCTCGAACTTCCGGCTCAGGGTCTGTTCCTGGGAGAGCCGGGAGTTCTTCACGTACTGCTGGGTGATCGTCGAGCCACCCTGGGTCTCGCCACCCTTGGCCATGTTGAACACGGCCCGCGCGATACCCATCGGGTCGATGCCGTGGTCGTGGTCGAAGGACTTGTTCTCCGCCGAGATGACGGCGTTGCGCATCGCTTCCGGGATCTGGGCGTAGTCGATGATCTGGCGGTTGGTCTCACCGCCGGTGGCCACCATCTGCGTGCCGTCCGCCCAGAAGTAGACGTTGTTCTCCGCCCTCGCGGCCGCCTGGACCTTGGGAGTGGCGACCATCGCGTACGCGAGGCCGGCAAGCCCCATCAGAAGGCCCAGGAAACCGATGCACAGACCGGAGACCAACTTCCACGACGGCGTCCAGCGCCGCAGGCCCTGCTTGCCCGCGCGGGGGTAGTCGATGAAGCGCTTCCTGACGGGGCGCTGACTGCCGCGCCCCCGGCCGCGGCCGGGGCCCTCCTGGCCGCCGTCCCCGCCGCCACGACGCCGGCCACCACCACCGTCGGAGCCACCGCCGCCACCGGCGCCGCGCTGTGCGGCCCGTCTGGCCGCGGCACGCCCGCCGTACGGGGAATCCTCGCCGTACGAGTCGGAAGGTGACTCGGAAGTTACTCCGCGTGACGGCGCTGCACGGCGTCCGGGGGACTGCTGGGCGGCTCGTCTGGCCGCGGCACGCCCGCCACCTTGTGGTTGCGGCATCTTGCGACGGTGCTCGCTCATCGAACGACTACTCCTCGGGCAGGCGAGAACGCCTGGAAGCGGCAGCTGAGATCCGGTCCCCCCGAATTACGGACCAGCCCTGCGACAGGCTCATCCGCAGTGCATCCGGTTAGTCCGCGAAGACTGACGCGCTCGGACGTCACACGGTTCCCGGTGGTCTGCATGCCGCACAGACTACGCACGGTCAAAACCCTCCTGAGGCCGAACTTCACCCCAAATTACGCAAGTCGGTTGCTACGAATTGGTGATGTGACGCCGCTCACTAAGGCCCCCCTTGTCGCAGCCGCGAGTCCGATCTATCGTGCTGATGTATCGAGTCGATACATCAGCTCGGTACATCGACTCGGTACATCGGCTCGGCACTGGCCACGCGAGAGCACTCGGAGAAGGAGGAGACGAGGTTGAGCAGACGCTCAGGCATCCTCGAGTTCGCCGTTCTCGGACTGCTCCGCGAGTCCCCGATGCACGGCTACGAGCTGCGCAAGCGCCTCAACACCTCGTTGGGGATCTTCCGTGCCTTCAGCTACGGAACCCTCTACCCCTGCCTCAAGACGCTGGTCGCCAACGGCTGGTTGATCGAGGAACCGGGGAACGCTCCACCGGAGCTTCCGCCCGGCGCCGGCCGTGCGGTCGCCCCCGCTTCTTCACTGGCAGGGCGCCGCGCCAAGATCGTCTACCGGTTGACGGCGGAAGGTAAGGAGCACTTCGAGGAACTGCTCTCGCACACCGGCCCCGACTCGTGGGAGGACGAGCACTTCGCTGCTCGTTTCGCCTTCTTCGGGCAGACGGAGCACGAAGTGCGGATGCGGGTGCTGGAAGGCCGTCGCAGCCGGCTGGAGGAGCGTCTCGAGAAGATGAGCGCCTCTCTGGCCCGCACCCGCGAGCGCCTCGACGACTACACACTTGAGCTGCAGCGACACGGCATGGAGTCCGTGGAGCGCGAAGTGCGCTGGCTGAACGAGCTCATCGAGAGCGAGCGGTCGGGACGGGATCAGCGACGATCCTCGCCCGGGGGCTCAGCTCAGCAGAACACCGCAGGAGAGCCGGACGGCCTGCCCCGGCGGGGTAACAACCCGCCGGATCCGTCCGGCGACACCGCCAAGTGAGTTCCCCGCAGATCCGCGGGGGACTCATCAGGAACATCCATTACACACAGGGAGCAACCGGAATGGGTTCGGTTCGCGTAGCCATCGTCGGCGTGGGCAACTGCGCCGCCTCGCTGGTCCAGGGCGTCGAGTACTACAAGGACGCCGATCCGGCCGGCAAGGTGCCCGGTCTGATGCACGTCCAGTTCGGCGAGTACCACGTGCGGGACGTCGAGTTCGTCGCCGCCTTCGACGTCGACGCGAAGAAGGTCGGCCTCGACCTCTCGGACGCCATCGGCGCCAGCGAGAACAACACCATCAAGCTCTGCGACGTGCCGAGCGCCGGCATCACCGTCCAGCGCGGCCACACCCACGACGGCCTGGGCAAGTACTACCGCGAGACCATTGAGGAGTCGCCCGAGGCCCCGGTCGACATCGTCCAGATCCTCAAGGACCGCAAGGTCGACGTCCTCGTCTGCTACCTGCCGGTCGGTTCCGAGGTCGCTGCGAAGTTCTACGCGCAGTGCGCCATCGACGCCAAGGTCGCGTTCGTCAACGCCCTCCCGGTCTTCATCGCCGGCACCAAGGAGTGGGCGGACAAGTTCACCGAGGCCGGTGTCCCGATCGTCGGCGACGACATCAAGTCGCAGGTCGGCGCCACCATTACGCACCGCGTGATGGCGAAGCTGTTCGAGGACCGGGGCGTCGTCCTGGACCGCACGATGCAGCTGAACGTCGGCGGCAACATGGACTTCAAGAACATGCTCGAGCGTGAGCGCCTCGAGTCCAAGAAGATCTCCAAGACGCAGGCCGTCACCTCGCAGATCCGTGACCGCGACCTCGGTGCGGACAACGTCCACATCGGCCCGTCGGACTACGTGGCCTGGCTGGACGACCGCAAGTGGGCGTACGTGCGCCTCGAGGGCCGCGCCTTCGGTGACGTTCCGCTGAACCTGGAGTACAAGCTCGAGGTCTGGGACTCCCCGAACTCGGCCGGTGTCATCATCGACGCCGTCCGCGCTGCGAAGATCGCCAAGGACCGCGGCATCGGCGGCCCGATCCTCTCCGCGTCCTCGTACTTCATGAAGTCCCCGCCGGTTCAGTACTTCGACGACGAGGCCCGCGAGAACGTCGAGAAGTTCATCCGTGGTGAGGTCTCCAACTGACCCACCTGACACGGTGAGTCGGCGCGGCGTGGTGAGGAGCGGCAACGCTCCTTGACTCCCGCACCGTAGAGGGTCCCCGGGCAATCCGCCCGGGGACCCTCTAGGTATGTGACCCTTGCTCCCATGCCCGTCGTGCGTGACCTGCGCGTACTCCTGCGCCTTCGGAACTTCCGCCGCCTGCTGGCCGTGCGGATCCTGTCCCAGTCGGCGGACGGCGTCTATCAGGTCGCCCTCGCGGCGCATGTCGTCTTCTCGCCGGAGAAACAGGCGTCCGCCGGTGCCATCGCCTCCGCGATGGCCGTACTCCTGCTGCCCTATTCGCTCATCGGCCCGTTCGCCGGTGTACTGCTGGACCGCTGGCCGCGCCGGCAGGTCTTCCTCTACGGCAATCTGCTGCGCGCCGCACTCGCCTGTTGCACCGCGCTCCTGATCCTCGGCTCCGCCCCCGACTGGCTCTTCTACGCCTCGGCGCTCTGCGTCACCGCGGTGAACCGCTTCGTCCTGGCCGGCCTCTCCGCCGCGCTGCCACGCGTCGTCGAACCGAACCTGCTGGTGCTGGCCAACTCGCTGTCCCCGACCGCGGGAACCCTCGCCGCCACGGCGGGCGGTGGTCTCGCCTTCGCCGTTCGACTGCTCCTCGCGGACTCCGACGCCGCGGTGGTGCTGCTGGGCGCCGGGCTCTACCTCGCCTCGGCGCTGGCTTCTCTGAGCCTTGCTTCCGGCCTGCTGGGACCGGGCCGGAGTGAGGGCCACCTTCGCCTGCGGGCGGCTCTGACCACCACCGCGCGCGGCCTACGGCACGGAGTGAGCCATCTGGCAGAGCGAAGGGGTGCCGCCCGCGCGCTGGCTGCCATGACGGTGATCCGCTTCTGTTACGGCGCGCTGACCATCATGGTTCTGATGCTGTGCCGGTATGCCTGGACCGACAACGATTCCGACGGGCTGGCGCTGCTCGGCCTGGCGGTCGGGGTGTCCGGTGCGGGGTTCTTCGCGGCGGCCGTGCTGACTCCCTGGGCCGCCGGCCGCCTGGGCAGGTTCCGCTGGATGATGGTGTGTGCCGGGACCGCCGCAGTTCTTGAGCCGGCTCTGGGCCTCTGGTTCCAACCCGCTCCCATGCTCGTCGCAGCGTTCATCCTCGGACTGGTCACTCAGGGAGCGAAGATTGCGACGGACACCGTGGTGCAGACAGCCGTGGACGACGCTTTCCGCGGCAGGATCTTCTCGCTCTACGACGTGCTGTTCAACGTGGCCTTCGTGGGCGCTGCCGCGGCCTCCGCCCTTCTCCTGCCCCCCGATGGGAGATCAGCGACGGTGGTGATCGGGGTGGCCCTGCTCTACGCCCTCGTGGCCCTGATGCTGCTGCGATGGAGCAGGACCGACCGAGGGCGCCGGACCGACCGAGGGCGCCGTTTCACGTGAAACAACGCCCTCGACACAACTGCTTCGGGTCATGTTTCACGTGAAACATGACCCGAAGACCTTCGAACTGGATGAGCCCCGGCAACCTCAGCTCTGCGCCGTCCACCACTTCTTGAGCTCTGCCACTGCCGCGTCGCGCTCCATCGGCCCGTTCTCCAGACGCAGTTCGAGCAGGAACGCGTACGCCTTGCCGATGACCGGCCCGGGTCCGACGTCCAGGATCTGCATGATCTCGTTGCCGTCCAGGTCCGGCCGGATCGAATCCAGTTCCTCCTGGTCCTGCAACTGGGCGATGCGCTCCTCCAGCGCGTCGTAGGTCCGCGAGAGGGCACTGGCCTTGCGCTTGTTCCGTGTGGTGCAGTCCGAGCGGGTCAGCTTGTGCAGCCGCTCCAGCAGGGGGCCAGCATCGCGTACATAGCGGCGGACCGCCGAGTCGGTCCACTCTCCGTCGCCGTACCCGTGGAAGCGCAGGTGCAGTTCCACCAGCTTCGCGACGTCCTTGACCATGTCATTGGAGTACTTGAGGTCGGTCATTCGCTTCTTGACCATCTTGGCGCCCACCACCTCGTGATGGTGGAACGAAACGCGCCCGTCCTTCTCGAACCGCCGCGTCCTCGGCTTGCCGATGTCGTGAAGAAGTGCGGCAAGGCGCAGAACAAGGTCCGGACCGTCCTCCTCCAGGTCGATCGCCTGCTCCAGCACGGTCAGGGAGTGCTCGTACACGTCCTTGTGACGGTGATGCTCGTCACTTTCCAGCCGAAGCGCGGGGAGCTCGGGAAGGACCTGCTCGGCCAGTCCCGTGTCGACGAGGAGCGCGAGCCCCTTACGGGGGTGCGAGGAGAGCAGGAGCTTGTTGAGCTCCTCCCGCACCCTCTCGGCGGAGACGATCTCGATGCGGCCCGCCATCTCCGTCATCGCGGTGACGACGTCCGGAGCGACCTCGAAGTCCAGCTGAGCGGCAAAACGCGCGGCCCGCAGCATGCGCAGGGGGTCGTCGGAGAAGGACTCCTCAGGCGTTCCAGGGGTGCGCAGCACTCGCTCGGCCAGGTCCGCGAGGCCACCGTGCGGATCGATGAACTCTTTCTGCGGCAGCGCGACAGCCATGGCGTTCACGGTGAAATCGCGGCGGACGAGGTCCTCCTCGATTGAGTCACCATAGGAAACCTCGGGCTTCCGCGAGGTCCTGTCGTACGCCTCGGACCGGTATGTGGTGACTTCGATCTGGTACCCGTCCTTCTGGGCCCCGACCGTGCCGAAGGCGATCCCGACCTCCCACACCGAGTCCGCCCAGGGCCTGACGATCTTCAGTACGTCCTCGGGACGCGCATCGGTCGTGAAGTCCAGGTCGTTCCCCAGCCGGCCGAGGAGCGCGTCCCGGACCGAGCCGCCGACCAGGGCAAGACTGAATCCGGCATCCTCGAATCGGCGGGCGAGATCGTCGGCGACCGGGGACACCCGCAGCAGTTCGCTGACTGCGCGGAGCTGCACCTGGGTCAGGGCGCTGGAGTTGTCTTCATTGGCGTTCGGCACAACAGAAAAGGGTACGTGCCCGGACCGGCCCGGGCGTCATGGTTTCCGTTCGCCGTACGAGACCCTCCCGCCCGTGTGACGCACTCCCTGGCACTTGGCCGCGGCGCAGATCGTTACCATGCGGGAACGCAGCAACGAACAACGATCGACAGCAGCTGACGACGACGAGGGACGGATACGCGTGGCCGAGGCGGCAGACAACCAGGGGACGAGTCCCTCTCCTGCCCGCCGGTGGCTGCGGCGCACAGCCGCCGCGCTCGCCGGGGCTCCCCTCGTCGCCGCCGTGCTGGCCGGGGTGGCAGCCCCGCAGGCGCAGGCCGGCGGGACGAGCAAGGCTCCGGCGGAGTCCAGCACCGTCGCGGTATCCCTGGACACCCTGACTCCGAGCGCCCCGGTGAAGGGGGACACGCTCACCGTCTCCGGCACTCTGGTCAACAAGGGCAAGGACGCCGTCACCGACGCACAGGTCGATCTGCGTGTGGGCCCGCGGCTCTACGGCAGGACGTCGATCGACGCGGCCGCTCAGCGCACGGGGTACGCCTCGGGGACGGACCCCTACCCCCTCGGGGGCAAGTACACCGTCAAGATCGCCAAGCTTCCTTCGGGCATCAGCCAGGACTTCACTCTGTCTGTGCCGGTCAGCAAGCTGGAACTCGGCGACGACGGCGTCTACCAACTGGGCGTCTCCCTGTCGGGCCAAACAGCTCGCGCTCAGTACGACCACGTGCTCGGTATCAAGTGGACTTTCCTGCCGTGGCAGAACGAGAGCAGTGACTCCAAGACGGGGGTCAGTTACCTCTGGCCACTGATCGCCTCGGCGCATCTCACCGCGGAGACCGGCTCCGACGAGCAGCAGACCCCGGTGTTCGCCGATGACGACCTGGCGGCCGAGATCGCACCGGGCGGCCGCCTCGAACGGATGGTGTCGCTCGGCAGCCAGCTGCCCGTGACCTGGGTCATCGACCCGGATCTGCTCGCCAGCGTCGACGCCATGACCAAGAGCTATCGCGTCAAGGCGGGTGACACCACGGTCGCCGGAACGAACCAGGCCGTGGCCAAGAAGTGGCTCAGTTCGCTGGAAGCCGCTGTGGCCGAGGGCAAGGTCGTCGCCCTGCCCTTCGCGGACCCCGACCTCGCTTCCATCGCACACCGCGGCAAGAACGTGTCGGGCACGCTCAGCCACCTCCAGACGGCCAGCGAGGTCTCCGGGATGACGGTGGAGACGATCCTCCACCTGAAGCCGTCGACCGACTTCGCCTGGCCCGTCGACGGTGCGATCGACCCGTCCATCGTGGATGTCGCCACCTCGACCGGTGCCCACAACGTGATCGCCCGCAGCGACAGCCTGGACGAGACCGGCAGCCTGTCGTACACGCCGACCGCCGCCCGGCCGATCGGCGGCGGCACCACCGCGGTCGTCTCCGACGCCCGTCTCTCCACGGCCTTCCAGGGCGACATGGCGAAGGCCGGGGACTCCACGATCGCCGTGCAGAAGTTCCTCGCGCTCACCCTCGCTCTGTCGCAGCAGGACACGGACAAGGACCGCGACATCGTCGTGGCGCCCCAGCGCATGCCGACCATCGCGCAGGCCCAGTCGATGGCCCGTGCCCTTCACGCCCTCGACGACGGGCGCTGGACGCAGTCCCGGACCCTGATGCAGGCCGCATCTGCGAAGCCCGACGCGAAGGCGACCACCACGGTCCCCCGGACGTCCCAGTACCCGAAGAAGCTGCGCAGCCAGGAGCTGCCCACCCAGGCCTTCCAGGACATCAAGTCCACCCAGGCATCCCTCGACAACTTCCAAGTCATCCTCACCCAGCCCGAGCGGGTGGTGACCCCCTTCGGCAACGCCATCAACCGGTCCATGTCGATGTCGTGGCGGGGCAAGCCCCTGGAGGCCCAGCAGTACCGGGACTCGGTGCGCACCTACCTCCAGGGCCTCACCAGCGAGGTCCAGCTCATCTCGAAGTCGGATGTCACCCTGTCCGGCCGCAGCGCCACGATTCCCGTGACGGTGCAGAACAGACTGCTCCAGAACGTCGATCACCTGGTACTCCGGCTGAAGTCGGAGAACGCGACGCGTCTTGAGCTGAACGACGGCGGCGCCGTGGCGGAGCAGCCGATCCAGATCGGCGCCGGCCACAGCCAGTCCGTCAAATTCGATGCCGCGGCCAACATCAACGGCCAGGTACAGATGACCGCGCAGCTCTATACGGAGGACGGCAGGCCGTACGGTGCGGAGATGGCCTTCACCGTGAAGGTGTCCGAGCTCACCCCGACCGTGCTGCTCGTGATCGCCGGCGGCCTCCTGCTCCTGGTCCTCGCCGGAATCCGGATGTATGCACATCGCAAGCGTGCCAACGCGGGCGGCGCGGCGGGCGACGACGGCAGTGAACCCGAGCAGCCGAGTGACCCGACGCCGGACACCGGTCCTGAAAGCACGGAGCCGTCGGGCACGGGTGAGAAAGTGGACCGTTGAGCGATGTCTGTCGTGGCCGGTCGGCCGGGGACGATGAGGTGGGGTTTCGATGAACGCGCCGTACGACGGTGATCGCGGTCAGGGTACGGGCGGAGCTGGGTATCCCGGTGGGCCACCGGTGCCCTCCGGTCCGGAGCAGGTGCCGCCTGCCCCGGACCCGTATCTGCAGGCCGCGTACGACTACGACCCCTACCGGGCCCAGGACCTCTCCGCCCAGGACCCGGTGAGCGAGGCGCTGTACGACCGCGCCGCGCATCCGCCGCCTCCCCCGGGCACCTACCAGCAGCCGCAGCCGCTCTACCAGCAGCCACCGGCCGCCCAGTACGCACCCGACCCCCGGATCTGGGCGCAGACCCCGCCCCCCGAGCCGGACGGCCCGTCGCGCCACCTGCCGTACGGGGACGACGCCGCGACGACCCAGTTCGTGGGCGTGGACGATCTCGTCACCCAGGCATCGACGAACCGCGAGGAGCCGGACGCGTTCGCGCATCTCTTCCGGGACCAGGAGGGCCCGGCCGCAGGGTCCCCGGGCCCGGACCGGCCCGAGCCGGTCCCCGCCCCCGCGCCGCCGAAGTCCGGCGGCGGGCGGGCATCCGGTCTGCTGAAGTCCAGCGCGATCATGGCCGCCGGCACCCTCGTCTCACGGCTCACCGGGTTCGTGCGAAGCCTGGTGATCACCGCCGCGCTCGGCGCGGCCCTGCTCGGCGACAGCTTCACCATCGCGTACACGCTGCCGACGATGATCTACATCCTCACCGTGGGCGGCGGCCTCAACTCCGTTTTCGTCCCGCAGCTCGTCCGCTCGATGAAGGACGACGAGGACGGCGGCGAGGCCTACGCCAACCGGCTGCTGACCCTCGTGATGGTCGCGCTCGGGCTGATCGTCGCCCTCGCGGTCTTCGCCGCGCCCTTCCTCATCCGCCTGATGTCATCGACGATCGCCGGCGATCCCGCAGCCAACAACGTGGCCACCACCTTCGCCCGGTACTGCCTGCCCACCATCTTCTTCATGGGTGTGCACGTCGTCATGGGCCAGATCCTCAACGCCCGCGGGAAGTTCGGCGCGATGATGTGGACCCCGGTCCTCAACAACATCGTCATGATCGTCACGTTCGGGCTGTTCATCTGGGTGTACGGCACTTCGCACGAGTCCCAGATGGGCGTCACGACGATTCCGCCGGAGGGCGTCCGGCTGCTGGGCATCGGCACCCTGCTCGGCCTGGTCGTCCAGGCCCTGGCCATGATCCCGTATCTGCGCGAGGCCGGATTCCGCTTCCGTCCGCGCTTCGACTGGAGGGGCCACGGGCTCGGCAAGACGGTCAAGCTGGCCAAGTGGACGGTGCTGTTCGTCCTCGCCAACCAGGCCGGTGTGCTGGTCGTCACCCAGCTCGCGACCTCCGCGGGCAAGTCGTCCGGCCAGAACGGGGCGGGCTTCCTCGCGTACTCCAACGCTCAGCTGATCTGGGGCATGCCGCAGGCGATCATCACCGTGTCGGTCATGGCCGCGCTGCTGCCGCGCATCTCCCGTGCCGCCCACGACAACGACCCGGGCGCGGTCCGCGACGACATCTCCCAGGGCCTGCGCAACTCGGCGGTGGCCATCGTGCCGGTCGCCTTCGGCTTCCTCGCCCTGGGCGTGCCGATGTGCACCCTGCTCTACGCCTCCAGCGGCCCCGAGGCCGCCCGCTCCATGGGATTCATCCTGATGGCCTTCGGCCTCGGCCTGATTCCCTACTCCGTGCAGTACGTGGTGCTGCGTGGGTTCTACGCGTACGAGGACACCCGTACGCCCTTCTACAACACGGTCATCGTCGCCCTCGTCAACGCGGCCGCCTCGGCCATCTGCTACGTCGTGCTGCCCGCCCAGTGGGCCGTGGTCGGCATGGCGGCCTCGTACGGACTCGCGTACGCCGTCGGGGTCGGCATCGCCTGGCGCCGGCTGCGCAACCGTCTCGGCGGCGACCTGGACGGCGCTCACGTCCTGCGCACCTACGCCCGGCTCTGCCTCGCCGCAATCCCTGCGGCTGTCCTCGGCGGCGGCGTGGGATTCGCCCTTCTCCACACACTCGGCGACGGCGCCTCGGGCTCGCTCCTGGCGCTGCTCTGCGGTGGGATCGTGCTGCTGGGCGTCTTCGTCGTCGCGGCGAAGCGGATGCGGATCGAAGAGATCAACGGCATGGTCGGCATGGTCCGAGGACGGCTCGGCCGCTGAGGATCACCGGCCTGCACAACCATCGCCGGTCTCCGCGTGTCGTGCATGGTGCCGGAGTGTGGGCACAATTGGCATGACTGTGCGGGGCTGGCTGGCATCGCCCAACGGATGGGGAGGCAGGAACGACGGTGGCGGAACGTAGCACGGCTGCCGTCGACGTGGCCGACAACAGTGGCGACAAGCCGCTGGCCGCGAAGGCGGACGAGGCCACGAGCGACGGTACGGCAGAAGCTCAGGATTCAACGGGCACAGGCCCTCAGGACACAGAGAGCGGGACGAGCGCCTTCGAGGTGTCGACCCCTGATCTGCACAGTGGTCACAAGCTCGCAGGGCGCTACCGGCTCGAGGAGTGCGTCACCCGTCTGGACGGGTTCAGCAGCTGGCGCGCTGTCGACGAGAAACTGCGCCGCGCGGTGGGCGTCCACCTCCTGCCCGCAGACCATCCGCGGGCCCGCTCCGTGCTGGCCGCGGCCCGGTCCTCCGCCCTGCTCGGCGACCCCCGCTTCGTGCAGGTCCTCGACGCCGTGGAGGAGAACGACCTCGTCTACGTCGTCCACGAATGGCTTCCCGACGCCACCGAGCTGACCGCCCTCCTGGGCGCAGGGCCGATGGACGCCCACGACGCCTATCAGCTCGTCAGTCAGATCTCCCAGGCCATGGCCGCCGCACACCGCGAGGGTCTGGCCCATCTGCGACTCACGCCCGGAGCGGTGTTGCGCAGCTCCTCGGGTCAGTACCGCATCCGCGGCCTCGCGGTGAACGCCGCCCTGCGGGGGATCACCTCCGACGGGCCGCAGCGCGCCGACACCGAGGCGATCGGCGCCCTCCTGTACGCCGCTCTGACCCAGCGGTGGCCGTACGAGAGCGATGCCTACGGCCTCACCGGACTCCCGAAGGGCGTGGGGCTGATCGCACCCGACCAGGTGCGGGCCGGCGTCCACCGCGGTCTCTCCGAGATCGCCATGCGGGCGCTCGCCAACGACGGAGCCACGGCCTCCCGTCAGGAACAGCCGTGCACCACCCCGGACGAGCTCGCCAAGGCCGTCGCGGCGATGCCGCGCATCCGCCCGCCCGAGCCCACGTTCACCGCGCCGCCCGAGTACCAGCGGACCACCTACCAGCAGGGCACCTATGGGCGCCCTGCCGGGCCCGGCCCCGGCGTCACCCAGCCCGTCGCCGCGCCTCCCGCGCCTCTCCAGAGCCGCACCGGGAAGGCACTCAAGTGGGCGGTGTCCGCACTGCTCATCGCCGCGCTGGGACTCGGCAGCTGGCAGCTCGCGGAGACGCTCCTGGACCGTGACAACAGCTCCGACGACCCGGGGACGACCCAGACCAACCCGGAGAACGGCGACAAGAACCCGGTCGTGCAGAGCAAGCCGGTCCCGATCATCAGCGCCCGGGACTACGACCCGCTCGGCGACGGGTCCGAGAAGCCCCAGAGCATAAAGAATGTCTACGACGGGGACGCTGCAACCTACTGGAACACCGACGGCTACTTCACCGCCGACTTCGGCAAACTGAAGGAGGGCGTCGGGGTCGTGCTCGACCTGGGGAAGGTGCAGCAGGTCAGCGCGGTGGATGTGACCTTCCTGGGGGGCGCCACCTCGGTCGAGTTGCGGACCACCACCAGTTCCGAGGTGCCAAGTGGACCCACCGGCTTCAGCAAGGTCGCTCACGGTTCTGGAACGAAGGTGGCACTCAAGCCTGGCGAACCCGTACAGGCGCGGTACCTTCTGGTCTGGCTCACCGAACTGCCTCAGAGCGACACAGGGAACTTCCGGGGCAAGATCTCAGACATCAAGGTCACAAGCTGACGGCACCAAGGGAGGGGGCTCACCGTTGGACGACACCAGTTTCGCCGACACGTCCGACCAGGATCTCCTGGCCAGCCACGTAGCCGGTGAACCGGACGCCTTCGGTGAGCTCGTACGACGCCATCGCGACCGGCTGTGGGCCGTGGCGCTGCGGACCCTGGGGGACCGTGAGGAAGCGGCCGATGCCGTGCAGGACGCCCTGATATCTGCCTTCCGAGCCGCCCACACCTTCCGTGGCCAGTCCGCCGTCACCACCTGGCTGCACCGGATCACGGTCAACGCCTGCCTCGACCGGGTCCGCAAGGCCGCCTCACGGAAGACCGCGCCGGTCGACGACCCGGAGCGGCTCGACCGGCTCATGGAGCCCCACGAGTCCGCCGAAGCGCCGGCCGAGCGCCAGGACCTTCAGCGCGAACTGCTCGCAGCCCTGGCCACCCTCCCCGCCGAGCAACGCGCCGCCCTCGTTCTCGTCGATATGCAGGGGTACCCGGTGGCGGAGGCGGCCCGCATCCTCGATGTGCCGGTCGGCACCGTGAAGAGCCGCTGTGCGCGGGGACGCGCCAGGCTGGCCCCTCAGCTCACGCATCTCCGCAGCAGGAGTAGCGACAGCGAGGGGCAGGGAACGGAAGGGAACCGGACACCGAGAGCATCCGTCCCACCGGCGGCGAGGCCTAGAGACGCGGGCACAAGTGATCCAGCGGCAGCGAAGGGCGGAGGTGGACGCACATGACATCAACGACCGACACGACCCAGCACCCGGACGTCGCGGAGATCTCCGATCTCACCGAGGGCCTGCTCCCCCCGTCCCGTGCCGAGGAGGTCCGAGACCATCTGGCCGGCTGTGAGGGCTGCTCCGATGTCCTCTCCTCTCTGGAGGAGATCCGTGGACTCCTGGGCACCCTGCCCGCTGCTGCACCCATGCCCGCCGATGTCGCGGACCGCATAGACGCCGCACTCGCGAACGAAGCACGAGGGCTCACTCCGTCCGCGGCACCCGCCGCCACGACAGATGTTTCACGTGAAACAGAGCCCGCTGCCGCGGCGAAGGAGCTCGCGGACCGTCCCGCAGGACGCTCACGCGCCGCCACCGGTCCCGGCCGCCGTGCTGTCCGTCGGCGGCGCCGAAACGCAGTGCTCGGCGCCGCACTCGGCGCCGCTGTCGTCAGCGTGAGTGTCCTGCTTCTGCAGAACGTCACCTCGTCGGGGAGCTCGGACAGTCTCAAGGCGGCCGACCAAGGCGTCAGCGCTTCCCAGGAGGGATCACAGGCGTTCTCGCAGTCCACACTGGAAAAGCGGGTTCACAGTCTTCTGGGCTCCCGCACGGACACGGTCGGCCCGCAGGAATCCAGCAGCGAAAAGCAGGATCCCTCCGCTGACACGAAGTCCTCGGCCGAATCCACGTCGCCCACATCCGCATCACCTCAAACCCCGCTCCGCGCTCCCTCCGTGACCGTCCCTCCCTGTATCGAGCAGGGCACCGGCCGGAACACCGCCGCCCTCGCCATCGAGCGGGGCACCTACGAGGGCGCCGACGCCTTCCTCGTCGTCCTGCCGCATCCCACGGACGCCACCCAGGTCCAGGCCTATGTGGTCGACGCGGCCTGTGTCGGCGCCGAGCCCGCGGCCAAGGGGCAGCTCCTGCTGACGCACGCCTACCCGCGCCCCTGAGAATCCCGCCGGATGCCGCCCCGGCACGTCGGGAATGCATCCCCCGTAGGATCCGTTGGGTGGGGTGAGAGTCGTTGAACCGACCCCAGTAGGCGTGGACAGTAGGCAGTCTGCAGAGACGAGGAAGAAACCCGTGAGCGACGTGCGTAATGTGATCATCATCGGCTCCGGCCCGGCGGGCTACACAGCCGCCCTGTACACCGCGCGCGCCTCGCTGAAGCCGCTGGTGTTCGAGGGCGCCGTCACCGCAGGTGGCGCGTTGATGAACACCACCGACGTGGAGAACTTCCCCGGTTTCCAGGACGGAATCATGGGCCCGGAGCTCATGGACAACATGCGCGCCCAGGCCGAGCGCTTCGGTGCCGAGCTCATCCCTGACGACGTGGTCTCCGTGGACCTCACCGGTGACATCAAGACGGTCACCGACACCGCCGGCACGGTGCACCGCGCCAAGGCCGTCATCGTCACCACCGGTTCGCAGCACCGCAAGCTCGGTCTGCCCAACGAGGACGCCCTCTCCGGACGCGGCGTCTCCTGGTGCGCGACCTGTGACGGCTTCTTCTTCAAGGACCAGGACATCGCCGTGGTCGGCGGCGGCGACACCGCGATGGAAGAGGCCACGTTCCTCTCCCGTTTCGCCAAGTCGGTCACCATCGTTCACCGCCGCGACTCCCTGCGTGCCTCCAAGGCCATGCAGGACCGCGCATTCGCCGACCCGAAGATCAAGTTCGCCTGGGACAGCGAGGTCGCCGGTGTCCACGGCGAGCAGAAGCTCTCCGGCCTGACCCTGCGCAACACGAAGACCGGCGAGACGTCCGAGCTCCCCGTGACCGGCCTGTTCATCGCCGTCGGCCACGACCCGCGCACGGAACTCTTCAAGGGTCAGCTCGACCTCGATGACGAGGGCTACCTCAAGGTCACCGCCCCCTCGACGCGCACCAACCTCACCGGTGTCTTCGGTGCGGGCGACGTCGTCGACCACACCTACCGGCAGGCCATCACCGCTGCCGGCACCGGCTGCTCCGCCGCCCTCGACGCCGAGCGCTTCCTGGCCGCGCTCGCCGACGACGAGAAGGCCGCCGCAGCCACCGTCTGATCCATGCCTCACCCCACACCCCGCGAAGTTAAGGAGGCCGCCGTGGCCGGCGCCCTGAAGAACGTGACCGACGACTCGTTCGACGAGGTCGTCCTGAAGAGCGACAAGCCCGTGCTGGTGGACTTCTGGGCTGCCTGGTGCGGCCCGTGCCGTCAGATCGCCCCCTCGCTGGAGGCGATCGCCGCCGAGCACGGCGAGATCGAGATCGTCAAGCTCAACATCGACGAGAACCCGGCCACCGCTGCCAAGTACGGCGTCATGTCCATCCCGACGCTGAACGTCTACCAGGGTGGCGAGGTCGCCAAGACCATCGTCGGTGCCAAGCCGAAGGCCGCGATCCTCCGCGACCTCGAAGGCTTCATCACCGAGTAGGTGGAAGCCGCAGTAGCGTTGTTTCACGTGAAACGGGCCCGTCCCCCCTGAGGGACGGGCCCGTTTCACGTACGTGGTCACAACGGCCGCAGCACGGGTTCCTTCTGTACGACCCCCAGCAACCGGTCCAGGGCCATTTCGACGTCTTCCTTCCACGAAAGCGTCGTACGCAGCTCCAGCCTCATCCGGGGGTGCACCGGGTGGGGCCGGACCGTCTTGAAGCCCACCGCCAGCAGATGATCTGCAGGCAGCACGCAGGCGGGTTCCTTCCAGCGGGCGTCCCCGAAGGCCTCGATCGCCTTGAACCCCCGGCGGAGCAGATCCTTGGCAACCGTCTGCACCATCACCCGGCCCAGCCCCTGGCCCTGGTATCCCGGCAGGATCAAGGCCGTCATCAACTGGACCGCATCGGGGGAGACAGGACTCGTCGGAAACGCCGTCGCTCTCGGCACGTAGGCGGGCGGGGCGTAGAGGACGAATCCGACCGGCACATCGTCGACATAGACCACGCGGCCGCAGGACCCCCACTCAAGCAGGACGGCGGAAATCCACGCCTCCTTCTCCAGCTCGGCCCTGCCGCCGTTGACCGCGGCATTGCCCCTCACCGGATCGAGCTCCCAGAACACACACGAGCGGCAGCGCTGGGGGAGATCAGACAGGTTGTCCAGCGTGAGCGGTACGAGCCGACGCCCCATGAAGGCTGTTCCTCACTTCCTTCACCCACCGCATCGCCTGACGGCCGGTGCACTCCGTTCACGGAGGTGGATCAATTGGATGCGCCCTACCAGAACGCATCGTATCCACCGAGGGATCAAGCCGACACCGTGAAAAAGCAAAGGGCGAACCGTCTTCCCGCGGCCGCCTGGCACAGAAAGCAAAAGGCGGGCTGTTCTCCGTCACTCACCGGAGCACAGCCCGCCGCTCACCGCTCAGAGCGTCAGCCCTCGTCGTCCTCGGCCGGCTCCTCCGGGGGAGTCCGGTCCAGAACACGGCCCTCGCCCGGGGCGAGGCTCCCGAGGATGCGGTCCAGATCCTCCATCGAGGCGAACTCGACGACGATCTTCCCCTTCTTCTGCCCCAGGTCGACCTTCACCCGGGTCTCGAACCGGTCGGACAGCCGGGACGCCAGGTCGGTCAGCGCCGGTGACAGTCGACCGCCGGCCCGGGGCCCCTTGGCCTTCGCGGCGCTCGTGGGCCTGGAGCTCATGAGCGTCACGATCTCTTCGACCGCACGCACCGAGAGCCCTTCGGCCACAATGCGATGCGCCAGCTTGTCCTGCTCCTCGGAGTCGTCCACCGAGAGCAGCGCCCGCGCATGTCCCGCGGACAGCACCCCGGCCGCCACCCTGCGCTGAACCGGCGGCGACAGCCGCAGCAGACGCAAGGTGTTGGACACCTGCGGCCGCGAGCGCCCGATCCGGTCGGCCAACTGGTCATGGGTGCACTTGAAGTCCTTGAGGAGCTGGTCGTACGCGGCCGCCTCTTCCAAAGGGTTCAGCTGAGCCCGGTGCAGGTTCTCCAGGAGCGCGTCCAGAAGAAGCTTCTCGTCGTCCGTGGCCCGGACGATCGCCGGAATGTGCTGCAGATCCGCCTCGCGGCAGGCCCTCCAGCGCCGCTCGCCCATGATGAGCTCAAAGCGCCCGGCCCCGGCCTTCCGCACGACGACGGGCTGGAGAAGGCCGACCTCCTTGATAGAGGTGACCAGCTCGGCGAGCGCGTCCTCGTCAAACACCTCACGGGGCTGACGAGGGTTCGGCGTGATCGAATCGATCGGAAGCTCGGCGAAGTACGCCCCGGCCACCTCTGCCGGGCTCCCGTCGGACACCGAGACAGGTGCGCTCGGCTCCGGCACCACAGGCCCACCCGAACCCAGGGTGGTCACCTTCGCGACAGCCACACCCCGCTCGGACGTCAGCACCGGCATCGTCCCGGACGGGGACGTACCCATCCCGGCGGGCGACACCTGCTTCTCCTGCGGAGCGGCGGGGATCAGGGCACCGAGCCCTCGCCCCAACCCTCTACGACGCTCACTCACTGGTTCCCCTCCGAAGTATTCTGCTGGCTGTTCCGACTGCCCGACTGGGCATGCTGGGCCTCGTACTGGATCCCAACCCCACGCAGCGCGATCTCGCGGGCTGCTTCGAGGTAGGACAAGGACCCGCTCGAGCCCGGGTCATAGGTCAGCACGGTCTGCCCGTAGCTCGGCGCCTCGGAGATCCGCACCGAACGAGGAATGCTGGTCCGCAGCACCTCCTTCCCGAAGTGGCTGCGCACCTCCTCCGCCACCTGTGACGCAAGCCTGGTCCGGCCGTCGTACATGGTGAGCAGGATCGTCGACACATGGAGGTCGGGGTTGAGATGCCCCCGCACCAAGTCGACGTTGCGCAGCAGCTGACCCAGCCCTTCCAGCGCGTAGTACTCACACTGAATGGGGATCAGCACCTCCGCACCGGCCACCAGAGCGTTGACCGTCAGCAGGCCGAGCGAGGGCGGGCAGTCGATCAGGATGTAGTCGAGCGGCTGCTCGTACGCCTGGATCGCCCGCTGCAGTCGACTCTCCCGCGCCACCAGCGACACCAGCTCGATCTCCGCACCGGCGAGATCGATGGTGGCCGGGGCGCAGAAGAGACCTTCGACGTCCGGAACCGGCTGGACCACGTCGGAGAGCGGCTTGCTCTCCACCAGGACGTCATAGATCGAGGGAACTTCGGCATGGTGGTCGATACCCAGAGCCGTAGAGGCGTTCCCCTGCGGGTCGAGGTCCACCACGAGAACGCGTGCACCGTGGAGTGCTAGCGACGCGGCAAGGTTGACCGTCGAAGTAGTTTTACCCACCCCGCCCTTCTGGTTGGCCACCACCATGACCCGCGTCTGGTCAGGCCGCGGCAGCCCCTCGCCGGCACGGCCGAGGGCCTCCACCGCCAGCTGGGCCGCACGACCGATGGGTGTGTCATCCATCGGCGGCGGTGTTTCACGTGAAACACCGTCCCCCGCCGATTCGGTTCGGGGACCGGGGACCGGATCGGTCATCGGTCCCGCGATGTTGGCGTCGGACCGCAAGGATTCACTCTCCTCGACTTCAGGCTCGCAATGAGCAGAGCCTGCCATGGTTTCGGGGTCGCGAACCAGCGAGGCCCGCTCTTCTGTGGATGAATCCACTTCTGTGGACAACTCCGTAGCCCTAACGGGCCTGCGATGGCGAGGGGTGGCGGCCGCACGACCGCGGCCGATGATTCCATGCAGCAGAGAGCGACGTTTCACGTGAAACACGATGCCCCTGCAGCGTAGCTACAGGGGCACGACACTCCGCGAGGGGTACGTACAGCTGTCCTCAGCGACGACGACGTGTCCGGCTGACCCTCGCGGCCTTGGCGCGCTTTGCGGCGAACCTCACACCGCCAGGACTCTCGCCGACCACCACCCGCACCACGGTGGACATCGGATCGACGACGCCCTCGCCGACATGAAGCACCTCGGTCTCCACCACGCCAAGCTTGCTGAGGGCCGCTCGCGCGCCGTTGATCTCCTCCTCGGCAGTATCACCCTTGAGCGCCAGCATCTCCCCGTACGGGCGAAGCAGGGGCACTCCCCAGCCTGCCAGGCGATCCAGCGGGGCGACCGCACGCGCCGTCACCACATGCACCGGCTGAAGCGTCCCCAGGACCTCCTCGGCCCGGCCCCGGACGACCGTCACATGGTCCAGGCCCAGCAGTTCGACGACTTCCTGGAGGAAGTTCGTACGCCGGAGCAACGGCTCAAGCAGAGTGATCTTCAGATCCGGGCGCACCAACGCCAGCGGGATACCCGGAAGGCCGGCGCCGGATCCCACATCGCAGACCGTGACGCCCTCGGGGACGACCTCGGAGAGCACCGCGCAGTTCAGCAGGTGCCTCTCCCACAGACGCGGGACCTCGCGAGGGCCGATCAGCCCTCGCTTGACCCCCGCATCGGCCAGCAGTTCCGCGTACCGGACGGCCTCGGGAAAGCACTCACCGAACACCTCCCGGGCCTCGTCGGGCGCCTGGGGAAGCGCTACTTCCTCCGTCACGGGAACCGTCCTTCCATACCGCACTACCGCACCATGGGTGGCTGACTATCAGGCTGACAAAGATCGGCCCCGTCTGCGAACAGACGGGGCCGACAGGAGAGGATCCGGTCAGGCCGGAAGGACGACGACGAAGCGCTGCGGCTCCTCGCCCTCCGATTCGCTGCGCAGACCTGCGGCCGCAACCGCGTCGTGCACAACCTTGCGCTCGAACGGCGTCATCGGGTCAAGCTTCACCGGCTCGCCGGTGCTCTTGACCTCGTCCGCGGCCTTGGCACCCAGTTCGGCGAGTTCCGTGCGCTTCTGGGCCCGGAATCCGGCGATGTCCAGCATCAGACGGCTGCGGTCACCGGTCTCCCGGTGCACAGCCAGCCGCGTCAGCTCCTGGAGTGCCTCCAGCACCTCACCGTCGCGGCCCACGAGCTTCTGCAGTTCACGTGCCGATTCACTGATGATCGAGACCGCGGCCCGGTCCGCCTCGACGTCCATGTCGATGTCGCCGTCCAGGTCGGCGATGTCGAGCAGGCCCTCAAGGTAGTCCGCTGCGATCTCCCCTTCCTGCTCGAGGCGGGTCAAGGTGTCGCTGCCCTCAGCGGCCGTGGAGGTGGTGCCTTCCGTCACGGATGGACTCCTTCTTACTTCTTGGACGGGTGCTTGGGCCGCTGCGGGCCCTTGCGCTGTCCGGACTTGGCTTGGCGTGAGGAGCCGGACGCGGGCTTGCCCGCCGGCTTGGACTTGGCGTCCTGCGGTGCGTTCTTCTCCAGGGAGGTCTTGGACTCGGGCTCACTGGAGTCGGAGTCCTTGGCCCCGCTCGGGTGGCCCGTAGTGGTGTGACGCTTCGCCTTCGTCTGACGCTTGGGCTGCTGGCGCCGTTGTGCGGCTCCACCCTCCGCCTCGGCGACGGCGGTGTCACTCTTGGCCACCGTGCCGTCCTCCTGGGGGGCGAGGCCGAGCTTGGCCAGTCCCGTGACGAACTTCCGCTCGATGTCGTTGCGGTCCGGGCCCTTGGCCGTGATGCGCTTGACCGTGTTGCGCCGGGTCCGGCCCCGCACCTCACCGTGTGAGGTGACGCTCTTCAGGAGACGCCCGAGGTACTGCTCCTGCGCCTTGCTGCCCGGGGTCGGGTTCTGGTTGATCACGTACATCTGCTGACCCATGGTCCAGACGTTCGTGGTCAGCCAGTAGACGAGGACACCGACGGGGAAGTTGATACCCATGACGGCGAAGATCAGCGGGAAGATGTACATGAGCATCTTCTGCTGCTGCATGTACGGCGTCTTGACCGTCAGGTCGACGTTCTTCGTCATCAGCTGGCGCTGCGTGAAGAACTGCGAGGCCGACATCATCACGATCATGACCGCGGTGACGACCCGCACATCCACCAGCGAGGCGCCCAGCGCCTCGACCTTGTCGGCGCTGTCCATGAACTTGGCTGCCAGCGGAGCACCGAAGATGTGGGCCTGACGAGCGCTGTCCAGCAGCGACTGGTCAATGACACCGATCTTCTTGTTCGACGCGATGGCCGAGAGCACGTGGTACAGGGCGAAGAAGAACGGCGACTGCGCGATGATCGGAAGGCACGAGGAGAGCGGGTTGGTACCCGTCTCCTTGTACAGCTTCATCATCTCTTCGGACTGACGCTGCTTGTCGCTCTTGTAGCGCTCCTGGATCGCCTTCATCTTCGGCTGGAGCACCTGCATGTTCCGCGTCGACTTGATCTGCTTGACGAACAGCGGGATCAGACAGATACGGATCAGCACCACGAGGGACACGATGGAAAGACCCCAGGCCCATCCCGTGTCAGGGCCGAAGATCGCCCCGTACAACTTGTGGAACTGGACGATGACCCAGGAAACGGGCCACGTGATGAAGCTGAACAGACTGGCAATCGTGTCCACTAATCAGGCTCCTTGAGCATTGGGCGAAGTCTCTGCGGCCGAGCTCGGGAGATCGGTGGCCGACCTCCCGGGAGGCACATCAGCGGCGGAGTCCCCGCCCTTGCTGCCGCGTATGGCACTACGCAGCAGCTCGTGCCAACGCGGACGTTTGCGTGGTGGAACGTGATCCACGCCGCCGGGTGACCACGGATTGCATCGCAGGATGCGCCAGGCTGTCAGCGCTGTTCCCTTGATCGCTCCGTGCCGGTCGATCGCCGTATATCCATAGTGGGAACACGACGGGTAGTAACGGCAGACAGGCCCGAGAAGTGGGCTGATCGTCCACTGGTACAGCTTGATGAGAGCCAGCAGCGGGTACTTCATCGCGCGCCCCCTCCCAGCAGCCGCTGAAAGGCGGCATCCAGGTCTCGGGCCAGCTGTTCATGGTCGGCGTCACCCGAGCCGGGCAACGCGCGTACGACAACCAGGCTACCGGGGGGCAGCAGGGCAAGCCGTTCGCGGACCAAATGGCGAAGCCTTCGCTTCACTGCTGTGCGAACGACCGCACCACCCACTGCTTTGCTGACAACGAAACCCGCACGCGGCGGGGGAGCAGTCTCCCCAGTCACGTGCGGGTCCGTTGCACCGCTACGTAGATGGACGACGAGTAGAGGGCGGCCGGCCCTGCGTCCTCGCCGTACTGCGGTCGCGAAGTCCTCGCGCCGCCTCAGCCGATTCTCGGTAGGCAGCACGTCATGACGACCTGTACGCGATCAGGCGGACAGGCTGGCGCGGCCCTTGCCACGGCGGGACGCGAGGATCGCGCGGCCGGCACGGGTCCGCATACGCAGACGGAAACCGTGGGTCTTCGCGCGACGACGGTTGTTCGGCTGGAAGGTGCGCTTGCTCACTCGGGGGCTCCAGAAATGATTCGTGTGTTGGCGGGACATCGCCTGGCTGTCACCGTGCGCCCACGAGAGACTCGCGTAAACGCCCTAGTGCACCGCTTCACAATCACAGATCGTGATCTTTGCCCATCGGAGGCAGGCGGCAGCAGCCATCGACAACTCGACCTGGTCACGGTACGCGCGGCTACGCCATCCGGTCAAACCGACCCTGTCGGACCCCCCATTGTGCACAGCCTGTGGACAACGACTTGAACCGCATGGGTCGGCCCGCCTACCGTGGCTGAACCCCGGTTCTTTTTCTTCCCGCCTGCCGGTCCTCACCCATCCCGACCCATACGTCCCGAGAACCACACATTCGTGGGACCAGCGAGAGAGCGTGCCTTGTGGCTGACGTACCTGCCGATCTTGCCGCAGTGTGGCCACGAGTGCTGGAGCAACTCCTCGGGGAGGGCCAGCAGGGCATCGAGCCGAAGGACAAGCAGTGGATCGAGCGCTGCCAGCCGCTCGCGCTGGTTGCCGACACCGCGCTGCTCGCCGTCCCCAATGAATGGGGCAAGCGCGTCCTGGAGGGCCGGCTCGCCCCGCTCATCAGCGAGACGCTGAGCCGGGAGTGCGGCCGGACGATCCGGATCGCGATCACGGTCGACGACTCCGCGGGCGAGCCGCCGAACCCGCCGGCCCCCCCGATGCACCAGTCCCAGCAGCCTCAGCAGCACCGCTACCAGGGGCCGCAGCACGACGAGCGGCAGCACAACGACGGCTACGACGGTTACGGGCACCGGCCCTCGGACGACGGCATGCCGACGGCCCGGCCCGCCTACCCCGACTACCAGCAGCAGCGACCCGAACCCGGCGCCTGGCCGCGGACCCAGGAGGACCTCTCCTGGCAGCAGCCCCGGCTCGGCGGGTTCCAGGACCGCGACCCGGCCGCCGAGCAGTGGCGCGAGCCGTACGGCGGCGGCCGCTCCCCGCAGCAGCAGCCGCAGCACGACTACCGTTCGCAGCCTCCCGAGCGCCAGGGCTACGAGTCCCAGCGCCCCGAGCGCCATGACATGCAGGAGCCCCAGCACCGGCAGGGCGGCGGCACAGGACGCCCCGGGGGCGGCACCGGTCCGATGGGCGCGCAGCCCTCACCGGCTCCCGGCCCCGGCGAACCGCACGCCCGGCTGAACCCGAAGTACCTCTTCGACACCTTCGTCATCGGGGCGTCGAACCGGTTCGCGCACGCGGCCGCCGTCGCGGTGGCCGAAGCGCCCGCGAAGGCGTACAACCCCCTCTTCATCTACGGGGAGTCGGGGCTCGGCAAGACCCACCTGCTGCACGCCATCGGGCACTACGCCCGCAGTCTCTATCCGGGCACCCGGGTGCGGTACGTGAGCTCGGAGGAGTTCACCAACGAGTTCATCAACTCGATCCGCGACGGCAAGGGCGACACCTTCCGCAAGCGGTACCGCGACGTCGACATCCTGCTGGTGGACGACATCCAGTTCCTGGCGAGCAAGGAGTCGACACAGGAGGAGTTCTTCCACACCTTCAATACGCTCCACAACGCCAACAAGCAGATCGTGCTGTCCTCGGACCGGCCGCCCAAGCAGCTGGTGACCCTGGAGGACCGGCTGCGGAATCGTTTCGAGTGGGGCCTGACCACCGATGTGCAGCCTCCGGAGCTGGAGACGCGCATCGCGATCCTGCGCAAGAAGGCGGTGCAGGAGCAGCTCAACGCCCCGCCGGAGGTCCTGGAGTTCATCGCCTCCCGCATCTCCCGCAACATCCGTGAGCTGGAGGGTGCTCTCATCCGGGTGACGGCCTTCGCCAGTCTCAACCGTCAGCCGGTGGACCTCGGCCTCACCGAGATCGTGCTGAAGGACCTGATCCCGGGCGGCGAGGACTCGGCCCCGGAGATCACGGCGACGGCGATCATGGCGGCGACCGCCGACTACTTCGGCCTGACGGTGGAGGACCTCTGCGGTTCCTCGCGCAGCCGGGTGCTGGTGACGGCACGCCAGATCGCCATGTATCTGTGCCGCGAGCTGACGGATCTGTCGCTGCCCAAGATCGGTGCGCAGTTCGGCGGCCGGGACCACACGACGGTGATGCACGCCGACCGCAAGATCCGTGCGCTGATGGCGGAGCGGCGCTCCATCTACAACCAGGTCACTGAACTCACCAACCGCATCAAGAACGGCTGACGAGCCGCCACATCGTCGCCGGCGCGAGCCGGAGCACGCCGGAAGGGCGCTCCACGGACTCTCCAGGAGTCCGTGGAGCGCCCTTCTTTGTCTCCGTGAGCGTCCTTCTCCGTCTCCCGGAGCAGCCTTCTCCGCCCGCCTGGAGGCACGCCGTCTCGGTCCTGGCCGCTTCACAGAGGGGCGAGCAGAGGGCGAGCAGGGGGTTGAAACGGGGGTTGAAACGGGGGTTGAGACGGGTCGAGCGGGGCTCCGGGCCGTCGCGGCTGTTCGAATACCTGCCGCCGAAGGGCTGTTCTCCACAGATCTGGGGAGAATTTTCCCTCCACAGCCTGGGGATCCAAAAGTTGTCCATACTGCATCCACAGGCGCGGCAGCCGATACTCCATCAGACCAGCTCAGGGGCCTGGGGATTTGTGGTCAACAATGATCCACAGCCTGTGGACAAGTTTTTCGTCCACAGGGGGAGATCGAAGTTGTCCACCGTCGCCCCACAGGCAGGCGGCCGTTTTCCCCAGGTAGGGCGGACTTCTCCACACCGCTGTCCACTGTTCGGCAACGCGACACCCGCTTTCACCGCCCCGAGTGAAAGGCGTCACACCGAGAGGGGCGGTTGGGCTGTGGGGAACGTGGGCAAAGCTGGGGACAGTCCTGGGGAGAAACCCCCCTGCCCTGTGTATCGGGTGTGCACAACTTTCGGGTGTCCACAGAAACACCAAGTTGTCCACCGGCGCCACCCACAGGGTCGGTGGACAAAAAACAGGGTCTGACCTGCGAAAACGACGTTATCCACCGTTTCCACAGGCCCTACTACTACTGCCACCTATAGTTAGCTCGGAATCCGCTTCGAAGTGGGGCCTGTGCACAACTCGGCGCCGGAGCGGTCCGAGCCTCTTGTCGCGACTTGACCCCGAGCAGCACCGAGTGTCGGTGCCGTACGTCAGACTGGACCCCGGCGTCCTCCCCCCGGCATCGGTGGAGCGACCCGACCAGACGACGAAGGCCAGCAGGGCGAGCGAGCAACAGCAGGAGGCGGTTCCGGTGAAGATCCGGGTGGAGCGCGATGTACTCGCGGAGGCTGTGGCCTGGGTGGCCCGTAGCCTCCCGGCCCGTCCGCCGGCGCCCGTTCTTGCGGGCCTTCTGCTGAAGGCTGAGGACGGCGCCCTCAGCTTCTCGAGCTTCGACTACGAGGTCTCGGCCCGGGTCTCGGTGGATGCCGAGATCGAGGAGGACGGCACGGTGCTCGTCTCCGGCCGGCTGCTCGCCGACATCTGCCGCGCCCTGCCCAACCGGCCGGTGGAGATTTCCACAGACGGTGTACGGGCGACGGTGTCCTGCGGCTCCTCGCGGTTCACACTCCACACCCTTCCTGTGGAGGAGTACCCCGCGCTGCCCCAGATGCCGACCGCGACCGGCACCGTCCCCGGTGAGGTCTTCGCCTCGGCGGCCGCCCAGGTCGCCATCGCCGCCGGCCGCGACGACACGCTGCCCGTGCTCACCGGTGTGCGCATCGAGATCGAGGGCGACACCGTCACTCTCGCCTCCACCGACCGCTACCGCTTCGCGGTCCGCGAGTTCCTCTGGAAGCCGGAGAACGCCGACGCCTCCGCCGTCGCCCTGGTGCCCGCCAAGACGCTGCTGGACACCGCCAAGGCGCTGACGAGCGGCGACACCGTGACGCTCGCCCTGTCGGGCTCCGGTGCCGGTGAGGGCCTCATCGGCTTCGAGGGCGCGGGCCGGCGGACGACGACCCGGCTGCTCGAGGGCGACCTGCCGAAGTACCGCACGCTGTTCCCCACCGAGTTCAACTCGGTCGCCGTCATCGAGACGGCCCCGTTCGTCGAGGCCGTCAAGCGCGTGGCCCTGGTGGCCGAGCGGAACACCCCGGTGCGGCTCAGCTTCGAGCAGGGCGTCCTGATCCTCGAAGCGGGTTCCAGCGACGACGCACAGGCTGTGGAGCGCGTGGACTCCGTGCTGGAGGGCGACGACATCTCGATCGCCTTCAACCCGACGTTCCTGCTCGACGGCCTGAGCGCCATCGACTCGCCGGTCGCCCAGCTCTCCTTCACCACGTCCACCAAGCCCGCGCTGCTCAGCGGCCGGCCTGCCGTGGACGCCGAAGCGGACGACGCTTACAAGTACCTGATCATGCCGGTCCGCCTCTCCGGCTGATCCGGTCACCGGTCCTGCCGAGGTTCGAGGAACCGCGGCAGGACCCGACGGGCACGTTCAGCGCCGAGCATGCCCGGCGTCCTGTTCCCTGCCGGGCGTAGGCTCGGTCCTGGGTACGAATCGGCACAACGCTTAAGGAATCTCTGATGGAGATCGGTCTCGTCGGCCTCGGCAAGATGGGCGGCAACATGCGCGAGCGCATCCGCCGCGCTGGCCACACCGTCATCGGTTACGACCGCAACCCGGACGTCGCCGATGTCCACAGTCTCGAAGAGCTTGTGGGCAAGCTGAAGGGCCCCCGCGTCGTGTGGGTCATGGTTCCGGCCGGTGCCGCGACCCAGTCCACGGTCGACGAGCTGGCCGAGCTGCTCTCGCCCGGCGACATCGTCGTGGACGGCGGGAACTCCCGCTGGACGGACGACGAGAAGCACGCGGTCGAGCTGGGCATCAAGGGCATCGGCTTCGTGGACTGCGGAGTCTCCGGCGGCGTCTGGGGCCTGGAGAACGGCTACGCGCTGATGTACGGCGGCGACGTCGAGCACGTCGCGAAGGTCCAGCCGGTCTTCGACGCGCTGAAGCCCGAGGGCGAGTTCGGTTCCGTCCACGCGGGCAAGGTCGGCGCCGGCCACTTCGCGAAGATGGTTCACAACGGCATCGAGTACGCCATGATGCAGGCCTACGCCGAGGGCTGGGAGCTGCTGGAGAAGGTCGACTCCGTCACCGACGTGCGCGAGGTCTTCCGCTCCTGGCAGGAGGGCACGGTCATCCGTTCCTGGCTGCTCGACCTGGCGGTCAACGCGCTGGACGACGACGAGCACCTGGACCAGCTCCGTGGCTTCGCCGCGGACTCCGGCGAGGGCCGCTGGACCGTGGAGGCGGCGATCGACAACGCCGTGCCGCTGCCCGCGATCACCGCGTCGCTCTTCGCGCGCTTCGCCTCGCGCCAGGACGACTCCCCGCAGATGAAGATGATCGCCGCGCTGCGCAACCAGTTCGGCGGCCACGCGGTCGAGAACAAGAAGTAGCGGTCGAGAACATCAAGAAGTAGCGGCCGAGCACCAGCAGCAGCCGCGACGAGGCGCGGGCAGGGCCGGACGGTCCGTCCCGCACCACGAAGCACGGAGCAGGAAGCCGGGAAGGTCGGCGTACACCATGCATGTCACGCATCTGTCGCTGGCCGACTTCCGCTCGTACGCCCGGGTCGAGGTGCCTCTCGACCCGGGCGTCACCGCGTTCGTGGGGGCCAACGGCCAGGGCAAGACCAATCTCGTCGAGGCCGTCGGCTATCTCGCGACGCTCGGCAGCCACCGCGTCTCCTCCGATGCTCCCTTGGTCCGCATGGGCGCCGACCGGGCTGTCATCAGAGCCGCCGTCACCCAGGGCGAACGGTCCCAACTGGTCGAGCTGGAGCTGAACCCGGGCAAGGCCAACCGGGCAAGGATCAACAGATCGTCGCAGGTCAGGCCGCGTGACGTGCTGGGGATCGTGCGTACGGTGCTGTTCGCTCCGGAGGATCTGGCGCTGGTCAAGGGCGACCCCGGCGAGCGTCGGCGGTTCCTCGACGAGCTGGTCACGGCGCGTTCGCCGCGGATGGCCGGGGTGCGCTCCGACTACGAGCGGGTGCTGAAACAGCGCAACACACTGCTGAAGTCCGCGGCGATGGCGCGCCGGCACGGCGGACGCTCCATGGACCTGTCGACGCTCGATGTATGGGACCAGCATCTGGGCCGGGTGGGCGCGGAGCTGCTGGCGCAGCGGCTGGACCTGATCGCGACGCTTCAGCCCCTGGCCGACAAGGCGTACGCGGACGTGGCGCCGGGCGGCGGGCCGGTGATGCTGGAGTACCGGAGCTCGGTGGGTGCGGACGTCGAGCCCGCGAGCACGCGCGAGGAGCTGTACGCGCAGCTGATCGCGGCCCTCGCCGAGGTGCGCAAGCAGGAGATCGAGCGGGGCGTGACGCTGGTCGGCCCGCACCGCGACGACCTGGTCCTCGGCCTGCGCGGAATGCCCGCCAAGGGGTACGCCAGCCACGGGGAGTCCTGGTCCTACGCGCTGGCCCTGCGGCTGGCCTCGTACGATCTGCTGCGCTCCGAGGGCAATGAGCCGGTGCTGGTGCTGGACGACGTGTTCGCCGAGCTGGACGCCCGGCGCCGGGAGCGGCTGGCCGAGCTGGTGGCCCCCGGTGAGCAGGTGCTGGTGACGGCCGCAGTGGACGACGACGTCCCCGGGGTGCTCGCGGGGACGCGGTACGCGGTGTCGGCCGGCGAGGTGGAGCGGCTGTGAGCGGCGACGTGGACGGCAAGGAACCGGCCGGGGGCCCGGCGAAGCAGCCGGAACCCTCGGGTGTGGACCTGGCGCGGGTAGCCCTGCGCGCGGCGAAGGAGCAGGCGCGGGCACGCGGTGCGGCCGCGCAGCAGAAGAAGCAGGCGAGAAGGGGCGGCGGGCTGCGTTCCGGCGCACGGGCGGACGGCCGGGATCCGCTGCCGCTGGGTGCCGCGATCAATCGTCTGATCACCGAGCGCGGCTGGGAGACGCCGGCCGCGGTGGGCGGTGTGATGGGGCGGTGGCCGCAGATCGTGGGTGACGATCTGGCCAATCACTGTGTGCCGTTGCGTTACGACGAGGATCCCGACGAGCGGGTGCTGACGGTGCAGTGCGACTCCACGGCGTGGGCGACGCAGCTGAGGCTGCTGGCACCTCAGCTGGTGGCCCGGCTGAACGCGGATCTGGGGCACGGCACCGTGAGGCTGATCAAGGTCCAGGGGCCGGGAGGGCCGCCCCGCAGATACGGTCCGCTGCGTGCGCCGGGGAGCACAGGCCCGGGCGACACCTACGGCTGACCCACTCTGACCTGGCCTTTCTCCTGCGCCCGGCGGCGATCTCGATGCTGCGCGGGAGAGGCGCGGGGCCCCGTATGTCTTGGTTGTCGTCGATAGCTCCGGTGTCCCTCTTGTGTGGGTGTGCGGTGGTGGAAACCGTGCGGCGGGGACCAGGCGTCCCTCACCGTAGCGGGAGGCTGACAGGCCGAAGCGCTCAATGCCCGTGTGAGCCTCTTGAGGCCCCTTCCCGGATATGGGGAGTCGTCAGGCGCTCATTCAGGGCGGCACATGCGGACTCAGGTACCGGCAAACCCCCATTCGGGTCGGCGCTACCGGTAGACTGGTGGACAATCCCGCGTCCTTGCGGGATTCGTCGATACAAGCCGAACGACGCAGCCGCTCCCGCCTGCCCGGAGAACGGCCTGTGCTGTGCCAGAAAGGGCGCTTCGTGGCCGATTCCGGCAACCCCAACGAGAACATTCCGTCCACCTCCGGCGAGAGCAGCGCTGCTCCCGCCCCGGCCGAGGCGAAGGCTTCGGGCGAGGTGACAGCCTCGTACGACGCCAGCGCGATCACCGTGCTCGAGGGTCTGGACGCGGTCCGCAAGCGACCTGGCATGTACATCGGCTCGACCGGTGAGCGCGGTCTCCACCACCTCGTCCAAGAGGTTGTCGACAACTCGGTCGACGAGGCCATGGCCGGGCACGCGAACGCGATCGACGTCACGATCCTCGCCGACGGCGGGGTGCGCGTGATCGACAACGGCCGTGGCATCCCGGTAGGCATCGTGCCGTCCGAAGGCAAGCCGGCCGTCGAGGTCGTGCTCACCGTCCTGCACGCGGGCGGAAAGTTCGGCGGCGGCGGTTACGCCGTCTCCGGTGGTCTGCACGGCGTCGGTGTGTCCGTCGTCAACGCCCTGTCCACGCGGGTGGCCGTCGAGGTCAGGACGGACGGCTACCGCTGGACCCAGGACTACAAGTTCGGTGTCCCGACAGCCCCGCTGGCCCGTAACGAGGCCACCGACGAGACGGGCACGTCCGTCACCTTCTGGGCCGACGGGGACATCTTCGAGACGACCGAGTACTCCTTCGAGACGCTCTCGCGCCGCTTCCAGGAGATGGCCTTCCTCAACAAGGGCCTCACCCTCAAGCTCACCGACGAGCGGGAGTCGGCGAAGGCCACGGCCGGCGCGGACAGCGCCGAGGCGGCCGAGGTCCCCGAGGACGAGACGACCCGCACGGTCACGTACCACTACGAGAACGGCATCGTCGACTTCGTCAAGTACCTCAACTCCCGCAAGGGCGACGTCATCCACCAGTCGGTGATCGACATCGAGGCGGAGGACAAGGAGCGTCTCCTCTCGGCCGAGATCGCCATGCAGTGGAACACGCAGTACAGCGAGGGTGTCTACTCCTTCGCCAACGCGATCCACACGCATGAGGGCGGTACGCACGAGGAGGGCTTCCGTGCGGCACTGACCTCGCTGGTCAACCGGTACGCGCGCGACAAGAAGCTGCTGCGCGAGAAGGACGACAACCTCACCGGTGAGGACGTCCGCGAGGGTCTGACGGCGATCATCTCGGTCAAGCTCGGCGAGCCGCAGTTCGAGGGCCAGACGAAGACCAAGCTGGGCAACACGGAGGCCAAGACCTTCGTGCAGAAGGTCGTCCACGAGCAGCTGACGGACTGGTTCGACCGGAACCCGAACGAGGCCGCCGACATCATCCGCAAGGGCATCGCCGCCTCGACCGCCCGCGTGGCGGCCCGTAAGGCGCGTGACCTGACCCGCCGCAAGGGGCTCCTGGAGAGCGCCTCGCTGCCGGGCAAGCTGAGCGACTGCCAGTCCAACGACCCGACGAAGTGCGAGATCTTCATCGTCGAGGGTGACTCCGCCGGTGGTTCGGCGAAGTCCGGCCGTAACCCGATGTACCAGGCCATCCTGCCGATCCGCGGCAAGATCCTGAACGTCGAGAAGGCCCGGATCGACAAGATCCTGCAGAACACCGAGGTCCAGGCACTGATCTCGGCCTTCGGCACCGGGGTCCACGAGGACTTCGACATCGAGAAGCTCCGCTATCACAAGATCATTCTGATGGCGGACGCCGACGTCGACGGTCAGCACATCAACACCCTGCTGCTGACGTTCCTCTTCCGCTTCATGCGGCCGCTGGTCGAGGCCGGGCACGTCTATCTCTCGCGCCCGCCGCTGTACAAGATCAAGTGGGGCCGGGACGACTTCGAGTACGCGTACTCGGACCGCGAGCGCGACGCCCTCGTGGTGCTCGGCAAGGAGAACGGCAAGCGGATCAAGGAAGACTCGATCCAGCGCTTCAAGGGTCTCGGCGAGATGAACGCCGAGGAGCTGCGTGTCACCACGATGGACGTCGACCACCGTGTGCTCGGCCAGGTCACGCTCGACGACGCGGCGCAGGCCGACGACCTGTTCTCGGTGCTGATGGGTGAGGACGTCGAGGCGCGGCGCTCGTTCATCCAGCGCAACGCCAAGGACGTCCGCTTCCTCGACATCTGAGTCGGCCGTACAAGGAGGAGGGTCCGGCGACCCTCCAAGCCGCAGCGCGAAAGGACTTTGACCAGCAATGGCCGACGAGAACACCCCTGCCCCCGTGACGCCCGAAGAGGTCCCGCCCGTCGAGGGCGTGGGCATGCGTGTCGAGCCCGTCGGGCTCGAGACGGAGATGCAGCGCTCCTACCTCGACTACGCGATGTCCGTCATCGTGTCGCGTGCCCTGCCCGACGTGCGGGACGGCCTCAAGCCCGTCCACCGCCGGGTGCTGTACGCGATGTACGACGGCGGCTACCGGCCCGAGAAGGGCTTCTACAAGTGCGCCCGCGTCGTCGGTGACGTCATGGGTACGTACCACCCGCACGGCGACTCCTCGATCTACGACGCTCTGGTGCGCCTGGCGCAGCACTGGTCGATGCGCATGCCGCTCGTGGACTCCAACGGCAACTTCGGTTCCCCGGGCAACGACCCGGCCGCCGCCATGCGGTACACCGAGTGCAAGATGATGCCGCTGTCCATGGAGATGGTCCGGGACATCGACGAGGAGACCGTCGACTTCAAGGACAACTACGACGGCCGTAACCAGGAGCCGGTGGTTCTGCCGGCACGCTTCCCGAACCTGCTGATCAACGGTTCGGCGGGCATCGCGGTCGGCATGGCGACCAACATCCCTCCGCACAACCTGCGCGAGGTGGCGGCCGGTGCCCAGTGGTACCTGGAGCACCCGGAGGCCACGCAGGAGGAGCTGCTCGACGCTCTCCTGGAGCGGATCAAGGGCCCGGACTTCCCGACGGGCGCGCTCGTCGTGGGCCGCAAGGGCATCGAGGAGGCGTACCGCACCGGCCGTGGCTCGATCACGATGCGCGCGGTCGTGGCGGTCGAGGAGATCCAGGGCCGCCAGTGCCTGGTCGTGACGGAGCTTCCGTACCAGACCAACCCCGACAACCTCGCGCAGAAGATCGCCGACCTGGTGAAGGACGGCAAGGTGGGCGGCATCGCGGACGTCCGCGACGAGACCTCGTCGCGGACGGGCCAGCGCCTGGTCGTCGTGCTGAAGCGGGACGCGGTCGCCAAGGTCGTACTGAACAACCTCTACAAGCACACCGATCTGCAGTCCAACTTCAGCGCCAACATGCTGGCGCTGGTGGACGGGGTGCCGCGCACCCTGTCGGTCGACGCGTTCATCCGCCACTGGGTGACGCACCAGATCGAGGTCATCGTTCGGCGTACGAGGTTCCGGCTGCGCAAGGCCGAGGAGCGCGCGCACATCCTGCGCGGCCTGCTCAAGGCCCTGGACGCCATCGACGAGGTCATCGCCCTCATCCGCCGCAGCAACACCGTGGAGATCGCGCGCGAGGGCCTCATGGGCCTGCTGGAGATCGACGAGATCCAGGCGAACGCGATCCTCGAGATGCAGCTGCGCCGGCTGGCCGCGCTGGAGCACCAGAAGATCACCGCCGAGCACGACGAGCTCCAGGCGAAGATCAACGAGTACAACGCGATCCTCGCCTCGCCCGAGCGGCAGCGGCAGATCGTCAGCGAGGAGCTGGCGGTGATCGTCGACAAGTTCGGCGACGACCGGCGCTCCAAGCTGGTGCCCTTCGACGGTGACATGTCCATCGAGGACCTGATCGCCGAGGAGGACATCGTCGTCACGATCTCCCGCGGCGGCTATGTGAAGCGCACGAAGACGGACGACTACCGCTCGCAGAAGCGCGGCGGCAAGGGTGTGCGCGGCACGAAGCTCAAGGAAGACGACATCGTCGACCACTTCTTCGTGTCGACGACGCACCACTGGCTGCTGTTCTTCACCAACAAGGGCCGGGTCTACCGGGCCAAGGCCTACGAACTGCCGGACGCCGGCCGCGACGCCCGCGGTCAGCACGTGGCGAACCTGCTGGCCTTCCAGCCGGACGAGCAGATCGCGCAGATTCTGGCGATCCGCGACTACGACGCCGCGCCGTATCTGATCCTGGCCACGAAGGGCGGTCTGGTGAAGAAGACCGCGCTGAAGGACTACGACTCGCCGCGCTCCGGTGGCGTCATCGCCATCAACCTGCGCGAGACGGCCGACGGCTCGGACGACGAGCTGATCGGTGCGGAACTGGTGTCGTCCGAGGACGATCTGCTGCTCATCAGCAGGAAGGCCCAGTCGATCAGGTTCACCGCGACGGACGACGCGCTGCGCCCGATGGGCCGCGCCACTTCGGGTGTGAAGGGCATGAGTTTCCGCGAGGGAGACGAACTGCTCTCGATGAATGTCGTCAGGCCCGGTACTTTCGTGTTCACTGCCACTGACGGCGGGTACGCGAAGCGGACCCCCGTCGACGAGTACCGCGTCCAGGGTCGCGGCGGCCTGGGCATCAAGGCCGCCAAGATCGTGGAGGACCGGGGCTCGCTGGTCGGTGCGCTGGTGGTCGAGGGGACGGACGAGATCCTCGCCATCACGCTCGGCGGTGGTGTGATTCGTACGCGAGTCAATGAAGTCAGGGAGACGGGCCGTGACACCATGGGCGTCCAACTGATCAATCTGGGCAAGCGCGACGCCGTTGTCGGTATCGCTCGCAACGCCGAGGCGGGCCGCGAGGCCGAAGAGGTCGACGGTCCCGTCGACGTTGACGCCGAAGGCGAGACGGCCGAGGCAGCGACAGCCGACGCGGCTGCCGAGAGCACGGTCGACGGAGTCGAGGGCACCACGTCCTCGACCGGGGAGCACGAGGAGTAGAGCGTGAGTGGAGCCACGGGCGCCGGTTCGGCCGCTTCCGGAGCCGGCGGGAACGGTGCCCGTGGCTCTGCCACGGACTCCCAAGGGGGCACTGTGACGGATACCCGGGGCCCTCAGCCCCAGTACGAGGGTTACGCGACCGGGCCGTTGCCCGGTGAGCGGGAACCCGCACCGGGCCAGGCGGGCCCGTACCACCCCCCGCAGGCCTACCCCTCGCCCCCGGGCGGGACCCAGGGTGGGCGGTCCTACGGCGGGCAGCAGGGCGCCGTGCAGGGTGCAGGAACGGCTCAGGCGGCCCGCAGGCCGCGGACGGGGGCGCGGACGACCCCGCGTACCCGCAAGGCGCGTCTGCGGGTGGCCAAGGCGGATCCGTGGTCGGTGATGAAGGTCAGCTTCCTGCTGTCCATCGCGCTCGGCATCTGCACGGTGGTCGCGTCGGCGGTGCTGTGGATGGTCATGGACGCGATGGGCGTCTTCGAGACCGTCGGCGGCACCATCAGCGAGGCGACCGGTTCCAACGAGGGCAACGGCTTCGATCTGCAGTCGTTCCTTTCGCTGCCGCGGGTGCTGATCTTCACGTCGGTCATCGCGGTGATCGACGTGGTGCTGGCGACCGCGCTGGCGACGCTGGGTGCCTTCATCTACAACTTGTCGGCCGGCTTCGTGGGTGGTGTCGAGCTCACGCTGGCCGAGGACGAGTAGCGGCGCAGGTATCGATTTTGGGACTGGCCCCGACGTGCGCTAATCTTCTTCACGTCAGCGCGACACAAAAGCGCGGCGGGGCTATAGCTCAGTTGGTTAGAGCGCATCCCTGATAAGGATGAGGCCACAGGTTCAAATCCTGTTAGCCCCACAGCGACAACAGAAGGCCCGGCCCCTCTTCGGAGGGACCGGGCCTTCTGCGTAGGCGACGGAGTTCCACCGGCGCCCGCACGCCGGTCCGTGCCCACCGAGGGGCCGGGACCGATGCCTGCCCGCCGGTCTTGCCCTGTCTGCCCCGCCCACTGTCCTGCCCTGTCCTGCCCTGCCCCGTCGCGGGGCACGCCCGCTGCGCCACCGTCACCGTCAACGCGAAGCCGCCGAACGGCACGTCGCTCCCCGGCCCCGGTAGGTGCGCCGGAGAGGTGAGCCGTCCACCATACGTACAAGCGCTCCCGGGACGTACA
Source organism: Streptomyces sp. NPDC050422 (assembly GCF_044458665.1). Classification (NCBI taxonomy): domain Bacteria; kingdom Bacillati; phylum Actinomycetota; class Actinomycetes; order Kitasatosporales; family Streptomycetaceae; genus Streptomyces; species Streptomyces sp. NPDC050422. Next base: position 380,618 of record NZ_JBITIE010000002.1, read on the forward strand.
AGCGCTACCGGGACCGCGTACGGACGCGCGGAGTGCCCGCCCGTACGGCGGAGAGTGCACGGGAAAGCCCCCGCGGCCGGTGTGAACCGGCCCGGGGGCTCAGGGTGTCAGGTGCGGCGCTCTCAGGGCGGGAGGAGGGATGCGTCCCCCGCAGGGGCGCCGTGCGAGGCGCGGGCGGTGCTGGTGGTGTTCGTGGTGTCCGTCGTGTCAGCGGACAGGTGCCGGGCGGCGGGTGAGGAGCCGTGTGCTTCGGCGCGGATGCGCTGCTTCATCGTGGGAGGCAGCGCCCGGTCACGCGGAAGGGTCCATCGCACCGACGGGGCTGCCGGAGTTGCCGTGGTCGCGCCCCTGTGCTCGTGGCTCGTGGCCGCCGGCTCCGTGACCGTGGCTTCCGTGGCCGCCGCGGCGGAGCTTGCGAGGCCCAGCGACGCGAGAAGTGCGAAGAAAGCGGTGATGAAGGCGGTCCAGAGGCTCTTTGCCTTGAAGGTGCTCATGGCCCCTCACTTTCAGGTGGTCCGGTTTGCTTACCTTCCTGATGATGTGGATCCGGCTCGCGATTTCGGGGACCGACGCCGCCGATATGCCGTTCTTCAGATGAACACCACTCGTATGGTGCAACCGGTCCCGGGGTGCGGTGTCCGAAGGGTCCGGCGGGGTGCTGTCGGCACCGTCGGACGTCGATGCACAATCCGGCTGCGATCGCTCGTCCGTAGGCGCCAGTTGGGTTGCGGGGAGGTCACCGGTCGATATCGGCCGATGTGTATAGTCGGGCAGCAGAACTCCCCAATGCCAAGGAAAGACGAGGTCGCGCGGTGAAGAAGCTTCTCCTGGTCGCACTGGCCGCCATCGGCGGGCTCCTCGTGTACCGCCAGATCCAGGCGGATCGCGCCGAGCAGGATCTGTGGACGGAGGCGACTGACTCCGTGCCCGCAGGTTCGGGTGTGTGAGACAGAACCAGCCTGTCGCGGGCCCCGGTCGCCGTTGCGGCCGGGGCTTCGTGCTGTTGCGGGACCGTGACACCTGTGCCCTTGAGTTCCCTCAAGCAAATAAATAGGTTGCTTGAGCAAAGGAGTCGGGGTTTCGGTCGAGGGGGCACGGGTGAAGGCACGCAATCAGCACCGCACCGCGCGGGTGGGCGCATTGATCGGCGGGGCGCTGTTCGCCCTGGTGGCAGCCACGCTGCCGGCCCTGGCGGTCCCGCAGGGAGCCCTTGACGCACCGGACGCGGTCAGGTCCGACGGAAGCGGCAGCCTGGTCATGGTGCTGGACTCGTCCGGATCCATGGGGGACGACGACGGCACGGGGCACACCAGGATGGAGAGCGCCCGTGCGGCGGTCGGCACGGTCGTGGACGGCCTTCCCGACGGCTATCCGACCGGTCTGCGCGTGTACGGCGCCGATCACCCGCAGGGCTGCACCGACACCCGGCTCGTACGCCCGGTGCACAAGCTCGACCGGGCGGCGATGAAGCAGGCCGTGGCGGCCGTACGGCCCCGGGGGGACACCCCCATCGGCCTGTCGCTCCGGAAGGCGGCGCAGGACCTGCCGGAACCCGCGGGCGGTGCCATCGCCGCGCGGACGATCCTGCTGATCTCCGACGGCGAGGACAACTGCGGTGCGCCGCAGCCCTGCGAGGTTGCCGAGCAGCTCGGCAAGGAGGGCGTCGGGCTGCGGATCGACACCGTCGGTTTCCAGGTGAAGGGTGCGGCGCGCGAGCAGTTGCAATGCGTCGCGAACGCCGGTAACGGCCGCTACTACGACGCCCCGGACGCCAAGGCGCTGGCCCGTCAGCTCCAGCGCGCCGCCCAGCTCTCCGCGGACGGGTACCGCCTGAGGGGGAAGCGGGTGTCCGGCGCGGCCACCGTCGACGTGGCGCCCGTGCTCGTACCCGGGCAGTACCTGGACACCATCGGGCCGGGTGAGAAGCGGTACTACGCGGTCGATCTGGACGCCGTCTCCACGGCAGACTTCGCGGCGACGGCGGTGCCACAACCCGGGGCGGCCGTGGACACGTTCGACGCGCTGAGTACCCGTATCGAGTACGACGAGCACGGCTCCTGCGGGACGGACACCGCGCGCTTCCTGCAGAAGGAGGGGGCGGTTCCGCTGACTTCGGCGGTCGCCCGCGTCCGCTCGCAGGAGGGCACCCGCACCTGCGACCGGGCGGGCCGGTACCGGCTGGTGGTGGAGCGGGAGAGCAAGAAGGGTTCCGACGCCGCGCGTTGGCCCCTCGAGCTCGTGTACGGGGTCGAGGCGCCGCTGGCCAAGGGTGTGACGCCCGCCCAGTCGCAGACGGAGTACGGCCCCGGCGGCAAGGAGGCGTCGCTGCCTGCGGGCGATCCCCACGACGTGCACGGCGGCACCGGGTTCAACGACGCCGAGACGATCAGCCAGGGTGTGTGGCGCGACCGGATCCTGCCGTCCCAGACGCTCTGGTACAAGGTCCCGGCGGGCTGGGGCCAGCAGGTGCGCTACGACGTGGAGTTCGCGAACGAGCCCACGGTGGACGGCTCCACGGGCACGTACTCCTACGGTGCGACCCAGCTCTTCACGCCGGCGCGCCACCCGCTCACCGGAGGAGGCGAGTTCAACCCGCGCACGATGTACAGCGGGCGTCCTTCGGCGGTGGCCATGGGCGGGGTCCCGGTCGCCTGGACCAACCGCTACGAGGTCCGGTCCGATGTCCAGCCGGTGTATGCCGGGGGCGGCTTCTACATCTCGGTGACGCTGGGCGCGCAGGCCGCCGAGATCGCGGAGAACCCGGAGATCGGTGTGGTGCTGCGGGTGTCGGTGCTCGGCGACGAACGGACCGGCCCGCAGCACGGCGCCCCCGTGGCCAAGACCCAGGACGGGGACAAGAAGGGCGATTCGCTCGCGTCCGCAGACAGCAGTGGTGCGGGAGGGGCAGGATGGACCGGCATCGCGGCTGCTGCCGGGGCTGCCGTCATGGCCGCGCTGGTCGCCGTGTTCGTATATGTACGCAGCCGCCGCGGGGCAGCCGCACGGACGACGAGGGGAAGCGCGTGATGAGGCAGCGCAGCAGGGGCCGGGTGACGCTGGCCGCGGTCGCGGCGATGTGCGCGGTGGCGGCGCTGCCGGGGACGGCGTACGCGGACGGTGAGGACGCTGCGTACACCTTCGACCCGGGTGCGAAGGCGGTGAACGGGGCCGAGGTCAGCACCGAGGCGGCGGAGCTCGAGGCCGGTTCGGTTTACAAGAGTTCGATCAAGGTGGGACAAAAGCTCTACTACCGCCTGAACCTGGACGCGACGACGAACGCGTACGTCTCCGCCGTCGTCGTGCCCAAGGGGGGCGGCAAGGTCGCCTACGGGGACGGCGTCACGGTCAGCATCAGGGACTCCTCGGACCTGCAGTGCAGCTCCGAGGATGCCAACTTCGAGTCCGCGGAGTACCCACGTCCGATCACCGCGTACGGCTACCGGGTCGTGGAGAAGGACAGCAGTACCTGCCAGGGCCCCGGTACGTACAACGTCCTCGTCGAGCGGGAGAGCAAGGCCACCTCGGGGCCGGAGGACTGGGACCTGGAGCTGCGGTACGCGACGGAGCCGCAACTCGCCGACGAGGCCGCGATGCCGACCGAGGCGCCGGAGGGCTGGCCGTCCGCGTCGCCCGCGCCGCCCACGCCCGCCGGCGACAACCGCAGGCACGGCGGCACCGCCTACTACGACGCCACGAGCCTGGAGACCGGGGAGTGGAAGGACGAGGTCGCCCCGGGACAGACCCTCTTCTACCGGGTTCCGGTGGACTGGGGTCAGCAGATCTTCGCCACGGCCCGCCTCGGCAACAGCACCGCGTCCGACGAGTACATCAGCGGCGCGCTCGCGATGTCCCTGGACAACCCGGCCCTGGGCCACGTCGACGACGTCTCGCCCATGTCGTACGCGGGCAAGCCGGCCTCCGTCTCCCTGGATCCGGTGCCTCCGGTCGCGTACCGGAACAGGTTCGACTCGAGCAGCAGCGTCAGCGCCATGCGCTTCGCCGGCTGGTACTACCTGTCCGTCACGCTGAGCCCGGAGCTCAAGAAGGCCTACGGCGCCAAGCCGTTCCCGCTGACCCTGTCGGTCAAGGTCCAGGGCAAGGCCGAAAAGTCTCCGTACGCGGGCGACGCCGGGATCTTCGCCGTCACGGAGAAGGACAAGGACCTGGCCAAGAGCGGCCAGAGCGGCCCGCAGGCGGCCGAGAGCGACAGCAACAACATGAAGCTGGTCGGAGCGGCCGGAATCGGCGCGGGAGCCGTGCTGGTCCTTGCGCTGGGCGTCTGGACGCTGCTCGCGCGGCGCCGCGCCGCGACCGCAGGCGCCGGGCCGTCTGCACAGTCCGGACAGTCTCCGTACGGAGGGCCCCCGCAGGCCTGGTAGCAGCGGGCCCGCGGCCGCTCAGGCCTGGGTCAGCGCCCAGATGCCCACGGCGAAGCAGATCAGCGCCACCAGCAGCACCGGGACCGCCACCTTCGGGGGCGGTCCCGGCCGCGTTCGCGGCGCGTTCCCGGCTGCCGGGGCGGGCGAAGGCGCGTGGGAGGCCGCCACCGGGGCCTGCGGGTGCTGGGCGGTGTAGGCGCGGGTGAGCGCCTGTTCGTGCTGCACCGCGGCGGTGGGGGCCTGCGAGTGATCCGGCACGGCGGCGGGGAAGGGTGCCGTCGTGTGGGTCGCCGGGTGCGGAGTGGCGGGCTGCGCCGACGACGGGAAGGGCGGGGGTGTGGGGGCGGTGTGCTGCGGGGGCGGCGGGAGATGGAAGCTGCCCGTCTCCGACATGGCGGCCGGGGGCTGTGCGTACGACTGCTGTCCCGTGGCCTGTTGTCCTGCGGCCGGCTGTCCGGCCGGCTGGGGGGCCTGCGGGGCCGGCGTGGCCTGGGGGGCCTGCTGGTCCTGTACGGGGCCGGCGGGGCCGAACCCCGCGGGCAGCGGGCCGATCTGGTCGAAGACCTCCACCGGCTCGTCGCCGGGCCCGGGCTCGGGCAGCATCTCCACTGCGGCCGTCAGGGCCTTGCGCGCGCCCGTGGCCGTACGGAAACGGGCCTGCGGGTCCGGCTGCAGCAGGCCCGCGAGGACCTGCCACAGCGGCTCGGGGATGCCCTGCGGGGCACTGGGCGTCCCGTACGAGGCGAAGTGCTCGACGAGCGCCTGGGAGTCGGGCTTCTGGCCCTGGAGCAGATACAGGGCGACGAGACCGACCGCGAAGAGGTCCGCGGGGAAGTCCGGCTCGGCGCCCATCATCTGCTCGGGTGCGAAGTAACCCGGCGTCCCCACCACGTAGTTCGTCTCGGTGAGGCGAGGCTCGCCCTTGCGCATGGAGATCCCGAAGTCGGACAGCCGCAGATGCGGACGGCCGGTGCCGGTGGCCTCCATCAGGATGTTGGCGGGCTTGATGTCCCGGTGCACGACCCCCTCGGCGTGCACCGTCGAAAGCCCCGACAGCAGCTGGTCGAGCAGCGTGCAGACGAACCTCGGGGGCAACGGGCCGTAGTCACCGATGACATGGGCCAGCGAACCGCCGCTGACCAGGTCCATGGTGAACAGGACCTTGTCGTCGTCGGCCGCCCAGCTCGCCGGGGCGAGCACGTGCGGGTGCTCGATCCGCAGCGCCTGCTCGCGCACGAAGCGCAGCAGCGTGTGCGCGTCGCTCTGCTGGAGGACCTTGGCCGCCACGTAACGGCGGCGCCGGTGATCCCAGGCACGCCAGACAGCACCGACCCCACCACGTCCGATCGGATCGATCAGTTCGTACCGACCAGCGAAGACCTCACCCATTGCGCTGCGCCCGCTCCCCGTTCCTGTCTCGGCCCGTGCGTGTCCTTGTGCCCGCGCGTGTGCCTGTGCCCGCGCCCGGTCTGCCCCGTCTAGTTCTGGTGGCCCTCGTAGTGCGCCACCGCGTCCGCGGTGCGCCCTGCGCCGTACACCCTGAGGAACTCTGCCAGTTCCGGGTGGGCCGGGGCGAGGGAGTCGGCTGCATCGATGATCTCACCGGCTGCCGCGACGGACCGCAGCAGCGACTGGATCTCGCGGACCACACGGCGCACGGTGGGGGCACCGCCGGTCGTCGTGGTCTGACCGGTGCCGGTGAGCACGGAGCCTCCCTGGGACTTCTTGATCTCTTCCATGCGGTCGGTCGCCTCTCCCGCGCTGACGCTGCCGTCCGCCACCTGACTGGCCAGTTCCTGGAGCGCCTGGACGCGCTGGACGACCGCGGGGTTGCCGATCTTCGCCCGCTGGCCGCTCATGAGCTGGGAGAGCATGGGCGCGGACAGCCCGAGCACCGCGGCGAGCCGGGCCTGGTTCAGACCGAGGTCATCTATCAGCCGTCGGAAGAGCGCGCCGAGCGGCTCCCCGTACCAGCTGCGCTGAAGATCCCTGGCTCTGGCCGTTGCCTCTTGCTGCGCTGCATCCATGGCGTCTCCCCTTCGCTGCGGCTTCGCTGCTGCGAACCTCGACGTGCATCTTACGGAGAGTGGTTGCCGACCGGGAGTCCCTATCTTTTTGGAGGATTCAGGGGGTCACCCGGTACTCTGGTCTGCGGCGGTGGCCCACGACGCCGAGCGTCGGGTGCTGCCTGCTTTTCGGGGCCTTAGCTCAGTTGGTAGAGCGCTGCCTTTGCAAGGCAGATGTCAGGAGTTCGAATCTCCTAGGCTCCACCTGACAAGGCCCCCCTGATCTGCGGAAACGCAGATCAGGGGGGCCTTTTTCGCTCTCCCTGTCAGGGGCGGTCGTCCGGGTCCTGGTCGTCCAGGACGCCCTCGGCCTCCGCGTCGGACTGCTTGGCCTGGACCTCGGGGTCCAGGATCGTCCGGTCGCTGCCGTCGACCGAGGTCAACGGGTCGCGGTCGTCGACCTCCGTGGGGGCGGGGGGCTCGACCAGCCAGTCGGGGTTGGCCTGCTTGTCCCACCACCGCCAGACGGCATAGGCGCCGCCCGCCAGAAGTCCGGCCACGGCCAGTCCCTTGAACGCCCGGCCGCACCTGGCCCGCCGCTCGTGCTTCCTGGTCAGCTTTTTGATCTCCTTCGCCGTGACCTGCCCGCGCAGAGCGGCCAGTGCGGCCGCGCTGCGGGCGGTTGCCTCCTCGGCCACGGGCTGGGCGGTGGCGACGGCGTGCTCGAAGCGGGGGACGGTGTAGTCCGCGGCACTCCGGGCGGCCTGGCGGGTGCGCAGCGCGGCGCGCTGTGCTGCCTCGTCGACCTTGGGGGGTACGTGTGCGAGGGCGAGTTCGAGACGTGGGGCGAGGTGTGCGTCGTACTGGACACGGGCCTGTTGAGCTGCCTTCGACACCTTCGGCGCGAGCAGTGTGCGGGCCTCGTGCGCATAGTGAGCGGCCTGTTCCTTGGCCGAGTCGGCGTAGGGCGCCACCACTACCGCGGCGTGCTGCACGCTGTCCCTCGCCGAGTCGGTTGCGGCGCGCACGCTGTCGATGCGGGTCACGGGATCCTCCTCCTTGGTGGCGGGTAGGTACTCCGCCTTTCCACCCAGTTCGAGATCATGCCTGCAGGGGACCTGTGCGGCACGCGGGGCGGGCATCCGGGTCATTCGGGCCATCAGGGATGCCTCAGGGCAAGCAGGTGCAAGGGGAGCCTGCCGACGACAATGCCACGGTTCGGTCCGCCGCGCGCCGGTTCGTCACGCACTTGGCCGCATTTGTTCCAGCGCCGATTCCGGGGGATGCCGGAGAAGTCGCAGGCGGGCGGCGTGTGAGGGGGCGCGATGGCGCACGGTCCGGGGGCGGCGCAGTCGGGCCGGGCGCCGGGCTGGGTGGTCCGTGCGAGGATCGGCTGACGTCAGATCAGACTTACGGAAGGCAGACCGTGGCCGAGCAGCTTTACGCCACCTTGAAGACCAATCAGGGCGACATCGAGATCCGGCTTCTGCCGAACCACGCGCCCAAGACGGTCAGGAACTTCACCGAGCTCGCCTCCGGTGAGCGCGAGTGGACCCACCCCGCGACCGGGGCCAAGTCCAAGGACCGGCTGTACGACGGCACCGTCTTCCACCGGGTCATCAGCGGCTTCATGATCCAGGGCGGCGACCCGCTGGGCAACGGCACCGGTGGCCCGGGGTACGAGTTCGGTGACGAGTTCCACCCCGACCTCGCCTTCACCAAGCCGTACCTGCTGGCGATGGCCAATGCCGGCCCGGGTACCAATGGCTCGCAGTTCTTCCTGACGGTGTCGCCGACCGCCTGGCTGACCGGCAAGCACACCATCTTCGGTGAGGTGGTGGACCCGGCGAGCCAGAAGGTGGTGGACGCCATCGCGGGCACCCCGACCAACGGCCGCACCGACCGTCCGGTGCAGGACGTGGTCATCGAGTCGGTCGCCATCGAGAAGCGCTGATCGCCTGCTGTCACCGGCCGGTCACCCTCCGGTCCTCCTGTCGGGAACCAACCGCCCTGTCCGTCCGTACTTGTTAAGAGAGCGGCGCACAGGGCGGTGCCGTGCGCACCGCCGCCACGACGAGGACCGAGGGGACCGGGAATGATGGGACCGATGGACCAGCAGCCGCCGGGCAGCCAGGACCCGACCCCACCCGGTGACGGCCCGGTCGGTCCGGTCAGCTGCTACCGCCACCCCGGCCGTGAGACGGCGATCCGCTGCACCCGCTGCGAGCGGCCGATCTGTCCCGACTGCATGGTCAGCGCCTCGGTCGGCTTCCAGTGCCCGGACTGCGTGCGCCAGGGGTCCGGTACGGGACACCATCCGGCCGCCAGCCGGCCGCGTACGCTCACCGGCGGTGCGGTCGCGGCAGATCCCAGACTGATCACCAAGATCCTTCTCGGGATCAACCTCGCCGTGTTCGTCGCGGTGCTGGCCGACAAGGCGCTGCTCGACGACCTGGTGCTGCTGGGCCGGGCCAATTTCTACTTCGGCGGTCCGCCCGAGGGCGTCGCCGAAGGCCAGTGGTACCGGCTGGTGACGTCGATGTTCCTGCACCAGGAGGTGTGGCACATCGCCTTCAACATGCTGGGGCTGTGGTGGCTCGGCGGCCCGCTCGAAGCGATGCTCGGCCGTGTCCGCTATCTCGCGCTCTATCTGCTCTCCGGGCTGGCGGGCGGTGCCCTGACCTATTGGCTCGCTGCGGAGAACCAGCCTTCGCTGGGAGCCTCGGGAGCCATCTTCGGCCTGCTGGGCGCCACCGTCGTCCTGATGCGCCGGCTGAACTACGACATGCGTCCGGTGTTCGCGCTCCTGGCGATCAACCTGGTCATCACCTTCAATCCCTGGGGCGGAATCGCCTGGCAGGCGCATGTGGGGGGACTGGTCGCGGGCGTGCTCATCGGGATCGGCATGGTGCACGCGCCGCGTGAGCGGCGGAACCTCGTGCAGTTCGGCACGTGTGCCGTGGTGCTGGTCGCGGTGATCCTCATCGTGGCCGCGAGAACGGCTTCGCTGACGTAAGAGGTCCCGTTCAGAGGCCCTGCCACGCAAGCCGCCCGTCCGTTATGGACCGTTTGTGATCGAAGTTGTCCACAGTGTGTACTCGATCTTGTGCATTCCGCGGGTACAACTGTGCCCCCTGTCGCTGAGCTGGATTTCTCCAGCTAGGACAAGGGGCGTGCCGCCCGCTTCGAGGGGTGGCTGCAGTCACACCGGCGTCAACGGCTGAGGAGTTATCCACAGATCGTCTGACCTTTTCCCCCGCCTGTGGATAACGCTGTGGGTAACTCAGGGCAGGGCTTGCGGGACGAGTACTCGCTGTGGTCCTACGTGGTCCGAAGAGCTACTTCCACTGGGTCGAGACGCCGAAGCCACCGGCGATGAAGCCGAAGCCGACGACGATGTTCCAGTTCCCCAGCGAGTTGATCGGCAGATCGCCGTCGGTCACGTAGAACACGACGATCCAGGCCAGACCGATCAGGAACAGCGCCAGCATCACCGGCGCGACCCAACTGCGATTGGTCAGCTTTATGTTGGTTGCCTGCTTCGCCGGAGGGGGCGTGAAGTCGGCCTTCTTGCGGATACGTGACTTCGGCACGAGGGACTCTCCTGTCGATGCGCTGCGTGACCGCGCAGGGAACTGTGGCTGGCGCCGGGGCTGGGCGCGAGGGGGAATGCTGCCTCCCCCGGGCGTCCGTTAGCGTAGTGCTTCCGTGGCACCGAAGGAGATAAGGGTACGTTGAGCAATTCTGCCGACTCTCCCCCAGGCCCGGTCCGGCGCACCTTCCGGCATCCGGCCAAAGTGCTCACGGCTGCCGTTTTCGCCCTGGCCGGCCTCATCTTCGTCACCAGTGCCAATACCGCCAAGGGCACCAATATCCGTACGGACTCCTCGCTGCTGAAACTCTCCGATCTCATTCAGCAACGCAGTGAGAAGAACGCCGCTCTGGACGAGTCCGCGGCCTCCGTGCGCGACGACATCGACACCCTGGCCCAGCGGGACGACGGCAGCACCAAGGCGGAGGACGCCAGGCTCAAGGCGCTGGAGCGTGCCGCCGGTACCGCGAAGCTCTCCGGCCGAGCCGTCTCCGTCACGCTCGACGACGCTCCGCCGAACGCCACCGCGAGCCCCGGCTACCCCGATCCGCAACCCAATGACCTGGTCATTCACCAGCAGGACCTGCAGGCGGTCGTCAACGCCCTGTGGCAGGGCGGCGCCCAGGGCATCAAGGTCATGGACCAGCGGCTGATCTCCACCAGTGCGGTGCGCTGCGTCGGCAACACCCTGATCCTCCAGGGGCGGGTCTACTCGCCGCCGTACAGGATCACCGCGGTCGGTGATCCCGGAAAGCTGGACCGGGCCCTCGACGCCTCCCCGGCGATCCAGAACTACCTGCTGTACGTGAAGGCGTACGGACTCGGCTGGAAAGTCGACGAGCACGGGGCGGTGACTCTTCCCGGCTACTCGGGCACAGTGGATCTCCACTATGCGGAGCCGGTGAAGTAGCGAGCAGCTGCGGGGAGGCCGACCGGTGTCGGTGCGACTGATCGTCAGGACGTTCAGCGAGCTGTGCATCACTATTGGCGCCCTGATCATCCTCTTTGTGGTCTACGTCCTGTTCTGGACCGGGGTGAAGGCCGCGGGTGCGACCGAGGGACAGATCGACGACCTGCAGAACCAGTGGGCGCAGGGGGCCGTGACCGCCCCCGCGCCGCAGCCCTCCGCGGGAACTCCGAAGCCGACGGCCCCGTCCGCGGCCCCGAAGGCGTACCGCGACGGGAAGCCGTTCGCGATGCTCTACATACCCCGCTTCGGGAAGAACTGGGAGTGGCCCGTCCTGGAGAACACGAAGGTCAAGACCCTGCAGAAGGGGCTGGGGCACTACCGGGGCACCGCGGCGGCGGGCGCGACCGGCAACTTCGCGGTCGCCGGGCACCGGCGCACGTACGGCGATCCGTTCAAGGACTTCCCGAAGCTGCGCCCCGGTGACGCGGTGCTCCTGACGGACGGGACGACGTGGTTCACGTACCGCATCGACAAGAAGCCCTACCGGACCGTGCCGAGCGATGTCGGTGTCATCGACCCGGTGCCCCGCAAATCCGGCTTCGACGGGCCCGGTCGCTATCTGACGCTGACCACCTGCGAGCCCGAGTGGGGCAGCAGCCACCGGCTGATCGCCTGGGCGCACCTGGACGCGACCCAGCCCGTGACCGACGGCAGGCCGGCGGCTTTCCACAGCTGACCCACGGCTCTCGGGGCAGGCTCTAGTCTGGTCCCGTACCGAATGAAGGGGTCAGCATGTACGGCTGGATCTGGCGGCATCTGCCGGGCAACGCGTGGGTGCGTGGGGTCATTTCGCTCGTGCTCGCCCTGGCGGTCGTCTACGTCCTGTTCCAGTACGTCTTCCCGTGGGCGGAGCCGCTGCTTCCGTTCGGCGACGTGACGGTGGACGGCGACGGCGCGAACGCGATGGGGGCCGTCCGATGAGCGCCCGCATCCTGGTCGTCGACAACTACGACAGCTTCGTCTTCAACCTCGTCCAGTACCTCTACCAGCTCGGCGCCGAGTGCGAGGTGCTCCGCAACGACGAGGTGACCACGGCCCACGCCCAGGATGGCTTCGACGGCGTCCTGCTCTCACCCGGACCCGGCACTCCCGAGCACGCGGGCGTCTGCATCGACATGGTGCGGCACTGCGCGGCGACCGGCGTCCCGGTCTTCGGCGTCTGTCTGGGCATGCAGTCGATGGCGGTGGCGTACGGCGGCGTGGTGGACCGCGCCCCCGAGCTGCTGCACGGCAAGACGTCCCCGGTGCTCCACGAGGGCAGGGGCGTCTTCGCAGGGCTGCCTTCACCCTTCACGGCGACCCGTTACCACTCTCTCGCCGCCGAACCGGACACGGTCCCCGAGGAGCTGGAGGTCACCGCGCGGACGGCCGACGGCATCATCATGGGGCTGCGCCACCGGGAGCTGGCGGTCGAAGGAGTGCAGTTCCATCCGGAGTCGGTGCTCACCGAGCACGGCCATCTGATGCTGGCGAACTGGCTGGCGCAGTGCGGGGACACCGGAGCTGTCGAGAGGTCGGCGGGACTCGCGCCGGTGGTGGGCAAGGCCGTCGCGTGACGCCACCCCGCCACGGATCCGACGCCGGACAGGACGGCCCGTACGAACCGGGTACGTTCGAGGCCGCAGGCGCGTTCGAGGCGGGCACCTTCGAGGCGGCGGTGGACCACTTGGCGGACCCGCTGAACGACCCGCTGCCGGGGCGGCACGCGTCGCCGTGGTTCCGGGCGGAGAACATTCCCGCGGGGCAGGCGGCCGCGGACGGTGGCGAGGCGGGGGCGTCGCAGGCGCCACACGGGCCACAGACGGCCCAGGACCCTCCGCCCGAGTGGTACGACCCCGAGGGCTACGAACGGGACTGGTACGGCCACCAGGAGCCTGCGCAGGACCCGTCTGCTCCTGGGCCGCGCACTCCTGTGTCGCCCGCTCCTGTGCCGCCCACCCCTGTGTCGCCCACCCCTGTGTCGCCCACCCCTGTGCCGCCCACCCCTGTGCCGCCCACTGCGCCCGCCGAGCCGCTGCCCCGCCACGACGAGACCGTCGCGCTGCGGAAGGCGGAACCCCGGCGCATAGTCGTCGCCGACCAGGCGGCGACGGCGGTCCTGCCGGTGACGGTCCCCCGCCCGGGACCGGAGCGGGATTCCGGGGACGACGAGGAACCGGACGCCTCCGCTCCGGCCACCGGCGGGCGGGCCGAGCGGCGCCGCGCGGCGAAGGGCCGGGGCCGCAGGCGCGGCGACGGGTCGCCGGAGACGGCGACGACGGGGGCCGACGGCGCGGACGGCCCACCCCCGAAACCGATGTCTCGCGTCGAGGCCCGACGAGCGGCCAAGGCGGCCAAGGACAGCCCCGCGGTCGTCGTCAGCCGGGTGGTCGGCGAGCTGTTCATCTCGCTGGGCGTCCTGATGCTGCTGTTCGTCACGTACCAGCTGTGGTGGACGAACGTGCGCGCCGACCAGATCGCCGGCAAGGAGACGCACAAGATCCAGGACGACTGGGCCAAGGGCAAACGCAGCCCCGGTGTGTTCGCGCCGGGTGAGGGCTTCGCCATCATCCACATCCCGAAACTCGACGTGGTCACCCCGATCGCCGAGGGCATCAGCAAGGAGAAGGTCCTCGACCGGGGGATGGTCGGGCACTACGGCGAAGAACCGCTGCGCACGGCGATGCCCTCGGACAAGCAGGGCAACTTCGCCCTGGCCGGCCACCGCAACACCCACGGCGAGCCCTTCCGCTACGTCAACCGGCTGCGCCCCGGCGACCCGATCGTGGTGGAGACGCAGGACGCCTACTACACGTACGAGATGACGAGCGTGCTCCCCCAGACCTCGCCGTCCAACGTGTCGGTCATCGGCGCGGTGCCGCCGCAGTCGGGGTTCAAGAAGGCCGGCCGCTACATCACTCTGACGACCTGTACGCCCGAATTCACGAGTACGTACCGTTTGATCGTCTGGGGCAAGATGGTCGACGAACGGCCGCGCAGCGAGGGCAAGCCCGACGCGCTCCTGGACTGAGCGGGCCGAACGACATCACGACAGGGGCGGTGCGGTGGCAGCGAGGACCGAGGACGAAGAGCAGACCGGCGAGTCCGCGCCCCCGGTGCGGCCCCGGGGCCGCCATCCTGTCGCGACCGCAGTCAGCGCCTTCGGTGAACTCCTGATCACCGCAGGCCTGGTACTCGGTCTCTTCGTCGTCTACTCCCTCTGGTGGACGAACGTCCTCGCCGACCGCGAGGCCACGAAGCAGAGCCACACCGTCCGCGACCGCTGGGCCGGCGGCCCCGGCGCGCTGGACACGAAGGACGGCATCGGCTTCCTGCACGTGCCGTCGATGAAGAACGGCGAGGTGCTCGTCAAGAAGGGCACCGACACCGAGAACCTCAACGACGGCGTCGCCGGCTACTACACCGATCCGGTGAAGTCGGCACTCCCCTCGGACAAGGTGGGCAACTTCACCCTGGCCGCCCACCGCGACGGTCACGGGGCGAAGTTCCACAACATCGACAAGGTGCGGACCGGGGACGCGGTCGTCTTCGAGACCAAGGACACCTGGTACGTCTACAAGGTCTTCAAGGAGCTCCCCGAGACGTCGAAGTACAACGTCGACGTGCTCCAGTCCGTCCCGAAGGGCTCGGGTGCGAAGAAGGCCGGCCGCTACATCACCCTGACGACCTGCACGCCCGTCTTCACGTCGAAGTACCGCTACATCGTGTGGGGCGAGCTGGTGCGTACGGAGAAGGTCGACCGCGACCGTACGAAGCCGGCGGAGCTGCGCTGAATCGATCACCGGCACGCACAGGGCCCCGGTCGCCGTTGAGGTGACCGGGGCCCTGTGCTGTGCGCTGAGCCACGACTGCTAGTGGCCGTTGTTCCCGCCCAGGAGGCCGTTCCCGTTCCCGTTCCCGTTCCCGCCCATGGTGGTGAGCGTGATGGTGGTGGCGGCCGGGTCGGCCTGCGTGCCCGGCTGCGGGTCGCTGCCGGTCACGATGGCGTTGTCGTCACCCGAGCTGCCTTCCGCGAACTGGATGTTGGTGAAGCCGGCCTGGGTCAGTTCCTGCTTGGCCTGGGACACCGGCTTCCCCCTGACCTCGGGGACGGGGACCGTCGCGGGCTGCGTCGGACCCTTGGACACCTTGAGGATGATCGCGGTGTCCTTGCCCACTTTCTCGCCGGCCACCGGGTTCTGTTCGACCACGGTGCCTGCTTCCTTCTCGCTGTCGACATCGGACCTGCCGATGTTCGTGAAACCGTTTCCGGTGAGCTGAGCGACCGCGTCGTCCCACTTGCGGTCGGTCACAGGCGGCATCGAGATCAGCTTCTCCGTCGCGACCGACAGCTTGACCTCGGAGTTCTTCTCCGCCTTCGCGTTGCCCTTCGGCGTCTGTTCCACGACGGTCCCCGGGTCGGCGTCGGCGGTCTCGACCGAGGTGACCGTGACCGTGAAGCCCTTCTCCTCGAGTTGCTTGCGGGCGCTCTCCTGGGATTTCTCCGTGACGTCCGGCACCTCGATCTTCGGCGCACCGCTGGAGACGAAGACCGTGATGGTGTCGTTCTTCGAGACCATCTCGTCCTTCGTCGGCGTCTGCCGGCAGATCTTGCCCGCAGGCTGTTCCTCGCACTCTTCCTTCGGGCCCTGCTTGAGGACGGTGTCGGTGTTGTTCGCGAGCAGTTGTGCTTCCTTGACCGTCGAACCGACCATGTTCGGTGCCTTGAACGTGCCGTCGCCGCTGTCGCCGTCACCGCCGAAAACGGCCTTGCCGATGAGGACCGCGCCGACCAGGACGAGGATGCCCGCGATGACCAGCAGGATCGTCGAGGTGTTGCCCTTCTTCTGGCGGCGGCGGTCGGGGCGGTCGTCGTAGCCGTAGCCGCCGTCGTCCGGGTTGACCGGCGGCAGCATCGACGTCTGTGCGCCGTTCTGGTCCGCGGGCCGCAGGGCGGTGGTGGGCTGGTCGTTGTCGTAACCGCCGTAGCCGCCGTAACCGGCCACACCCATCGCCGCGGTCGCCGCGACCGGCTGGCCGTCGAGGCAGGCCTCGATGTCGGCGCGCATCTCGTCGGCCGACTGGTAGCGGTAGTCGGGGTCCTTGGTGAGGGCCTTCAGCACGATCGCGTCCATCTCGGGCGTGATCTCGGGGTCGAAGTTGCTGGGCGGCTGAGGCTCTTCCCGTACGTGCTGGTACGCCACCGCGACCGGTGAGTCCCCGACGAACGGCGGCCTGACGGCCAGCAGCTCGTAGAGCAGACAGCCGGTGGAGTACAGGTCGGAACGCGCGTCGACCTGTTCGCCCTTGGCCTGCTCCGGGGAGAGGTACTGGGCGGTGCCGATGACGGCCGCGGTCTGGGTCATCGTCATGCCGGAGTCGCCCATGGCGCGGGCGATGCCGAAGTCCATGACCTTGACCTGGCCGGTGCGCGTCAGCATGACGTTCGCCGGCTTGATGTCGCGGTGGACGATCTGGGCGCGGTGCGAGTACTCCAGCGCCTGGAGGATCCCGACGGTCATCTCGAGGGTGCGCTCGGGCAGCAGTCTGCGACCGGAGTGCAGGAGTTCCCTGAGCGTCGACCCGTCGACGTACTCCATGACGATGTACGGGATCGAGACCCCGTCGACGTAGTCCTCGCCGGTGTCGTAGACCGCGACGATCGCCGGATGGTTGAGCGAGGCGGCGGACTGGGCCTCACGGCGGAACCGGGCCTGGAAGGACGGGTCGCGGGCGAGGTCCGCCCGGAGCGTCTTCACAGCTACGGTGCGGCCGAGCCGGGTGTCGTGAGCGAGGTATACCTCGGCCATGCCACCACGGCCGAGCACCGAGCCCAGCTCGTACCGGCCGCCGAGGCGACGCGGCTCTTCCATAACTGTTCCAGCCCTCTCCGTCAGTCCTGACCGCACCGGTATGCGGTCCGGCGGTGTGCTGTTCGCGCATACGCTACCGGCCGCGCACTACGTGATCAGCCCGCAGGCAATACCTGATATCCGACCGGTATCCGCAGGGGCGGAATCGGGGCCAAGTGTGAGCGGTCTCACTTCTCGCTGTCGACGACTGCCTTCATGACCGCCCTCGCGATGGGAGCGGCCAGGCCGCCACCGGAGATGTCATCGCGGTTGGCCTCGCTGTCCTCGACGACCACGGCGACGGCCACGGGCGAGCCGCTGTCGGTCTTCGCGTACGAGATGAACCAGGCGTACGGGTTCTCGTTGTTCTTGAGACCGTGCTGAGCGGTACCGGTCTTGCCGCCGACGGTGACGCCACTGATCTTGGCGTTCCCTCCCGTGCCCTTGTCGACGACGGTCTCCATCATCTGCTGGATCTTCTGGGCGTTCTCACCCGAGAGGGGCTGGCTGAGCTGCTCGGTCTTGTGCGTGTAGATGTCGTCCAGGCCGGGCGACTGCCGCTTCTCGACCATGTACGGCTGCATCAGCTTGCCGTCGTTGGCGACCGCGGCGGCCACCATGGCCATCTGGAGCGGGGTGGCGCGGTTGGAGGCCTGGCCGATACCCGCCATAGCGTTCTGCGGGCGGTTGTCCTTGGGGTAGACACTCGCCGCGGAGCGGGTCGGGGTGAAGATCTCCTTGTTGAAGCCGAACTTGTCGGCCTCGTCAATCATCTTCTGGTTGCCGAGGTCGTCGCTGATCTTGCCGAAGACGGTGTTGCAGGACATCCGCAGCGCTTCCCGGAGCGAGACGTTCTCGCACGGAATGTTGTTCTCGTTGGGCAGGGGCTGTCCGGTGGTCAGCGGAAGCCGCCAGGGCAACGGCGACTTCGTGGCCGCGTCGATGTCGGTGTAGAGCCCGTTCTCCAGGGCGGCAGCCGCGGTGACGACCTTGAAAGTCGAGCCGGGCGGATAGGTCTCGCGCAACGCCCGGTTGAGCATGGGCTTGTCCTTGTCGTTCAGCAGCGCCTGCCAGGCCTTGGTGTCGGCGGCGCCGTTGCCGGCGAAGGTCGAGGGGTCGTACGAGGGGGTGCTGGCGAGCGCCAGGATGGCGCCGGTCTGAGGATCGAGGGCGGCGACAGCGCCCTTCCTCTTGCCGAGCCCCTTGAAGGCGGCCCGCTGAGCGGCACTGTTCAGGGTGGTGACGACGTTGCCGCCCTGCTTCTTGTCACCGGTGAACATCGACATCGTGTTGTTGAAGAAGAGCTGGTCGGCGTTGCCGGTGAGGATGCCGTCCTCGAGGTTCTCGAGCTGTGTAGCGCCGAAGGCCTGCGAGGAGCGGCCGGTGACGGGCGCCCACATGGGGCCGTCCTTCCAGACCCGCTTGTACTTGAAGTCGCTGCCCTTGGTCTCGACGGACCCGGTGATGGCGGTGCCGCCGTCCACGATGATGTTGCCGCGCTCGTGGGCGTAGCGCTCGATGAGGACGCGGCGGTTCTCGTCGCGGGTGTTGAGCTCGTCGGCCTTCACGTACTGGAGGTAGTTGGTCCGTGCGAGCAGGGCGAAGATGAGGACGCCGCAGAAGATCGCGATCCGGCGCAGGGGCTTGTTCACGGTCGGACCACCTGGGTCATCTCGGCGTCGGAGGAGGGTGCGGGGGCCGGTGCGGGGCGGCGGGCGGTGTCGCTGATCCGGATGAGGATCCCGATCAGCGCCCAGTTGGCGATCACGGACGAACCACCGGCCGCGAGGAACGGCATCGTCATACCGGTCAGCGGGATGAGGCCCATGACACCGCCGGCGACGACGAAGACCTGGATGGCGAAGGCGCCGGAGAGGCCGATCGCGAGGAGCTTGCCGAAGGGGTCACGCGCGGCGAGGGCCGTGCGGACGCCGCGCTCGACGATGAGGCCGTAGATCAGCAGGACGGCCATCATTCCGGCCAGCCCGAGCTCTTCGCCGACGGTGGAGAGGATGAAGTCGGCGTTGGCGGCGAAGCCGATCAGGTCGGAGTGGCCCTGGCCCCAGCCGGTGCCCAGGGTGCCGCCGGACCCGAAGGACATGATGGCGTTGCCGATCTGCTCACAGGCGGGTTGCGTCTTGAAGCAGGAGAACGGGTCCATCCAGGCGTCTACACGCTGCTGCACATGGGACTCGAACATGGAGACGCCCACCGCGCCGACCGCGGACATCAGCAGACCGAAGACGATCCAGCTGGTCCGCTCCGTGGCGACGTACAGCATGACGACGAACAGACCGAAGAACAGCAGGGACGTACCGAGGTCGGTCTCGAAGACCAGGATCAGGATCGACAGCGCCCAGATGACGAGGATCGGGCCGAGGTCTCGTCCACGCGGCAGGTACATCCCCATGAAGCGCCGGCTGGCCAGGGCCAGGGCGTCACGCTTCACCATGAGGTAGCCGGAGAAGAAGATCGCGATGATGATCTTCGCGAACTCGCCGGGCTGGATGGAGAAGGGGCCCAGGCTGACCCAGATCTTCGCCCCGTTCACGGCGGGGAAGAACATCGGCAGGATCAGCAGGACCAGCGCCGCCACCATGGAGATGTAGGTGTACCGCTGCAGGATGCGGTGGTCCTTGAGAATTACCAGCACCCCGACCATCAGCGCTACGCCGATTGCCGAGTACAACAGCTGCTTCGGAGCATCTGGGGTGTACGCCCCGTACAGGGTTTCCGCCCGCTGGATCAGCCGCGGCGACTGGTCCAGCCGCCAGATCAGCACCAGGCCCAGCCCGTTGAGCAGCGTGGCCAGGGGCAGCAGCAGCGGGTCCGCGTACGGTGCGAACTTGCGCACCACGAGGTGGGCCACGCCGCCGAGCAGGATCAGGCCGAGGCTGTATCCGATCATGCCGGAAGGCAGCGAGCCGTCGATCGCGAGGCCCACGTTGGCGTAGGCGAACACCGAGATGCCGATGGCGAAGACCATCATCATCAGTTCGGTGTTGCGCCGGCTCGGCGCGTCGATCGCGCCGATCGTGGTCGTGTTGGTGACAACGCTCATGGTGCTGAAGGCCCCCTACGGCTTTACTGCTTACCGCACTGCGGGACCAGCTTCTTCTCTTCCTCCGAGAGGCTGGGACCGGGAGTGGGAGTCGCTGAAGTCTGCTTGGTCTTGGTGGTGCCGGACGCCGTGGACGTCTTGGTGGCGTCCGTGTCCGTACCGCCGGCCTGGCCCTCGCCACTGGGGGCGTTCTTCTCGGCTGCGCGGCGCTGTGCGTCCTTCTTGCATGCGGTCGCCTGGGTCGCGAGTTCGGTGATCTTCTCGCGGGCGTCGGCCAGGCTGCCCTCGGCGATGGTCGCCTCGACCTGCTTGCGCTGGTAGGGCGGGAGGTACTTGAGTTCGATCTCGGGGTGGTCGTTCTCGACCTTCGAGAGCGAGACCCACGCGAGGTCCTGGCTGATGCCCCGGTACAGCGCGACGTTGTCGTTCTTCGCGCCGACGAAGTACTGGGTCTGGGTCCAGCGGTAACCGCCGTACAGACCGCCGCCGATGACCGCCAGGGCGAGCACGATGTACACGGACCGCTTGAGCCACTTGCGGCCGCCGGGCTTGACGAAGTCGTCGTCGGAGTAGGACCCGAAGGCCCCGTCCGGCACTCCGTCGTAGCCGACGTCCTCACCGCTGCCGGGAGGGCCGAAGCCGCCCGAGGGCGGCGGGACGGTGCGGCCGAGACCGGCCGCGCGTCCGGCGGGGGTCTCCATGGCGCCGCCGTCGTTCAGCTGGGCGGCCTGGTTCTCCGCGACGGCTCCGACGATGACCGGGGTGTCGTTGAGCTGACCGGCCAGGGTGTCGTTGCTGTCGGCGTCGAGGACGTCGGCGACGATGCAGGTGATGTTGTCCGGACCGCCGCCGCGCAGGGCGAGCTGGATGAGGTCCTGGATGGTCTCCTGCGGGCCCTGGTAGCTGGCGAGCGTCTCCTCCATCGTCTGGTGGGAGACGACGCCGGAGAGCCCGTCGGAGCAGATCAGATAGCGGTCGCCGGCCCGGACCTCACGGATGGAGAGATCGGGTTCGACGTGGTCGCCACTGCCCAGCGCGCGCATCAGCAGAGAGCGCTGCGGGTGGGTGGTGGCCTCCTCCTCGGTGATCCGGCCCTCGTCGACCAGCCGCTGGACCCACGTGTGGTCCTGCGTGATCTGCGTCAGGACGCCGTCCCGCAGCAGGTAGGCGCGCGAGTCGCCGACGTGTACGAGGCCGAGGCGCTGCCCCGTCCACAGGAGTGCGGTGAGCGTGGTGCCCATGCCCTCCAGCTGGGGGTCCTCCTCGACCATCATCCGCAGCTGGTCGTTGGCCCGCTGGACCGCCGTACCGAGCGAGGTGAGGATGTCGGAGCCGGGCACGTCGTCGTCGAGCTGGACGAGCGTGGAGATCACCTCGGAGCTGGCGACCTCACCGGCTGCCTGGCCGCCCATGCCGTCGGCGATGGCGAGCAGACGCGGTCCGGCATAGCCGGAGTCCTCGTTGCCCTCCCGGATCATGCCCTTGTGCGATCCGGCGGCGAAGCGCAGGGAAAGACTCATGCGCACCTCGCCCGTCGGTTCGGGGTACAGCCGGTCTCGAGCCACACTGCCCACCCTCCGGTCGGGAGCCTGGCCGGGTCCGATGCCCGGGCCCCTGCGGCTCGCTCGCTCCGCTCGCTCATTGTCGTACTACTTCCGCAGCTCGATGACGGTCTTGCCGATACGGATCGGCGCGCCCAGCGGAACAGGCGTCGGGGTGGTGAGACGGGTCCGGTCCAGATACGTGCCGTTGGTGGACCCGAGATCCTCGACGATCCACTGGCCGTCACGGTCGGGGTAGATCCTGGCATGCCTGCTGGACGCGTAGTCGTCGTCCAGGACGATCGTTGAATCATGGGCCCGGCCCAGTGTGATGGTCTGGCCCTGGAGCGCCACCGTGGTGCCGGTCAGTGTCCCCTCGGACACGACCAGCTTTGTCGGTGCTCCGCGGCGCTGGCGGCCGGGCTGCTGGCGTTGCTGCGGCGGTGCCGCAGCGGTCTGGCGTGCCTGTGGAGGCCGTGCGTCGGCAGCATTGCGGCGTGAGCCGCGCTGCGTGACGCGCGTTCCGAACAGGTCACTTCGAATGACCTGGACGGCCACGATCACGAACAGCCACAGAACAGCCAGGAAACCTAGCCGCATGACCGTAAGGGTCAGCTCTGACATTGCCCCCGCTTCACCCTTCGGCTTGCCGGTAAACGATGGTGGTGTTGCCCACGACGATCCGCGAGCCGTCGCGGAGCGTAGCGCGGGTTGTGTGCTGCCCGTCTACCACGATGCCGTTGGTAGACCCGAGATCCTGGATCGTCGAGGGCGTTCCGGTCCTGATCTCACAGTGCCGTCGGGAGACGCCGGGATCGTCGATCCGCACGTCGGCTTCGGTGCTGCGTCCCATCACGAGCGTCGGCCGGGAGATCTGATGGCGGGTGCCGTTGATCTCGATCCAGCGTCGCACCTGCGTGTTCGGCAGGGGGCTGGGGGTGGCCGGCGGACGCCGGTCGGGTCCGGGGGACCCGCCGTGCCTGCCGCCCGGCGGCGGGGCCGCGGGCATGGGCGGAGCGGAGGTGGGGGGGTAGCCGTAGCCTCCGGGGGCTTGGGGGCGCCCGTGCCCGGGATGGGCGGGCGGTGCGGCCTGCGGGCCCGGCTGGTTCTGGAACGCCTGCTGGCCCGGCTGGCCCGGTTGGTCCTGTTGTGACGAACTCGACGCCAGGGTGCGGCTGCGCACCCGGTACAGGCCGGTGTCGAGGTCGTCCGCCTTCTCCAGGTGGACCTTGATGGGGCCCATGAAGGTGTACCGCTGCTGCTTGGCGTAGTCCCGGACCAGTCCGGAGAGCTCGTCGCCCAGCTGTCCTGAGTACGGGCTGAGCCGCTCGTAGTCGGGGGCGCTGAGCTCGACGATGAAGTCGTTGGGGACGACGGTCCGCTCGCGGTTCCAGATGGTGGCGTTGTTGTCGCACTCCCGCTGGAGGGCACCGGCGATCTCGACCGGCTGGACCTCGGATTTGAAGACCTTGGCGAAGGTGCCGTTGACCAGACCTTCGAGACGCTGCTCGAAACGCTTCATGACTCCCATGGGGCACCTCCTCCGTTGTCGTCGTCCCTGTACTGCCTACTGATCGTATCCACGCGTCGGGAAATCGGCTGGTTCCCCTTGTCTGCACTGTGGAGGAGTGTCCCCCCTCACACGGATCGTAGAGGCGGCCTCCTGACAGTGTCCCGCACCTTGGGTGCACTCAGGAGGAGTGGGGGGCGGCGGCTCCGGGTTCCCGGTTCCCTCCGGACGTTCGGCGAAACAAACGGATGTGAATCCACCCTGTCCAGCGTGCTAATCTTCCGTTTGTCGCCAGGCGCTCGCAGAACAAGTGAGAGTCCGGAAACACCACTCATGCGCGAGTGGCGGAACGGCAGACGCGCTGGCTTCAGGTGCCAGTGTCCTTAGGGACGTGGGGGTTCAAATCCCCCCTCGCGCACAAGAGAGAAGCCCCACAGGCCATCGGCCTGTGGGGCTTCTTCGTTTCTGGTCCCGGGTGGGCTGTCGGGTCTGCCGGGCAGTGCCGGGAGTATTTGTCGCGGGTGCTTGGTTTCACGTGAAACGCCCGATTCGGGCCCTCGGGTGGGGTGACGAGGGTGGCGAGGTCGGGGCTGCCGTGCAGAAAGGGCCGGGGTCCGCGGGCCCCCGCCCTTTCCGTCTGCTTCTGTCCGCCGCGCTCCGGTTGTCAGGCGGCGAGGCGGGAGGCGAGGGCCTTGGCCTTCTCCGTGGCGTCGGTGAACGCCTTGGCGCGGGAGGAGTCGGCGAGCGGGATGAGCTCGGCCATCTCCGGCTTGCTGTGGGCCAGGGTGAGCTCCGGGACGATGAAGTCGACCTCGGCGGCGAACATGGACGTCAGCAGCGTCGCCAGATAGTTCTGTACGAACTCGGCGTCCTCGCGCGGAGTGCCCGCGGCGTACGAGCCGCCGCGACTGGCGACGACGGTGATCGGGGTGCCGGCCACCGGGCTGTCGGGGCCGACGTTGTGGCCGACGATGATCACGTGGTCGAGCCAGGCCTTGAGCGTCGACGGAATCGTGAAGTTGTACATCGGGGCGCCGATCAGGACCGCGTCCGCGGCGGAGAGTTCCGTGGCGAGCTCGCCGCGCAGCGGGTGTGCGACCCCGGCTGCGACGGCCTCGGCGTTCAGGTGCGGCAGGGGCTCGGCGGCGAGGTCGCGGTAGATGACCTTCCCGTCGGGGTGCTGCTCGCGCCAGGTCTGTACGAAGGCGGCCGTGACCTCGCGCGACGCGGAGCCCTGGGGAAAGACGGCGGAGTCAAGGTGCAGGAGGGTGGCCATGAGGGTCTCCATGGTTCGGTGAGGGGTGGGCCGGTGGGCGGTCCAGTATTTCGTACGCACCTAGTAATAACATAGTGACTTACGAAAAGTAAGGTACTCATGTGTGCGCAGTACTCTGGACGGATGGCGGATCACAACGAGCAGGCGTGCAGGCGGGTGGACGTGGGCATCAGCCGCGTCTTCGAGCTGTTCGGTAAGCGCTGGACCGGGCCGATCGTCTCCGTGCTGATGCAGCATCCGGTGCACTTCGCCGACCTGCGGCGAGCCATTCCGGGCATCAGTGAGCGCATGCTCTCGGACCGGCTGACCGAACTGGGAGCGGCGGGGCTGGTGGTCCGTGAGGTCGACGAGGGGCCCCCGCTGCGGGTGTCGTACCGCCTGACGCCGGCCGGTGCCGCGATGGAACCCGCCCTCAAGGAACTGGGGAGCTGGGCCGAAACCCACCTGAAGGACGACCTCGGAAGCTGCTAGGTCCTGTCTGGAGTTCCAGCGCCGGAGGCGGCGGTGCCGGACGCCGTGACGCCGCGGGGGAACTCCAGACAGGACCTAGACCGCCCCCGCGTGCCGGTGGGCAGCGGTACCGTCTTCGCCAGTTGATGTGGGACCGGGACGCCGGACGTCGATGGCGGCGCCGGGTGCGGTCGGGGGAGGCTGCGCGCCATGAGCGAGATCGAAGCGACCGTGCCGGTACAGCGGGGCGTGAAGGACGGTGCCCGTATTCCGGTCGTGCCGGGGTTCGCCCGCCGCGCGGACCCTGAGGACCGGAGTACAACGCTGTCGCCGAGAGAGGCCGGCAAGGCGTTGCGCGGGCGGGTGCCCCGCTCCTCCCACGCCGCCCTGGTTCTGCCCGCGGGGCGGCCCGACGCCGTGCGGGCGGTCGAGGAGTCGAATCAGGGCCGGGTGCCGGACCTCACACCGATGCGTGTGGGGCGGATGGCCGCCACGCCCTTCGCCTTTCTGCGGGGTTCGGCGGGCCTGATGGCCCATGACCTGGTGGGGACGCCCGTCACGGGGGTCGCCGCCCAGCTCTGCGGCGACGCCCACGCGGCGAATTTCGGGCTGTACGGAGACGCCCGGGGCAACCTCGTCATGGACCTGAACGACTTCGACGAGACCGCGGTGGGCCCCTGGGAGTGGGACCTCAAGCGTCTCGCCACCTCGCTGGTGCTCGCGGGCCGCGAGGCAGGCGCGGACGAGGACACCTGCCGCAGGGGCGCGTACGACACGGTGGGTGCGTACCGGCGGACGATGCGGCTGCTGGCCCGGCTGCCCGCGCTGGATGCGTGGAACGCCATCGCGGACGAGGAACTGGTCTCGCACACGGACGCGCGGGATCTGCTGGGCACCCTGGAGCGGGTGTCGGAGAAGGCGCGCAACAACACCAGTGCCCGCTTCGCCGCGAAGTCCACGGAGGACGCCGGGGACGGCGGACGCCGGTTCGTCGACGCGCCGCCCGTGCTGCGCCGGGTGCCGGACGCGGAGGCCGCGGCCGTGGCGGCGGGGCTCGGTGACTACCTGGGGACCGTCTCGGAGGACCGGGTGCCGCTGCTGGCGCGGTACGCGATTCACGATGTGGCGTTCCGGGTGGTCGGCACGGGGAGCGTGGGCACCCGGTCGTACGTGGTGCTGCTGCTGGATCACCGGGGCGAGCCGCTGGTCCTGCAGGTGAAGGAGGCCCGGCCCTCGGTCCTGGCGCCCCACCTGCCCGCTGTGGGGTTCGATGTGCCGGAGGTGGTGCACGAGGGGCGCCGGGTGGTGCTCGGGCAGAAGCGGATGCAGGTCGTCAGCGACATTCTGCTCGGCTGGGCGACCGTCGAGGGACGGCCCTTCCAGGTGCGGCAGTTCAGGAACCGGAAGGGCAGCGTCGACCCGGCGGCGCTGGCGGCCGACCAGGTCGACGACTACGGCCGGATGACCGGTGCGCTGCTGGCGCGGGCCCATGCCCACAGCGCCGATCCACGGCTGATCGCCGGGTACTGCGGAAAGAACGACGAGCTGGACGAGGCTGTGGCGGAGTTCGCGGTGACGTACGCGGACCGTACCGAGGCGGATCACGCGGAGCTGGTGCGGGCCATCGGAGCAGGGCGGATCGGCGCCGAGAAGGGCGTGTGACGCACCCTGCGCGGACCGTGCGTCCTCGGCACCCGGGCCGGGGCCATACGCTGGACGGGTGACCCACGAAGCCGCCGGGGTGCCGACCACCCGGAACGACGATGCCCGGCAGGACAACGCCCTGCAGGACGAGCAGCCCGGCTCCCCTGCCGAGGCGCAAGCGGACGGCCCCGGCGCCGGAAGCGGTGCCGGTACGCCCGCCGGCGGCGGTGCCGGTGCCGCGGGAGGCGTCGACGCCGGTGCGACTACTGGTGGGCCTGACGACGCGGATGCGGCTGCGGCGGGTGCGTCCGCCGGGCAGGCGCGTCCCGAGGCGCGGCTGGCGCATGCCGTGCGGGTGGCCGAGCAGGCTTTGATCGAGTTCGAGATCGCGGTGGAGACGTTCCGCGTCGAGGTCGAGAACTTCTCCCGGCTGCATCACCAGCGGCTGGGCCCGATGTACGCACGGCTCGACGAGCTCGACGCGCAGATCGCGGAGGCGCGGGCGGCCCGGACGGGCGATCCGGACGATCTGCGCAAGGCGCAGGACGCCCGGGCGATGGTGATGCCCATGCCGGGGGTCGACGAGCTGTTCCACGACTGGATCGACTCCGACGGCCTGTCGCCGGAGGCCGCTGCCATGCTGACCGAGCAGCCGGTCCGGCCGCCGAAGCGGGTCCGGCCGACCGACGAGGCACGCAAGCTGTACCGCGAACTGGCGCGCAAGGCCCATCCGGACCTCGCCCAGGACGAGACCGAGCGGGCCCGGCGGGACGAGTTCATCACCCGCGTCAACGCTGCCTACGGGCGTGGCGACGAGGCGCTGCTCAGGGAACTGGCCCAGGAGTGGGCGGCCGGCCCCGTCCAGCCCGAGACGGAGCTCAGCGAGGCCGACGAGCTCTATGCGCGGCTGAACTGGCTGACCCAGCGCAAGGAACTGCTGACGGTGCTCGCCCAGGAGCTGGAGGAGAGCGCGATCGGGGCCATGCTGCGGATGGCGCCCGACGATCCGGATCACCTGCTGGAAGAGATCGCCGAGCAGCTGCTGGGCGAGGTATCGCTGCGGGAGACCGAACTGGCCGGTCTGGTGCATTAGCGTTTCCGGTGACTTCAGTACGTAAGTACGCAGTACGCATTCGGACGAGAGAAGGCATGACCCATGAATTTCGCCCCGCTTCCCGCGGTTGACGTCACAGCGGTGCCGGCGGACGGGTTCGTGCTGGACGTCCGGGAGGACGACGAATGGGCGGCCGGGCACGTCGACGGCGCCCTGCACATTCCGATGAGCGGCTTCGTGGGCCGCTTCGGTGAGCTGACCGAAGCGGTGGAGGACGGCCGGCGCGTGCACGTGATGTGCCGGGTCGGCGGCCGGTCCGCCCAGGTCACCCAGTACCTGGTGCAGCAAGGCATCGACGCCGTGAACATCGACGGCGGCATGCTCGCGTGGGACGGTGCGGGACGCCCGATGGTCACCGACAACGGAGCCCCCGCCTTCGTCGTATGACTCGTCGTCCGACCTTGCCGGTTGCGGGTTGCCGGTTGCCGGTTGTCGGTCGCCGTTGCCGGCCGCCGGCCTCGGGCTGTTCCCGTCTGCTCGACGGTGGGCGTCGGCGTCAGTCGAGGGGGTGCGCGGCCAGCAGGTCGCCCAGGGCCTCCTCGTGGGCGGCTGCCGGGCCGAGGGAGAGCTCGATCTGCTTCGCCCAGGCGTGGAAGCGGTGCAGTGGGTAGTCGGTGTCCGCGCCGAAGCCGCCGTGCAGGTGCTGCGCCGTCTGCACGACCCGGCGGACCCCGTCGGACGCCCAGATCTTCGCCACCGCGACATCGCCTGCCGGTGGCAGTGCGCCGCTCCCGCCGACGGCGATCCGCCAGGCCGCCTGCCAGAGGGTCACCTCCATGGCCCGCAGGTCGATGTAGCGGTCCGCGGCCTGTACGGC
This sequence comes from Streptomyces sp. NPDC050422, assembly GCF_044458665.1. NCBI lineage: Bacteria > Bacillati > Actinomycetota > Actinomycetes > Kitasatosporales > Streptomycetaceae > Streptomyces > Streptomyces sp. NPDC050422. The sequence continues at coordinate 408,809 of NZ_JBITIE010000002.1, forward strand.
GACTGCCTGGAAGGTGGCGATGGGGAACCCGAACTGTTCGCGCTTGCCGGTGTACTGGCTCGTCATGGCCAGGACGGCCTCGCCGAGGCCCAGCGCCAGTGCGCACGTACCCGTGGTGAGCACGGAGCGCAGCCATTCCCAGGCGTCGGCCGCGTCGATCAGCCGGCGGGCCTCGATCCGGACCGCGGTCAGCCCTACCTCGCCGAAGAGTTCGCCGTTGGTGGAGACCTGCTCGGCGATGGTGACCCCGTCGTCGTCGTGGCGGACCAGGGCCAGCACCGCGCGGCCGTCCCCGGTGTGGGCGGGCACCGCGATCCAGTCGGCGGTCTGCGCCCACGGCACCCCTGACTGCACGCCGTCGAGTACCCAGGAGGCTGCTCGGATGCCGCCGCCGCTGTTGTGGGTGCTGTCGTTGTTGTCGTTGCTGGTACTGCCGTCGCCGTCCGGCCGTGCGGTGACGGCGAGTTCGGCCGGATCGTGGCCGGTGCGGCCGTTGGCGCCGACCGTGAGGACCAGGTCGCCCCGGCCGACGCGTGGCAGCAGTTCGGCCGCCAGGCCCTGGTCGCCGTAGCGCTGGATCGCCATCGCGACCGCGCACGTCTCCAGCAGCGGAACCCGGGCCAGAACTTTCGCGGACTCACGCAGCACCAGGCAGAGCGCCACGAGATCGAGGCCCGCCCCGCCGTGCTCCGGGTCCAGCGTCAGGCTCAGCAGGTCGCCGGCGGCGAGCCCTGCCCACAGCGGGCGGTCGATGTCCTCGGCCACCGCCCCCGGGACGAGCGCGGGGCTGGGCACCGCATCGGGGGCGACGCCCGAGAAGACCGCCCGTGCCGCCTCGGTGGCTGCCTGCTGTTCCTCGGTGAAGGTGAAGTCCACTGTCCTGGCCTCCCGCGAACCGCTGCGCCCGTACCCGGACCTGACGGAGCGTCAAGATAGAACAGGTTCTACGAGAAGGGAACAGCCCGGCCGGAGTGCGGCCACCGGCCACCACGGGTCAGCGGTCGAAGTCGAGCTCCACCTCCCCGGTCACTGGATGGGACTGGCAGGCCAGCACATACCCCGCGTCCGTCTCCTCCGGCTCCAGCGCGAAGTTGCGGTCCATCCGCACCTCGCCCGAGACCAGGAAGGCCCGGCAGGTCCCGCACACCCCGCCCTTGCAGGCGTACGGCGCGTCGGAACGGCTCCGCAGGACCGTCTCCAGCAGGGACTCGCCCTCCTGCACCGGCCACCTGCCCGAGCGGCCGTCCAGGGTCGCCGTGAGCGTGCTGTGCGCGGAGGCCTCGACCCGTGGCCCGGCGGATGCTTCCGGGCTGTCCGCGACGTGAAAGATCTCCTGGTGGATTCGGGTCCGGTCGACCCCCAGGCCGTTCAGCGCGCCCTCGGCGGCCCGGACCAGGCCGAGCGGACCGCACAGGTACCAGCCCTCGATCCCGGCCACCGGCAGGAGCGCGGGCAGCAGTCCGGTGAGCCTTACGCGATCGAGCCGGCCGGAGGGGAGGCCCGCCTGCTGTTCCTCCCGGGAGAGCGCGGTGACCAGCTGGAACCGGTCCGGATAGCGGTCCTTGAGGTCGGCGACCTCGTCCAGGAACATCGTCGACGCGGCGGTCCGGTCGCTCCGGATCAGGCAGAACGAGGCGTCGGCCTCCCGGGCCAGCAGGGTCGCCGCGATGGACAGCACGGGGGTGATGCCGCTCCCGCCGACGATCGCCGCGAACTGCCCGGCGCGTGGTGCGAGCACGAAGCGGCCCATCGGAGGCATCGCCTCCACCTGGTCGCCGACCGCCAGTTCCTTGAGCGCGTACGTGGAGAACGCGCCGCCGTCGACGAGCCGGATGCCCACCCGGAGCGCGGGGTCGGCCGGTTGCTCGGTGGCCGGTGCACAGATCGAGTACGAACGCCGGACCTCCTCGCCGCCGACGGTGTAGCGCACATTGAGATGCTGGCCGGGCTTGTGGCGGAAGGTCTCGCGAAGCTGCGGCGGCACGGCGAAGGTGACGGCCACCGAATCGTCCGTGAGCCGCTCGATCGCGCTGACCCGGAGCGGATGGAACATCTACAACTCCTTGAAGTGGTCGAACGGTTCGCGGCACGACACACAGCGGCGCAGCGCCTTGCAGGCGGTCGACGAGAAGCGGCTCAGAAGCTCCGTGTCGGTCGAGCCGCAGTGCGGACAGCGCACCGACAGGGTGAGTGGCACGGGCCCCGCTGACGACCCTGCTGAGGGCCGTTCGGTGTCGTGCGGTCTTGGGGGCGCTATGCCGAACTCGGCGAGCTTGCGCCGACCTTCGGCGCTGATGTCGTCCGTGGACCAGGCAGGGGAGAGGACCGTGACCACGGAGACCTCGGTCATGCCGTGGTCGTGCAGTACCCGCTCGATGTCCGTGGACATGGTCTCTATCGCCGGGCAGCCGGTGTACGTCGGGGTGAGCCGCACTGTGACGCGGCCCGGTGCGAGCACCTCCACGCCCCGGAGCACGCCCAGCTCCTCCAGGGTCAGGACGGGCAGCTCCGGGTCGGGGACGGCGCCCGCGAGGCTCCGCAGCTCCTCCTCCAGCGGCGTCCAGGTCACCATGACGCCCCCGGGTGGCTGCGGTGCAGGTGCTGCATCTCGGCGATCGTCCGGCCGAAGGGCTCCGTGTGGATGCCCTGCCGGCCTGCTCCGGCCGTCCAGGCTCCGGTCTGCGGGCCTGTGGGAACAGTCAGCGTGGCCCGTTCCAGCACGGTGGTGATGGATTCCAGCCAGCGGCTGTGCAGCGCCTGCCAATCCACGTCGACGCCTTCGACGGGCTGGAACAGCTCGCCGGTGTAGCGCCACAGGGCGTCCACCCCGTGCTGCATGCGCTCGTGGCTCTCGGGCGTGCCGTCCCCGAGGCGCAGGGTCCACTGCTCGGCGTGGTCGCGGTGGTAGGCGACCTCCTTGACGGCCTTGGCCGCCAGACCCGCGAACTCGCCGTCCCCGGCTGCCAGCCGCTCGTACAGGCCGTGCTGGTGGACCGAGAAGTACAGCTGGCGGGCGATGGTGTGGGCGAAGTCGCCGTTGGGCTGCTCGACCAGCTGAACGTTGCGGAAGGCGCGCTCCTCGCGCAGGTACGCCAGCTCGTCCTCGTCACCCGCCAGGGAGAGCAGGATCCGGGCCTGACCCAGCAGGTCCAGGGCGATGTTGGCGAGGGCCACCTCCTCCTCCAGCACCGGGGCGTGGCCCGCCCACTCCCCCAGCCGGTGCGACAGCACCAGCGCGTCGTCGCCGAGGGCGAGGGCGGCGGTCACAGGTGCTTCACCCCGTCCGGGATCGCGTAGAAGGTCGGGTGCCGGTAGGGCTTGTCACCCGCCGGTTCGAAGAACGTGTCCTTCTCGTCCGGCGAGGACGCCGTGATCTGGCTGGACGGCACCACCCAGAGGGAGACGCCCTCGGAGCGGCGCGTGTACAGATCGCGTGCGTTGCGCAGGGCCATCTCGGCGTCCGGGGCGTGCAGGCTGCCGGCGTGGGTGTGGGAGAGCCCGCGCCGGGAGCGCACGAACACCTCCCACAGCGGCCAGTCGGTCGAGCTGCTCATGCTGTCGCCTCCCCGTTCGCTGCAGCCGTGTTCGCTGCAGCCGTTTTCAGTACATCGGTGTTCGGTGCATCGGTGTGCTTCCGTACGGCGGTGTGCTTCCGGGCGTACGCGGCGGCCGCGTCCCGGACCCAGGCGCCTTCCTCATGTGCCCGGCGGCGCTGGGTGAGGCGTTGTTCGTTGCACGGCCCGTTGCCCTTCAGGACCTCCTGGAACTCCGTCCAGTCGATCGCCCCGAAATCGTGCTGACCGCGCTCCTCGTTCCACCGGAGGTCCGGGTCGGGGAGGGTGAGGCCCAGGACCTCGGCCTGCGGGACGCAGATGTCGACGAAGCGCTGCCGCAGCTCGTCGTTGGAATGCCGCTTGATCTTCCAGGTCATCGACTGGGCCGAATGCGACGAGGCGTCGTCCGGCGGGCCGAACATCATCAGGGACGGCCACCACCACCGGTTCACGGCGTCCTGGGCCATCTCGTGCTGTGCCGGAGTCCCCTGACTCAGGGCGAGCAGCAGCTCGTAGCCCTGGCGCTGGTGGAAGGACTCCTCCTTGCAGATGCGGACCATGGCCCGGGCGTAGGGACCGTAGGAGCAGCGGCAGAGCGGCACCTGGTTGGTGATCGCGGCACCGTCCACGAGCCAGCCGATGGCGCCGACGTCCGCCCAGGTCAGGGTCGGGTAATTGAAGATCGATGAATACCGCTGGCGGCCCGCGTGCAGTTTGTCGAGCAGCTCCTCGCGGCCCGTGCCGAGGGTCTCCGCCGCGCTGTACAGATACAGCCCGTGTCCCGCCTCGTCCTGCACCTTGGCCATCAGGATGGCCTTGCGGCGGAGCGAGGGTGCACGGGTGATCCAGTTGGCCTCCGGCTGCATGCCGATGATCTCGGAGTGGGCGTGCTGCGCCATTTGCCTGACCAGGGAGGCGCGGTAGGCGTCCGGCATCCAGTCACGCGGCTCGATGCGCTCGTCGGCCGCCACCGCCGCGTCGAACGCCGCCTCCAGGGCCCCGTCCGCCCCATCGGTACTGCCTGCTGTCGCCTGCGCTGTCTGGCCCGCAGTCACTGCCGCCATCCCGGACTCCCTACCGACCGATCGTTCGGTTCAATGTCTTCAATGGTGAGTCTGCGGCCCGTAGGGTGTCAACCCTGTGGATAACTGACCGGGATCGACGGGGATCGGGGCGGGATGGATTCGTACGACGACAAGGGCGTCGGCGGGGGCGTCGGTGAGAGCGTCACTGGCGGGGACGAGAGCGTGACCGACCCCCGTACACGGACGGTTCCCGAGCCCCGCGCTCAATCGGACGCCCGTACCGATTCGGGCCCCCCGGCCCCCCGCGTTGGTCCCGAGGCCCCCCGCGTCGGCCCTGAGCCCCGCGTCGGCCCTGAGCCCCGCGTCGGCCCTGAGCCCCGTGTCGGTATGGCCGGGCTCTCGTTTCCGTACCAGGTCGTCGCCGCTGTGGCGCTGTCGGTGATCGGGCTGATCGCCTGCGCGCAGATGGCCATGGTGTTCCTGCACGTCGCCCCCTCCAACACGCTGACCAAACAGCACGGCGAGGCGGTCGACCAGTGGATCTACCCCGAGTTCGAGCAGAACTGGAAGCTCTTCGCACCCAATCCCCTGCAGCAGAACGTCGTCGTGCACGTGCGTGCCGAGATATCCGGCCCCGACAAGCGGCGGACCACCCCATGGATGAGCCTCTCGGGCGAGGACGCCGAGGCGATACGCGGCAATCCGCTGCCCAGCCACGTCCAGCAGAACGAACTCCGCCGGGGATGGGACTTCTACCTCGGTTCGCACGACAACCAGAACCGGGCCAACGGGCTGCGTGGCGAACTCTCCGAGCAGTACATTCGGCGCATCGTGATGCTGCGTCTCAGTGAGCACGACTACGGCGGCAACATCCTGAGGATCCAGGTCCGGTCCGAGGTCCGGTCCGTGGCGGCCCCCGCGTGGAGCGGCGAGAAGATCAGCACCAAACCGTCCTACCGGGTACTGCCCTGGTGGACCGTTACCGCGGCCGACCTGCCCAAGGGCTCGGCCGCCTCCGAGGAGGCGGACCAGTGAGCACACCCGGCTCCGACCGCACGCTCGCCCGCGGTATCCAGCGCATCACGGCCGTATCCCTGGGGCCGTACCAGAGCGCCGTCATCCGGATCGGCTTCGCCGGCACGTATCTCCTGTTCCTGCTGCGCGAAATTCCGCACCGGCACGAGATGTACGGCCCCGACGCCCCGTGGCGCTGGGACATGGCGCACCAGCTCATCTCCGGCAACCAGGCCTTCACCACGCTCATGTGGTCGGACAGCGCCGTCTGGTTCGAGATCGTGTACGCGCTGGCCCTGGTCGCCGCCGCGCTGTTGATGGTGGGCTGGCACACCCGGGCCATGTCCGTCCTTTTCATGGCCGGTGTGCTCTCCCTGCAGAACCGCAGCATCTTCATGGGGGACGGCGGCGACAACGTCATCCACCTCATGGCGATCTACCTGGTGCTGACCCGGTGCGGACAGGTCTGGTCCCTGGACGCGCGCCGCGCTCGGCGCTCGGCCGGCGGCGACCCGCGCAGGGGCGGTGTCGTCGGCCCGCTGCTGTGGGTGGTCCTCGGCGCGGTCCTCTGCGGGGCCACGGTGACGGGGAGCCTGGGCGGAACCACCTGGCTGCCGGTCTTCTTCTGGATCCTGTGGATCGGCCATGGCGTCTGGTGGGCCGTGAACCGGTACGCACCGGACAGCGAGCCGCGCACTCTGCTCGACGTCATCGCCAACCTCGCGCACAACGCCACGCTCGTCGTGATCATGGCCGAGGTCTGTCTGATCTACGCGACCGCGGGCTGGTACAAGATCCAGGGTTCGCGCTGGCAGGACGGCACGGCGCTGTACTACCCGCTCAATCTCGACTACTTCACGCCGTGGCCCGGTCTCTCGGACCTTCTCGCGTCGAGCGGTGTGATGGTGATGGTGCTGACGTACGCCACCGTCGTCGTGCAGGTTGCCTTCCCCTTCACCCTGTTCAACCGGCGCGTCAAGAACGTGCTGCTCGTCGTGATGATCTGCGAGCACGCGGGCATCGCCCTGCTGCTGGGGCTGCCCTTCTTCTCTATGGCCATGATCGCCGCGGACGCCGTCTTCCTGCCGACCGTCTTCCTCGTGTGGCTCGGGGGCAAGACGGTGCTCGGGCGGGATCTGCTGCTCCGGCGACGCGGCAAGGTGCCGGGGCCGCGGGACGGTGCGGGTGTCGGTGCGGATGTGGGTGTAGGCGCGGATGCCGGTGCGGATGCCGGTGCCGAGGGGCGGGAGGCACCGCAGCGCCGTGACGGCGAGGGCCATACGCTCGTCGGGTGAGCAGCGAGACAGGCAGTACAGGCAGCACCGATGGTGCGGGCGAGCCGGCGCAGTACGACGAGGGGTTCGGGACGGAGATCGGTGTCGGGCCGCACCCGCTGCCCTGGCCCGTGGGTGAGCGGTACGACCCCGAGCTGCTCGCCCACGGCGACCGGCGCAACGTGGGCGATGAGTACCGCTACTGGACCCGCGAGGCGATCGTCGCCGATCTCGATCTGCGGCGGCACGACTTTCACGTGGCGGTGGAGAACTGGGGCCACGACTTCAATATCGGTTCCGTCGTACGCACCGCGAACGCCTTCCTTGCCAAGGAGGTGCACATCGTGGGGCGGCGGCGCTGGAACCGTCGCGGAGCGATGGTCACCGACCGCTACCAGCATGTCCGTCACCACTCGGACACCGCGGAGCTGACCGCCTGGGCGGCGGTCGAAGGGCTGCCGATCATCGGGATCGACAATCTGCCGGGCGCGGTGCCGCTGGAGCGGACCGAGCTGCCGCGGCGGTGTGTGCTGCTCTTCGGGCAGGAGGGGCCCGGGCTGACCGAGGAGGCCCGCAAGCACGCCTCGATGGTGTGCTCGATCGCGCAGTTCGGGTCTACGCGGTCGATCAACGCGGGGGCTGCGGCGGCGATCGCGATGCATGCGTGGGTGCAGCGGTATGCGGATATTTCGGGGGGCGGGGCGTAGGGGCGGGGCGTTGGGGTGGGGCCGGAGGGGCGCGGCCGGAGGTCGGGTGGGGGCGCCTGCGGCGGGCCTTGCCCCACCCCGCCCCGTCCCGTAACCGGGGGGGGGGGGGGGGGGGGGGGGGGGGGGGGGGCGCGGGGGGGGGGGGCCGGGGGGGGCGGGGGGGGGG